>NZ_CP088251.1:616500-924750 GCF_021117405.1 Frateuria edaphi
CGTGCTCGGCGCGCTGGGCGGCAACGACGACAAGCGCAACCCGCTGGACCTGGACGATTACGTCACCGCGCAGACGCTCAATGGCCTGTTCACCGTGATCGGTGAGCAGGAACAGTCCATCCGCAAGAATCCGGCCGCACGCACCACCGATTTGCTGAAGAAAGTCTTCGGCAGTCGCTGACCGCTTGCGCAGGATGGGCTTCAGCCCACCAGTGGCGCATCGGGCGCTTGGCTGAAACCCGCCCTGCGCATTCCAAACCCGTATCGACATCCACCGCGAGGCCCCGATGATCCGCGACATCCTCAAGATGGGCGACCCGCGCCTGACGCGCATCGCCCCCGCCGTGCCACCCGGGATGGTCGGCAGCGCCGAGCTGGATCAGCTGATCCAGGACATGTTCGACACCATGGAAGCGGCCGGAGGCGTCGGCCTGGCCGCACCGCAGATCGGCGTGGACCTGCAGCTGGTGATCTTCGGCTTCGACCATGCCGAGCGCTATCCCGACGCACCACCCGTGCCGCGCACGATCCTGCTCAATCCGCTGGTGACGCCGGCTTCGCACGACATGGAAGAAGGCTGGGAAGGCTGCCTGTCGGTCCCGGGCCTGCGCGGTGCGGTGAGCCGCTTCACGCTGATCCGCTACCAGGGCATCGACCCCAAGGGCCAGCCGATCGATCGCACCGCCGAGGGCTTCCATGCCCGCGTGGTGCAGCACGAATGCGACCACCTCATCGGGCGCCTGTATCCCTCGCGCATCACCGACTTCGCCAAGTTTGGCTTCACCGACGTGCTGTTCCCCGGTCAAGGCGAACGCGAGGACTGACCCGCCATAATGGCCCGGCGTCGGCGTCGGCGAACTGCAAGGGAATGCGCATGCGACTGAGCTTGGCCCTCCTGTGCTTCATCGTGGCGACGGCGTCGTGGGCGCACACGGCGCCAGCCGCGTCGCCACTGGACCCCGTCATCCACGCGTTGTGCTCGAGAGACGTGGTGCTGCTCGGCGAGGACGCCAACCATGCCGCGGCCACGACGCTCCAGGTGAAGTCCCTACTGGTCGAACGACTGGTCGCCCAGTGCGGTTTCCGGGGCGTGGTGTTCGAAAGCCAGTTCTACGACATGCTCGCGGCACAGCGCAGCCTGGCCGCGGGCTCGGGCACCCGCCAGCAACTCGCCGACGCGATCGGGGCGCTCTGGTCGCGCTATCCGTCCTTTGCGCCGCTGGCGGATTGGCTGTTCAAGGAGACCAGGGAGGGCCGCATCTACGTCGCTGGCTTGGACCCCCAGGTCGGCGGTATCACGGCGTACTACGCGCAGCAGCGGCTGCCCCAGGTGCTGGCGGGGGTGCTGGCCGGCAGCCGCCGGCGCACCTGCGAGCAGCTCATCGGGCGCCATGATCGGTGGACGTATGACGACGCCCATCCGTTCGATGGCCGCGCCCTGGGCCAGTTGCGTGGCTGCCTCCGGGACATCCGCGTGGCGCTCGATGCACGGCCCGCTGGCGCCTTACCGGACGTGCGGGCGATGGTCGATTCGTACGCCGACTACCTGGCGTTCGCCGACGGTGACCCCGGCGGCCTTCGCGACCGCGCGATGTACGCCAACCTGGAGCGCATACGCGCAAGCTGGCCGGCAGGCACCCGCTTCATCGTATGGTGCGCGAGCGTACACGCGGCCAGATCGCTGGAGGGTGCAAGGCCGGGCGTGCGGCCGTTCGGCAGCTATGTGCACGCCAGCTTCGGCGATCACGCGGCTGCCGTGGGTTTTAGCGCCTTGGCGGGCAGCTACGGCCAAGTCGGCGGTCGAGGCCCTGCGCATACCTTAGTTCCTGCAGCGCCCGGTAGTCTGGAGGCGGTGGCGTATGCGCGTGCGGAGCGGGCCCCGCTGCGCTTTCTCGACCGCGGCCAGCTGCGGGCATTGGGCAAGGTTTCCGGGCGTGCCCTGGCCTACGGCACGCCGTATACGCTCGACTGGTCGAAGGTGCTGGACGGGGTGATCGTGCTGCGCGAGGAATCAGCCGCCGTTGCGAGGCCCTGAGTTCCGCACCGCAGCGGCCAAGACTCGCTTGACGCTATCCTGCGCCGTTGCCACACGCCAGGGGGCCCGATGGACGCATCCACACCCGCCGCACCGATGCGCGGCTTCCGCTACTACGACCTGCTGGTCGGCGGCATGGTCGCCGTGCTGCTGTGTTCCAACCTGATCGGGCCGGCCAAGGTCTGCACGATCACGCTGCCGGTACTGGGCGCGCTGTCCTTCGGCGCCGGCAACCTGTTCTTCCCGGCCAGCTACATTTTCGGCGACGTGCTCACCGAGGTGTACGGCTACGCCCGGGCGCGACGCGCGATCTGGGCGGGCTTCGGCGCCATGCTGTTCGCCACGGCGATGTCGCAGGCGATCATCCACATGCCGCCGAGCCCGGGCGAGCCGTTCAATGCGCAACTGCAGCCGGCGCTGGAAATCGTCTTCGGTGGCACCTGGCGCATCGCGTTGGCATCCATCATTGCCTATTGGCTGGGCGACTTCGCCAACTCCTTCGTGCTGGCGCGCATGAAGATATGGACGCGCGGCCGCATGCTGTGGACGCGTACCATCGGCTCGACCCTGGTGGGGCAGGGCGTGGACAGCCTGACGTTTTACCCGATCGCCTTCACCGGCATCTGGGAAGGCCAGACCATCGTCAAGGTGATCGCCTTCAACTGGGCGATGAAGGTCGCGGTGGAAGTGGTGTTCACGCCGCTCACCTATGCGGTAGTCGGCTTCCTCAAGTCGCGCGAAGGCGTGGACACCTACGACGAGCACACCCACTTCACCCCGTTCAGCCTCAAGGACGAGGGTGAGCTCAAGCGCTATGGCTGAGCCTCGCCATGCGGCCGCTCCGCGCAATGCAGGCATCGACCTGCTGCGCGGGCTGGCGATCGTGTTCGTGCTGCTCAACCACCTGGGTCTACCGATGCGCCTCCCGCTGAAGGCCTCCGCGCTGGCGGACGTGCTGCCGGTACGGTTGCTGCAGGCGCTCAACTACAACGGCTACGAAGCGGTCTTCGTGTTCTTCGTGATCTCCGGTTTCCTGATCGCAGGCAACGCGCTGGAGCGTTGGGGCAGCCTGGCGCGGATCGAGCCGGGCGTCTTCTACGCCCGCCGCTTCGCCCGCATCGTGCCTTGCCTGGTTGCGCTGCTGGCGGTGCTGGCCGCGCTGCATGGCCTGGGCGTGGCGGACTACACCATCCATCGCCCCGGGCAGTCGCTGGGCGGCGCGCTGATCGCCGCGCTGGGACTGCACCTGAACTGGTATGAAGGCCAGACCGGCTATCTGCCGGGCAGTTGGGACGTGCTCTGGTCGCTGTCGATCGAGGAGGCCTTCTACCTGGGCTTTCCGCTGGTTTGCCTGCTGGTCAGGCGCACCTGGGCGCTGGTACCGCTGCTGCTCCTGCTGGCGCTGTCGCTGCCGTGGACGCGCGGTGCACTGGACGGCAACGAGATCTGGCAGGAGAAGGCCTATCTGCCGGGCATGGCGGCGATCGCTACCGGCGTGCTCGGTGCGCTGTGGTTCGCCCGCGGCGCGCCGGTGTCGCCGCGCACCGTCCGCCTGCTGCGTTGGAGCGGTGCGCTCGGCCTACTTGGCGCCACGCTGGGCGGCCACTGGCTGTGGCCGTTGCTGCACGAGGGCGTGATGCTGCTGCTCACTGGCTCGACGCTGGCGTTGCTGCTCGCCTTCCGCAGCGCGCCGCCGCCCGTACCTCGCGGCCTGCGCTGGGTGTGCAGCTGGGGCCGGCTCAGTTATGAGATCTACCTCAGCCATATGTTCGTGGTGTTCGCGCTGATGCGGCTGTATCGCTGGAGCGGCGCCGACGCGCGTACCGGTTTCCTGTGGTATCTGCCGGCGTTCGCCGCATGCTGGATGCTGGGCGTGCTGATCGCGCGGTGCTGGTCGATGCCGTGCGAGCGCTGGCTTCGCGGCCGCTGGTTGCGTCCAGTGACTGAGCCGGTCGAGACCGTTTCGCCGGCGGGGTGACTCGGTTTCCACGCAGCCGGGTGCAGGCTTGCGTCTGGCCACCCGATTGATATGCCCGAAACACCCCATGCCCAGCCTCCTCATCGACCAGGCCATTCGCGAACGACGGCCCGTGCGCTTCGTCTACCACGGCAGCCTGCGCGTCGTGGAGCCGCAGTGCCACGGCAGGGGACACCGCGGCACCGAACTGCTGCGCGGACGGCAGATCAACGGCGGCGAGCCATCCGAGCGACTGTTCGACGTGGCCGGGATCGCCGATCTGGCCTTGCTGGAAGGACACTTCGACGGTCCCGGTCCGCACTACAGGCGCGACGACTCGGCGATGGCCGAGGTCTTCTGCCAATTGTGAAAGGACCAGGCCCGCCGCGCCGACTCCGACTCGACACCCTCACGCGCAGACTGGAGGACCCGCTTGCCCAAGGAGCCGCCATGCTCTCCGCCTTCGGCCTCAACTGCACGCTCAAGCGCGACAACCAGCCGTCCTCGACCCAGAAGCTGCTCGATCAGGTGCTGCGCGCACTCGACGGCTACGGCGTAAGCACCGCCTACGAGCGCGCGGTCGACCACGACATCAAGCCAGGCGTGAAAACCGACGAAGGCCCGGGCGATGCATGGCCATCGATCCGCAAGCGCATCGACGAGGCGAACATCTTCGTCCTCGCCACTCCGATCTGGATGGGCCAGCCCTCCAGTATCGCCAAGCGCGTGCTGGAACGGCTCGATGCCGTATTCGGCGAAATCGACGAGCACGGCATCTACCCCACTTTCGGCAAGGTCGCCATCGTCAGCGTCGTCGGCAACGAGGACGGCGCCCACCACGTCACCGCCGAGCTCTACCAGGCATTGGCCGACGTCGGCTTCACCATCCCGGGCGGCAGCTCGACCTATTGGGTAGGCGAGGCCATGCACAAGAAGAACTACATCGACCTCGACCAGACACCCAAGGCGCTGGCCGGGGCGATCCAGACGCAGGCGTGCAACGCGGCGCACCTGGCGGCGTTGTTGCGGGACAAACCGTATCCGCCCACGCGGTAGGGCAGCGGGTGGATGACTGCAATCCGGCTATCCAGCTTTCGGCATACCGGGACCCAAGAGCTCGCAGCGGCGTAAGGCAGCACTTCCCGCGACACAGCCCGCGGCGTGCGTGCCGTCGGGACGCTTAAGCGGTGTCAGGCACCGGCATGGGCTTGGGCGAATCGTCAGGCGGCAAGCGGGGCGTCTGGCGCAAGAACGACAGCGCCATCAGGAGAGCAACGACGTTGATGCCTACAACCTTCAGGGCTTATCGAACGACAGCTCGAACGATGTGTAGAAAGGCGTAGGCCAGCGACCCGCAAGCCCGGCACCGGCCAGTTCCGATTGCACGCACTTTGCCAGCGCTGTCGTCCCCTGGAGCCAGCTTGCTTCGGTCGAGCCGTCAGCGTTCAACGACAAGACCACCGTGAACTTCGAAACGTCCGCATCCGGGCGGGCGCAAGCGGTCATCGCCGCCTCCAGTGCCTTGCCCTGCGCCCCAAGCAGCCGGGAACTCATCGCGCGATCCAGGGACGCTTCGTTTTTATCCGCAAGCGCCTTGGCCTGATCAAAGCCAAGCTGCGGCGTCGCTGCCGACATGGCAAAAAAAACGAACATTGCAATCATTCGACCTTCTCCCCAATCAGATCCAGGCGTCGTCGCGAAGCGGCGTCGGCCCAGACGAATCCTCAGCGACGGGCAGCATGGACCTCGCGCGCGCGGCGTGCGTGGCGCAGGAATTTCAAGCCACCAATCGCGACGGCGATGCCCAGGGCCAGCGACAGCATAGTGGCGATCCAGTACGACGACTCCGGAACGCAGTGCAAGACGCCCGGGCCGTGCCGCCCCCGCATGAGGCGAATGCAACCGGTGTCGAGCGCGTTTGCGCCAATCATCAAGCCAGCTGCCGCGATCAACAGCAAGACCCCGCCAACAACCCGCGCGGTGAGTGGATCGGTAAACGGCTTCGGTGGGCGGGGTGCAGGATTCAAAGGAAATGCCTCAGAGGCATGGCGAAGTCGTGCAATGGGTCGAGCGATCTGTCGGGTGTCCAGCTCCTTACCTTGCAGGTTGCGCTTAAGGCTCTTGTCGAAGAAAAGGAGACCTTTCCTGCGTACTCACAATTGAGCGCCTAGCACTTGAGCGTGGACGAACTGTTGCGCGGTTACCGTTTATTTCGCGAGCTCGCCCGATACGTATTCCGATATTTCACGGGTGTTCCTGACGAATTCTGCCTCGAGATCGATACCGCATTTGTTAGCCAAGACGATAATTGACCAAAGGCAGTCCGACAATTCATGGCCGAGTTTCGCCCGATGATCTTCGATCGTGCGGACCCCCACATGGGCCTGAATTAACTTTGCAAGATCGCCGACATCTCCCATGAAGCCGAGCGCGACCTCTTGGGTGGTCCAGACGCGCCCCCAGCGCTTGACCTCGAGCTGTTCATAGAGTTCGTTGAGACGCAGCGCTGCTTGTTCGAGATTGCTGAAGTGCATTTCATGCTGCCTAACTGTGGAGTTGAACGGTGGCGTAGTCGTCCGCCTCGAATGAGATGTTAGGCGTGGGCGCCAAGAGCGTTGTTGTAGATGGCAACAGCCGACCACGCCAAGACGAGTACGAGAATGCCAACGAGCGAAATTTGATTGGCGTGACGTTGCGCGTCTAGGCCTCGCGGATACTGCGCCAGCGTAAGAAGAAGCAGTGACGCGCGACCAAGACGGAACAGCGCGACCGACCAAATGATGTGGTACGCGATGAACTTGATGGCCGCAACAACGCGCCGGGGCTCAGAGCAACCGCAGGAGTTCCTTCATCAACGGCAGGCGGCGTACGCGGACGGCGGTGGCGCGGAAGACGGCGTTGGCGAGGGCGGGGGCGGCGGTGGGCATGGCCAGGAAGCTGGCGCCGGTGGGGGCGCGGTCGTTGGGGACGAGGATGACTTCCACGTCGTTCGGCAGCTGCGCCATGCTGGCCAGTGGGTAATCCTTGAAGTTCTGCTGCTGGACCTGGCCGTTCTTGAAGGTGATGGCCGGATTGAGCGCGTTGGACAAGGCGTCGAGAGTCGCGCCGGCGATCTGGCCTTGCAGGCCCAGCGGATTGATCACGCGGCCGACGTCAGCGGCGCACACCGCGCGCACGATCTCGAGCTTCTCGCCTTGCATCGCCACTTCGATGGCATGGGCGACGTAGGCCCCATCGACGTGCCAGCAGGCCAGACCCATGCCGTTGACGTTGTGCAGCCAGTTCTTCCAGTCGATGCGGTCGGTGACCAGCTTGAGCACGTTGAGCAGGCGGCCGACGTCGAGCATGCCGCCGCCGGCCAGCGGCATCTGGCGCGCATCGCCGAGGAGGCGCAGGCGGGTATCCAGCGGGTCTTCGCGCAGGGTGTGGGCGATCTCGTCGATGAAGCTCTCGACCGCGAAGGCATTGGTGACGTGCGGCTCGCCGCGGAACGGGCCGCGCGGCATCGCCGAGGCGAGGCTGTACCAGTCGTTGCGGTAGGCGGGCACCAGGCCGGCGGGCAGCTGGTCGGCGGCGACCTCGGACGTCCACAGCCGGTCGGCGGCGACGCCGCGGCCGGCGAGCGCGGACGCGCTGGCCATGCGCTGGTCCCAGGCGATGAGCTTGCGCTTGCGGCCGATGATCGCCTTGATCTTGTGCACGGTGCCGGAGCGGTAGTAGTCGTGCGTCAGGCCCTGCTCGCGGGTCCACATCAGGCGGACGGGCTTGTCGACGGCCTTGGCGAGCATCACCGCCTCGGCGACGTAGTCGTGGTCGAGCCGGCGGCCGTAGCCGCCGCCCACGCGCGGAACCTCGATGGCGATCCTGTCCGGCGCCAGGCCGGTGAGGCGCTGCACTACGGACCAAGCCTGTTTCGGCGACTGGGTGGGCACGACCAGCGTGGCCTGGTCCTTGTCCAGGCGCACCAGGCAGTTCATCGGTTCGGGCGTGGCGTGGGCCAGCCAGGGTTGCATGTAGGTGGCCTCGACGCGACGCGCGGCCTTGCGGCTGGCGGCCTTGAGGTCGCCCTCGTCGCGCAGGCGGGTAGTGGGTGCGCTGTCGGTGTCGAGCAGGGCGAGGGCCTGTGTTTCGAGCTTGCCGCTATCCTGCTCGGCGCTGTGGGCGCCGGGCTTCCATTCGATCTTGAGTTCGGCCAGGCCACGCAGCGCCGCCCAGGTGTTCTCGGCCAGCACGGCGACGGCCGGGGCGATCGCGGTTTCGCCGGGCAGCACGCCGGCCTCGGGGTTGATCGGCATCACCTTGACCACGCCCTTGATCGCCAGCGCCGGGGCGGTCTCGATGCTGGCCAGGCTGCCGTCGGGCCAGGGGCACTGCGCGAGCACGGCGACCAGTGCGTCGGCGTAATGCGTGTCGAGCGCGTAGCGGGTTTGGCCCGTGACGATGCGCCGTGCGTCGACGTCGCCGGCGGGCTGGCCGACCAGCGTGTAACGTTGCGGCGGTTTCAGCGGAAGCGGTGCGTTGGGCGGATCGATCTTGCTGGCCGCCTCGACCAGGGCGCCGTAGGGGAAGCGCCGACCGTCCGGCGTGACCACCATCCCGGCTTCGCAGCGCAGCCGGTCGGCGGCGATGCCCAGGCGTCGCGCGGCGGCCTGGGTAATTAGCCAGCGCGCCAGCGCGCCAGCCTGGCGCAGGTCGGCCCATGCGGCGGGAATCGAGTCCCCGGTGCCGCTGCGCTGGTGACCGTACGTCCACACCGGCTTGCCGTCCTTTGCCTCGACGCCCAGGCCCAGCGGCACCACGGTGACGCGGGTCCAGTCGGCATCCAGCTCCTCGGCGAGGATGCGTGGCAGCGCGGTGGCGGTGCCGGTGCCGGTGTCCGGGTCGCGCGCGCCGATCAGTACGTTGCCGTCGCGATCGATGCGCACGTAGGCGCCGAGCTGGCCGAAGTCGTCGCCGAGCATGGCGGGCGGGACCGGCACCTCGGCCTTGGCGTATCCCACGCCAACGACCAGCGCCCCGGCGGTGCCGGCGATCACCTTGAGAAAGCGACGGCGCGAAACCTGCAGGGTGCCGCTCATGCCTTCGCTCCGGCGGCGCGCTTGATCGCGCGGCGCACACGCGTCTGCACACCGCAGCGGCAGCGGTTGGGCAGCTTGTCGATGTCCTCGTCGGAGGGTTTGGGCTTGCGCGTAAGCAGGTCGATGCCGGCGATCAACCAGCCGGGCGTGCAGTAGCCGCAGCCGATCGCGTCCTCGTCGATGAAGGCCTGCTGGAGCGGGTGCAGGCTGCCATCGGGGTGCGCCAGGCCCTCGACGGTGGTGACGCGGGCGCCGGCGAGCTTGGCCATCGGCCGCTTGGTCGCCGAGACCGCCTTGCCGTTGACCAGTACCAGGTCGTAGCCGTCCTCGCCGTGCGCATCGCCGAGTTTGGTGCCGGTCAGGCGCAAGACGTCGCGCAGGTACCAAAGCAGCGGCATCAGCGGATCGCCGGTGTGCCGGAAGCGCTCGCCGTTGACGATCAGGTCGATGCCCTCGCGCACCGGTTCCGGCGTGATGTCGCCGGTGGTGGCGGGCGGCAGGCCCTGGGCTTGCGCTTGCTGCATCGGAGGATCTCCACGCGAGGGTCGCCTATTGTGGCATCGCGCGGGTGATGAGGCAGCCGGGGGAGGGTGAGGCGTTCAGGCGCCGCCGGGTGCGGCATTCGCGCCTGCAGGGCCGCTTTGGCGAAGCAGGAACCGGCCACGGGGGCCTACGGACGAGCCTTGCGGCGCCACACGTAATACACCGGCACGCCGGCCAGCATGATCAGCACGCCGATGCCGGCGTTGCGGGGGTTGTCGCGCATGGTCGCGATCACCACCGCACCGATCGCGGCGACGAACAGCAGCGGCAACAGCGGGTAGCCGGGGACACGGAAAGGCACTTCGCCCCGGTCATGGCGGCGGTACCAGAACAATGTCGCCACGCCGACCGCGCAGGCCAGCCAGTCGCCGAAGGTGGCGTAGTCCAGCAGGGCGCCGTAGCTGCCCGACAGCGCCAGCACGATCGCCCAGGCCGAAAGCGCGGCCAGCGCGACGTTGGGCGTGCGATGGCGCGGATGCAGCCGGGCCACGGCGCCGAAGAACAGCCCGTCCGCTCCCATCACCTGCAGCACGCGCGCGCCGGCGACCAGCGTGATGTTGCAGAAGCCCAGCGTGGAGATGGCGATGCCCACCGCCATCAGCCGCGCGCCGATGGGACCGAACATGCGGTCCATCACCTGCGCGGCCGGCGCGGTGCTGGCGGCAAGTCCCGCGTGCCCGAGCACGGCGAGATAGGCGAGGTTGACCAGCGCGTAGGCGCCGATCACCACCAGCATGCCGATCAGCAGCGCGCGCGGCAGGTTGCGCTGTGGCGCGTCGATCTCGCCGGCGAGGTTGTTGAGGTAGGTGAAGCCCGAGTAGGCGAACAGCACCGGCAGCGCCGCGCCCATGAACCCCACGCCGCCGCGCGCCGGATCGACCGCCAGCGCGGCCGGTGCGTGCGCCCCCGCCAGGTACAGCCCGCACGCCACCAGCACTGCAACGGCCAGCAGCTTGAGCAGCGCGAACAGGTTCTGCACCTGCGCGCCCAGCTTGAGCCCGAACAGGTTGACCAGCGCCACGAACACCAGCGCGCCCACGGTCAGCGGCAGCGCGGCCGACGACGGCAGGGCGAAGGCCGCGACCGTGTAGCTGGCGAAGATGGTGGCGACCGCCGCCGTCGAGCCGGAGTAGATCACCAGCAGCATGGTCCAGCCGAACAGGAATCCCGCGAGCGGCCCGAATGCTTCGCGCAGGTAGACATAGGTGCCGCCCGCCTGTGGCCGGCGCGCGCCGAGCTCGGCGTAGCACAGCGCGCCCACCATCGTGAGCAGCCCCGCGCCGATCCACGCCAGCAGCAGCGCCAGGCCCGATTCGGTGCGCTGCGCGGCGATGCCCGGGTTGAGGAAGATGCCACCGCCGATGATGCCGCCGACCACGACGAGGGCGGCATCCCAGGGGCCCAGGCTGCGCTGGTAGCCTTGCGGTGCGTGGTTGCCTGTATCCATGCGATTCCCCTGGGAGAGCGGGGAGCATCGCCGGTGCGGTATACCCCGGGCAAGCGCTGGACCGCGAAAGACCTCGGAGGATGCATCAGCCCACATCGCGACGGGCGGTGGGCTGAGGCTCACCTGGGGTAGTTCCGGCTGCGACGATGGCACCGGCCGCGCGGGATCAATCGATCGCGAACGTCCCGCGCACGCCTATCGCGCACTGGCCACCGATGGTGACGGTGCCGGACGCCTCGTCGATGGCCACCGCTACGCGCCCGTCCCGGCCCACTTCGCGGCCCTGGCTGGCGACGTAGCGGCCGCCGTAGCGCGCCACGTCGCCGGTGTGGTGCAGCAAGGCGCCGATGGCCGCATTGGCGCTTCCGGTGACCGGGTCTTCCGGGATGCCGTCGGCCGGGCAGAACGCCCGCACGGCCATCGCCGCGTCGCCGCCGTCTTCGGCGCCGAACACGCTCACGCCCACGGCGCCGTGCGCCAGGCACAACGCTGCGATGGCCGAAAGATCGGGCGCCAGCGCGCGCACGGTACGTGCCTGGCCAAGGTCGCAGACCAGCCATAGCGGGCCGTTGTCGATCGGATGCACGGCCGTGGCGGGAAGCTCGGCCCCCAGGGCATCGGAAAGTGACGCGGCGAGGGATGCATCGGCGCGGTCGATGCGCGCCCGCGGCGCCTGCACGTGGATCGTGCGGGTGGCGCCGCTGCCCTGCACGGCTACCGGCAACAGGCCGGCGGCGCATTCCTGCACCAGTTCCGATTGCACCGGCACGCAGCCGGTCTCGATCGCGGCATAGGCGCTCCCGACGCTGGGATGGCCGGCGAAGGGCAGCTCCTGGCGCGGGGTGAAGATGCGCACGCGATAGTCCGCGCCCGGCTGGGTGGGACGCAGCAGGAACGTGGTCTCGGAGAGGTTCGTCCAGCGCGCGATGCGCTGCATCGTCGGCCCATCCAGCGCGTCCGCGCCGATCACCACCGCCAGCGGGTTGCCCTCGAGCAGGCGCGAGGCGAAGACGTCCAGTTGCAGAAAATCGAAGGTCGGCATCGGCGTTCCGAATCAACGAATGAGGGGCGAGTGTAGGTGATCCCCTACAGCGCCGGATCGCCTGCGGACCTAAAATGCGCGCCGCCCGGCATACCCCACCGGGCTTTACCAACAAGACAAAAACAGGGATTTCCAAGCATGAACAAGATTCTGACCGTCGCCCTCGGCGCGGCGCTCGTTGCCGCCTCCGCCTCCGCTTCCGCCGCGGACGCCAATGGCTCCTTCTTCATCAACGCCGGCGTGGGCCAGGCGCAGTACCACGTCGGCCACACCGACGGCCTGGGCTACAAGCTCGACGACAAGGACACGGCCGGCGCGCTGCGCTTCGGTTACGCCTGGAAGGTCGGCAATGGCTTCGACCTGGGCGTCGAGGGTGGCTACGTCGACCTGGGCAAGCTGGTCGCCAAGTACCACGGCGAGAACGAAGACGCTTCCCTCATCGTGAACGAGAAGGCCGACATCGAAGCCAGCGGCTGGATCCTCGGTGCCAACGGCAAGTACACCTTCAGCAACAAGTGGTTCGTCTCGGCGCGCGCAGGCTGGTTCCGCTCCACCGCCGACGCTTCCTACCGCTACGAGGAAATCTACGCCGACGCGCCGGACTACCGCGAATACGCCAGCGGCGACGCCAACGGCAACGGCTGGTACGGCGGCGTGGGCGTGGGCTACAACTTCGCGCCGAACTTCAGCCTCGGCCTGAACTACGACAACTACCACGGCAAGGCCAGGACCGATCTTGGCAGCATCGACGGCAACGTCGGCGCGTACACGGTCACGGCGGAATTCCGCTTCTGATCGACCGGCGGCGGGCCTGCGAAGGCCTGCCGCTTTCTTTTCCCCCAAGGACGAATCCATGAACAAGTACGTGCTCTCCCTCTCAGCCCTGATCCTGGCCGGTGCGTGCAGCTCCGCTTTCGCACAGGACAACCGCGCGTTCTTCGTCAACGCAGCCGCGGGCCAGGCTACCTATCACGTGGACGACGCCGATGGCGACAACTACGCGGGCAACAATTCCGACTCCGCGACGTCCCTGCGTCTTGGCTATCTGTGGCACGGGCCGGTGGATATCGGCGTCGAGGGCGGCTACGTCGACCTGGGCCAGCTGAAAGCCTCGCTGATCAGCGGCGCGGTCTTCGAAGAGGCCACGGTCCACGCGAAGGGCTGGTTGCTCGGCGCGGCCGGCAAGTACCACTTCGCCGACCAATGGTTCGTATCGGCGCGCGGTGGCTGGCTGCGTGCGTCCAGTGACGTCGACTTTCGGATCAGTACGCCAGCGGACTCGACCAGCGCCAGCAGCAGCGTCGACGGCAACGGCTGGTACGGCGGCGTGGGCGTGGGCTATGACTTTTCCGATAACGTCAGCCTGGGCGTCAACTACGACAATTACCACGTCAAGGCGCAGACCGACGGCGTGTCCGCCGACGCCAACGTCGGCACCTGGATGGTGACGGCCGAATACCGCTTCTGAGCGGGGTCGCGTTCGATCGCCGCGACGGCCGCCTCGAGCGGCCGTTGTTTTGTCCGGCCCGGCCGGCTGCGGCACAAT
Source organism: Frateuria edaphi (assembly GCF_021117405.1). NCBI lineage: Bacteria > Pseudomonadati > Pseudomonadota > Gammaproteobacteria > Lysobacterales > Rhodanobacteraceae > Frateuria > Frateuria edaphi. The sequence goes on from NZ_CP088251.1 coordinate 630,149, forward strand.
AGCGCTCTTGTGCGCCGCGCAAGGCGGTGCGTTTAAGCCGAAAAAGCCGCCCATGACCACCATCAAGCAAGACGACCTGATCCAGTCCGTCGCCGACGCGCTGCAGTACATCAGCTACTACCATCCCGTCGACTACATCACCAGCCTCGCCGCCGCCTACGAGCGCGAGGAATCGCCCGCCGCGCGCGACGCGATGGCGCAGATCCTGATCAACTCGCGCATGGCCGCCGAGGGCCACAGGCCGCTGTGCCAGGACACCGGCATTGTCACCGTGTTCCTGAAGGTCGGCATGGACGTGCGCTGGGACGCCACCATGAGCCTGGAAGACATGGTCAACGAGGGCGTGCGGCGTGCCTACAACCATCCGGAGAACAAGCTGCGCGCGTCGGTGCTGGCCGATCCGGCCGGCAAGCGTCTGAACACGCGCGACAACACCCCGGCGGTGATCAACATGTCGATCGTGCCGGGCAATACGGTGGACGTGATCGTCGCCGCCAAGGGTGGCGGCTCGGAGGCGAAATCCAAGTTCGTGATGCTCAATCCGTCCGACTCGATCGTCGACTGGGTACTGAAGACCGTGCCGACCATGGGCGCCGGCTGGTGCCCGCCGGGCATGCTCGGCATCGGCATCGGCGGCACCGCCGAGAAGGCGATGCTGCTGGCCAAGGAATCGTTGATGGAACACATCGACATCCAGGAGCTGATCGCGCGCGGGCCGTCCAGTCGCGTCGAAGAGCTGCGCATCGAGCTGTACGAGAAGGTCAATGCATTGGGGATAGGCGCCCAGGGCCTGGGCGGACTGACCACCGTGCTCGACGTCAAGATCAAGGACTACCCCACGCACGCGGCCAACCTGCCGGTGGCGATGATCCCCAACTGCGCTGCGACCCGCCATGCGCATTTCACCCTGGACGGTTCCGGTCCGGTGATGCTCGATCCGCCCTCGCTGGAACACTGGCCGAAGCTCACCTACGACGCCTCCAAGGGGCGTCGCGTAAACCTCGACACCGTCACCCGCGAGGAAGTGGCGACCTGGAAACCGGGCGAGGTGCTGCTGCTCAACGGCAAGCTGCTGACCGGTCGCGATGCGGCCCACAAGCGCATGGTCGACATGCTGAACAAGGGCGAGCCGCTGCCGGTCGATTTCAACGGCCGTTTCATCTACTACGTCGGGCCGGTCGATCCGGTGCGCGACGAGGTCGTCGGCCCGGCGGGTCCCACCACCGCCACGCGCATGGACAAGTTCACGGGACAGGTGCTGGCGCAGACCGGCCTGCTGGGCATGGTCGGCAAGGCCGAGCGCGGTCCGGCGGCGATCGAGGCGATCAAGGAGCACCGCTCGGTGTATTTGATGGCCGTGGGCGGCGCGGCCTACCTGGTGTCCAAGGCGATCAAGGCCTCGCGCGTGGTGGGTTTCGCGGACCTCGGCATGGAGGCGATCTACGAGTTCGAAGTCAAGGACATGCCGGTCACCGTGGCGGTCGATTCCGCGGGCAGCTCGGTGCACCAGACCGGGCCGAGGGAGTGGCAGGCGCGGATCGGGAAGATTCCCGTCGTTGTTCAATAACGCCCTGCGCGCAGCGCATACCTTCGCATCTTCTCCGCTCCGGGGAGAGGATCGAGGCGAGGGGCAAGGCTGGCGGGGAACCCGAACTGACCGGGGCCGGTAGGTCAGGCCGAGGCCGGGCCGGCCCCTCACCCGGCCCCTCTCTCCGGAGGAGGGAGGGGGCTGCTCTCGGCAAGCTCCATGATTCAGCCGCCTAAACGTCCAAAAGCTGCCATCAAAAATCCATTGCATTCGCCTTGCCGCAGCGCAACACTGGCGCGATTGTTTTCCGCCACCACTGCAATGGAGCCCTCGTGACCCCGCAAAACCCCGCGCCGCTTCCGGCGGACGCGCCCGTACCAGGCCAACCCTGGATCGTGATGAAGTTCGGCGGCACGTCCGTCGCGACGCTGCCGCGCTGGCAGAACATCCGTGAGCTGATCGCCAGCCGCCGCGCCGAAGGCGCCCGCGTGCTGGTGGTCGTGTCCGCGCTCACCGGCATCACCGACGCACTGAAACAACTGTGCGGCGAGGGCAACGGGGACAAACGCAAGGCGGCGGCCGATGCGATCGCGCAACGCCACCACGACTTGCTGGGCCACATGCAGCTGCCGTTGTCGGATGCGCTCGCGGTGCGGCTGGCCGACCTCGCGGCGCTGGCCGCCGAGGGTCCGGCGTCGCTGGGCGAACTGGCCTGGGCGGCGCAGGTACAGGCGCACGGCGAACTGATGTCCAGCGCACTGGGCGCGGCCTATCTCAGCGCCAGTGGCCTGCCTACGCAATGGGTGGATGCGCGCGAGTGCCTGGCCGCGATCGCGCTTCCGAACCAGAACGAGCGCACGCGGCTGCTTTCGGCCACGGTCGAGGCGCACCCCGATCCGGCCCTGGCCGCGACGCTGGCTGAGCAGGGCGAGGTGTTCATCACCCAGGGCTTCATCGCGCGTGAAAACCAGGGGCGCACCGTGTTGCTCGGTCGCGGCGGATCGGACACCTCGGCGGCGTACTTCGGCGCGCTGCTCAAGGCCTCGCGGGTGGAAATCTGGACCGACGTGGCCGGCATGTTCACCGCCAACCCGCGCCAGGTGCCCGGCGCAAGGCTGCTGCAGCGTCTGGATTACGAGGAAGCCCAGGAAATCGCCACCACCGGCGCCAAGGTGCTGCACCCGCGTTGCCTGTCGCCGCTGCGCGAGCCGCGCGTGCCGCTGCTGATCAAGGACACCAACCGGCCCGAACTCGAAGGCACCGTGATCGGCCCGGAGGTGCGCGAACACGCGCCGAGCGTCAAGGCGATCAGCGCGCGCAAGGGGCTGACGCTGGTGTCGATGGAGTCGGTCGGCATGTGGCAGCAGGTCGGTTTCCTGGCCGACGTGTTCGCGCAGTTCAAGAAGCATGGCCTGTCGGTGGACCTGATCGGCTCGGCCGAAACCAACGTCACGGTGTCGCTGGACCCGACCGAGAACCTGCTCGACTCGGACGCGGTCGCGGCGCTGGCGGCGGATCTGGCCAAGGTGTGCCGGGTCAAGGTGATCGCGCCTTGCGCGGCGATCACCCTGGTCGGCCGCGGCATGCGTTCGATGCTGCACACGCTCTCGACCGTGCTGGCCGAGTTCGGCCAGCTGCGCGTGCATCTGATCTCGCAGTCGTCCAACAATCTCAACCTCACCTTCGTGGTGGACGAGACGGTGGTCGACGAGCTGCTGCCACACCTGCACGAGCTGCTGATCTCGGCCGGCGCGCTGCGCACCGACGACAGCGCGCTGTTCGGCCCGAGCTGGCAGGCGCTGTACGGCAGCGGCGAGGCCGCGGCGCAGGCCGCCGCCTGGTGGCGCGATCCGTTCGCGCGCGAGCGCCTGCTGGCGCTGGCCGCGGAAGCCACGCCGCGTTACGTCTACCACCTGCCCACCGTGCGCGCACAGGCCCGGGCGATGCAGTCGCTGGGCGTGGTCGACCGCGTGCACTACGCGGTGAAGGCCAACACCCATCCGGCGATCCTGCGTGCCTTGGCCGCGGAAGGCTTCGCCTTCGAGTGTGTGTCGCCGGGCGAACTGAAGGCCGTGCTGGCGACCGTGCCGGACACCGCGGCGCTGCTGTTCACGCCCAACTTCGCCCGACGCGCCGATTACGCCGACGCACTGGCCACGCGCGCCACGATCACCCTCGACGCGCTGCACCCGCTGGAACATTGGGGCGAACTGTTCCGTGGCCGCGAGATCGTGCTGCGGGTGGATCTCGGTCGCGGGCTGGGCCACCACGAAAAGGTGCGCACCGGCGGCAACGGCAGCAAGTTCGGGTTGCCGGTGGAACAGATCGATGCCTTCCTTCGCCTGGCCGACACGCATCAGGTCAGCGTGCGCGGGCTGCATGCGCATCTGGGTTCGGGTGTGCTCGATCCGAAGCACTGGGGCGAGGTATACGCGCAGCTGGCGAGCCTGGCCGAACGCATCGGCAGCGTGGCCTTCCTCAACATCGGCGGCGGCCTGGGCGTCCCTTCGCACCCGGGCGAAGCGCCGCTGGACATGGCGGCGCTGGAGCGCGTGCTGCGCGAGGTCAAGGCGGCCTATCCGCATTACCAGCTGTGGATGGAGCCGGGGCGTTATCTCGTCGCCGATGCCGGCGTGCTGTTGGCTCGCGTTACCCAGATCAAGGGCAAGGGCAGCCTGCGTTACCTCGGCGTGGACGCCGGCATGGACAGCCTGATCCGCCCCACCCTGTACGACGCCTGGCACGAGATCGTGAACCTTACGCGGCTGGATGCGCCCGCCGAAGCGCTGTTCCAGGTGGTCGGGCCGATCTGCGAATCGGGCGATGTGCTGGGTACCGATCGGCGCCTGCCCGAGGCGCAGGAAGGAGACGTGATGCTGATTGCGCAGGCCGGGGCATACGGGAAGGTGATGTCGTCGCGGTACAACCTGCGGGACGAGGCGGACGAGGTGATCCTGGAAGGGTGAGGGTCCGCTCTAGCAAAAGACGCCCATGGAGGGGAGGCGATGAAACGCATGAACGTGAAGCGGGCGCCCGGACTGCGCCTTGGCATGACAGACGCCGAGACGGCGCTCGGGTACCGCCTGAAGAATCGGCAGTGAGAGGGCTGCAAGTTTCGCCGACAGCATGAGGTCGATCGGTGGCGGCCGACACTTGGAGCAACAGCACTATGACGACGCACGCACGCGCCACCTCCCATCCAAGGGCTACCGCGTGCTGCGTTTCTGGAACAATGACGTACTGACGAACATCGAGAGCGTGCTCGAGGTGCCGATGGAGGCTTTGACGAGCCCCAGCCCCTCATCCCAGCCCATTCCCTAAGGGAAGCGGGAGCCCGCACGACGGAGAGATAAACGAGTGACGACGATCAACCCGCGCCTCACCCACAGCTTCCGCTTCGTGCGGGCCAGCTACGCCGACGGCGTGGCCGAGCTGGCCTACGCCTTCGACCAGGGCAAGGAAATGATCGAGCGTATCCGCTTCCCGGACGCTCCCACGGTGCCAGCCGAGCGCCAGCAGGCGTTCGACGCGGCGCTGAAGCTGCTGCATTTGATCGCCGGCGTGAGCTACTACAAGGCGGGCGTGCCGCCGAAGATCGGCATCGAACCGCTGGACGAGGCCACGGCCGACCTGGCCGATGCGTTGTATCTGCACGGACTGGCCGAATTCGCCTATCGCAATGGCCTGGACCTGCGCGGGCGCATCGCGTTCCCGCGCGGCGCCGCCACGCCGTCCGCAGCGCCTGCCCTCGACCTGCCCAAACGCACCCTCGTCCCCATCGGCGGCGGCAAGGACTCGCTGGTCGCGGTGGAGGCGATCAAGTCGATCGGCGGCGAGGCCACCGCGGTATGGGTGGGCAATTCCCCGCTGATCGCCGCCTGCGCCGAGCGCACCGGACTGCCGACGCTCAACATCCAGCGCGAACTCTCGCCGGTGCTGTTCGAACTCAACCGCCTGGGTGCCTGGAACGGCCACATCCCGGTGACTGCCGTGAACTCGGCGATCCTGGCGCTGGCGGCGGTCCTCTACGGCTACGACTCGATCGCCTTCGCCAACGAGCGCTCCGCTTCGGCCGCGACGCTGGAGTACGAGGGCCAGCAGGTGAACCACCAGTGGAGCAAGGGTTTCGCCTTCGAGGTATTGCTCTCGGACTGGCTGCACACCCACGTGGCCGCGGACCTGGACTACTGCTCGCTGTTGCGGCCCTGGTCGGAACTGGCGATCACGCGCGCCTTCGCGCGCCTCACGCCGTACTTCGACGCCTTCTCCAGCTGCAACCGCAACTTCCGCATCCTCGGGCCCAAGCCGGCCGACCGCTGGTGCGGGCAGTGCCCGAAGTGCCATTTCGTGTTCCTGGCGCTCGCGCCGTTTCTGCCCAAGCCGCGGCTGCTTTCGATCTTCGGGCGCAACCTGCTGGATGACGAAAGCCAGGCGGCCGGTTTCGATGCCCTCCTGGAATACCAGGACCACAAGCCGTTCGAGTGCGTCGGTGAGGGTGCCGAGGCGCGCGCGGCGATGTACGCACTGAGCCAGCGTTCGGAATGGCAGGAGGACGCGCTGGTCGCCCGGTTCATCCGCGAGATCCTGCCGCAACTGGACCGCTCCCGGCTGGCGCTCGAGCCCTGGCTCACGCCGTCGGAAGAACATCGCGTGCCGGCCCGGCTGCAGCGCGCGCTGGAGGCGATCGGCTGATGCGCATCGCCGACCTGGCCGGCCAGCGCGTGGCCATCTGGGGCTTCGGCCGCGAGGGCAGGGCGGCGATTGCGGCCTTGCACGCACGCCTGCCGCAGATGCCGCTCACGCTCTTCTGCGGCGCCGCGGAGGTGGCCGCGGCGCAGGCGTTCGATCCGGCGTTACTGGTGCGCGCCGAGGAGCCCGACGCGGTCGCGCTGGGCGGCTTCGACGTGGTGGTGAAATCGCCGGGCATTTCCGCCTACAAGCCGGCGCTGCTCGGTGCACAGGCCAGCGGCACGCGCTTCACCTCCGGTACCGCGTTGTGGTTTGCCGAGCAGCCACAGGCGCCGGTGGTGGCGGTGACCGGCACCAAGGGCAAGAGCACGACCACGGCGTTGATCGCGCATCTGGCCCGGTCGCTGGGCGTGCGTACGGCGCTGGCCGGCAATATCGGGCTACCGCTGCTGGAACTGCTCGACGTACAGGCGCAGCTGTGGGCAGTGGAGCTGTCCAGTTTCCAGACCAGCGAGGCAGGGCCGCTGCCGCTGGGCGTGATCACCAGCCTGTACGAGGAACACCTCGACTGGCACGGCTCGCGCGAGCGCTATGTCACCGACAAGCTCAAGCTCGCGCGGGCGGCGCGCACGCTGCTGGTGAACGGCATGCAGGAGACGCTGCTCGATCACACGGCGGAGCACCCGCGGCGCGTGCTGTTCGGGACGCCCGAGGGTTGGCACGTGGACGATGGGTTCATCCGGCGCGGCGGCGAGCGCATCTTCGACACGGCCAGGCTGCCGGTGCCCGGCCAGCACAACGCGCTCAACGCCTGCGCTGCGCTGGCCGCGCTGGAGACGATGGGGCACGACGCGCGCGCAGCGGCGCCGGCGCTGGCGCATTTCCACGCACTGCCGCACCGCCTGCAACCGCTGGGCGAGCGCGACGGCCGCTCGTGGATCAACGACTCGATCAGCACCACGCCGCAGGCGACGCTGGCGGCCCTGGCGAGCCTGGAGGGGCGCGAGGTCACCGTCATCGTGGGTGGGCACGATCGCGGGCTGGACTGGTCGGAGTTCGTCGAAGCGGTGAGCGACCAGGCCGGCCTGGCGATCGTGGCGCAGGGTGCCAACGGGCCGCGCATCGCCTCGGCGCTGGGCGAAGCCCAAGCGGTGGGCGAGGTCGTGCTGGTGGCTTCGCTTGACGAGGCGGTGGAACGGGCCAGGGCATTGACGCCCGCGGGCGGCGTGGTGCTGCTGTCGCCCGGCGCGCCGAGTTTCGACCAGTTCCACGACTACGCCGAACGTGGCCGGCGCTTTGCCGAACTGGCCGGATTCGATGGTCAGGCGATCAGCGGCATCGAAGGACTTGGCGTCGCCTGAACGGATGCGGGAGCACTTCGATCGGCCTTCGACCTACCTTGGGGTGAACGCCCAGTCGCCGACGTCGGAGCGACAGCGCCAGGTTTGCTTCCCCGTCGGGAGAGGGCCGACAAGCGTGTGGGAATTCGGGCAAAGCGGCGTGCCAGGCATCGCCGCCAACCGGGTCGCGAGGTCGCGCTAGCCCTCCGATTCCCTGCCCTTGTTCACCAGGTCGCGGACGCGATGACCACCCTTGGTGCCCAATTCCGAGTAACCCTCGGAACCGAGCTCCTCCTTGCGGGCCTCGCCGCCCTTCTTGCCGAGCGCCGAATAGCCTTCCGGTCCCAGCTGGCTCTTGCGCGTCTCGCCGCCTTTCTTGCCCATCTGCGAGTAGCCCTCGGGACCGAGCTGTTCCTTGCGGATCTCGCCGCCCCTCTGGCCGGCCTCGCGCACGGTCATGTTGCCGGTGTTCTTGTTGCTTGCCATGGTTCGCACCTCTCGGTTGGCAGTAGTTGGGTGGAGCCCACGCGGGCTCCAATGGTTCCGGTGTCCGGGATGCCTGCCGCGTCGACCCGCTCGCCCGCGTGGCGGCCTCATCGGCGGATTCCGTGGCGGACAGCATGCCGACGGGGTTACTCCACGTCGCCGTAGCCCTTCATCACCTCCTGCGGACCGCCATAGTTGTCCCCGGGCAACTCGCGGAGGGTCCGCATCACCTCCTCGGGCGCGTCATTGCGGCGCGCGGCGTCGATCAGATCCCGCTTCCCGGCCGGGTACTCCACGCCAGACAGATACTTCTGCACGTTGGCGGGCGAATTGCCTCCCAAACCTCGTGTCATGGTGAACCTCCGCGATTACTCGCCGTTCTCGGATTCCTTGCCCTTGTTGATCAGGTCGCGCACGCGCTGCCCGCCCTTGGCGCCCAGTTCGGAATAGCCTTCCGGACCGAGCTGTTCCTTGCGGGTTTCGCCGCCTTCACGGCCGATTTCGCTCATCGCGTTCGGGCCACGCTGCTCGCGCAAGGCCTCCACGCCCTGGTGGCCGAGGTCCGAATAGCCCCCGGGACCGAGCTGTCCCTTGCGGATCTCGCCGCCCCTCTGGCCGGCTTCACGCACGGTCATGTCGCCGCTGCCTCTGGGACTGGATGGGGTGTGGTTGTTGCGTTCGTTGTTTGCCATGGTCTGTCTCCGGGTTGATGGGAGCGCCCGCCAGGGGCTGGGCATGCGTTGCAACCCGTATGCCACTGCGCAAGAAGCCAAGCCGCGCCGGTTGCGGGCCGGGAGGCGGATGGCGGGGCGTGTAATTTGCGCCTGCCGGTGGAAAGAACTGCCAGCCTTGCGCGCGTGGGTGGAGCGCCTGCCTGGTGTCAGTTGCCCTCGCTCTGCTTGCCCTTGTTGATCAGGTCGCGGACGCGGTGGCCGCCCTTCGTACCGAGTGCCGAGTAACCCTCGGATCCCAGTGCCTCCCGGCGTGCTTCGCCGCCTTTCCTGCCGATCGCCGAATAGCCTTCGGGACCGAGCTGTGCCTTGCGGATCTCGCCGCCCTTCTGGCCGGCTTCGCGGACGGTCATGCCGCCCCTGTCGTCGTTCTGGTGCTTCATGCCCGTCTCCTGGCTTCGATGCGAAGGAAGTGCGGTGGTGGTCGCCATGCAGGCCGATCAGTGGCGGCGGCCGTCGCGGTCCTCGGCCTCGCGGCCCTTTTCGACCAGCTCGCGTTCGCGCTGCCCGCCCTTGTGGCCGCCCTTCTGGCCGGCCTCGCGGACGGTCATGTCGCCCCTGCCGCTGCCATGGGCCTGTTTCGAAGGTTGCTGGTCGCGCTCGTTTTGCTGTCTGTCTCTCATCGGTCGGCTCCCGTGGTGGATCGTGGTGGCTGTTGCCTGCGCCCTGATCGCCGTGCTGTCCGGCCTGGCGGGATCGCTGACCAGCTCCCGCGCGTGATGACCGGCTCGAACACCAGCGCGCCGGTGTCAGGCAGCCAAGGGACTGCATCAGCGATGCCAGAACCAGGCGTGCCGCGGGCTCCGGGGTTTCGCTGCTCGGCGCTCGGCGGGTGCCTGAAAATTTGCGTTGCCCGGGAAAGAACTACAGGCGCGACCAGGCGGGTGGCTGCGTGGTTGGCGGGCAGGGCGCCGGGCACAGCGGGCAGCAACCATGACCGCGTGACGCCGCGCCACCGGCGAGGAAGACGGGCGGCATCGACCGCTACGGAGTGCCCGCGCGCCAAACGACATGAAGGCGGGCCACAGGATTGCCCGGGAATTGCGCGAACGAGCAGCGGCGCTTCCGGGAACGCTCAGCGCTCCAGCCGGTAATTGAGGCTCGCACGGCTGAATTCGGTGGCGTTCTGCACTTCGAGGTTCCAGCGCTGGCTGAGCCGGTAGCGCAGCGTGATCACCTGGCCCGGCTCGAACAGCCCTACGCCATAGCTCAGGTACAACCGCGGCGAGAGGTACTTGCCCACCGTGAAGGCCGACTCGCCGCCGAGCGCCTCATTGCTGGACACGCCGATCTCGTCGATGCCCAGCCGGCTGCCGATGCTCTTGGCCAGCAGGTCGCCGGCGGCCGAGCCGAGTGCCTGCGCCGCGGCGCCGACCATGTCGCCCTCGCCGCCGCTGACCTGCGACAGCGGCTTGCCGGTGATCAGGTAGGAGAGCGCGTCGGACTGCTCCATCGGCGGATTGGAAAACACGGTGAGGACCGGACGCTGCGCCGTGCCGGTGATCAGCAGTCCGACCTCCTGGCCCTCGTCGATGGTGGCGTTGGGGTTCAGGCTGCGCACCGCGCGCAGGTCCAGGCCGGGGTTGTCGATCGGCGTGCCGGCGAACAGCAGCTTGCCCGCCTCGATGTGCAGGTCCTGGCCGTAGGCCTGGTAGGTGCCGCTCACCGCGATCTGGCCCTGGCCGCGGGTGGCGCGGCCGGGTTCCTCGATCACCGTGAGCGTGCCGGCAAGCTTGCCGTCCAGGCCCTTGCCAGTCAGGTGCGCGCGGCGGCCGAGATCGACCTTCACGCGTGCGTAGATCGGCAGCTGCGCGGCGGCGGCTTCCTGCTCGCGCTCGTCGACCACGACCACGTCGGACGATGCCTTGGTGGCGCCGCCACCGGGCAGGCGGTCGAGGTTAACGTCGGCACTGTCCAGCGCGACGTCGCCGGTGACGTGCACGCCTTGGACATCGCGCTGCACGCGCAGGTCGGGCGTGAGCACTACTTGGGCCGCGGGGATGTCGGCCACGGTCACGTTCTGGCCGGTGAGCGTGATCGCGCTGGGCGTCTGGGTGGTAAGTCCGTAGCTGCCGCCGATCACCAGCGTGCCCTTGCCCGAGCGCACGTGGCCGTCCAGTTCCACGTGCTGCGCGTCGGGGGCGCGCAGCACCACGGTGCCGTCGGCGAGTTTGAGGCCCAGCGCGGGCACCTCGGCGGCGAATCCGTCCACGGTGGCCTGGCCGGTCACCGCCGGTTGCGCCAGCGTACCGGCGAAACCGAAGCGACCGTCGAGGCGGCCCTGCACGTTGGCCAGCTCGCTGGTGAGCAGTTCCAGCGGGGCGAGGCTGTCGAGGTTCACGGTGAGCTCGCCGCCAAGCGCCTGCGCATCGCCATCGATGGTCACGCGGCCGTCCAGCCGTCCATCGGCATTGAGCGCGGCGTGGGCTTCCAGCTGCTGGTGGCCGGGAGCGAGCCTGGCGTCGACGGTAAGCCCGCGCCATGCCAGCAGCGGGCGTTGCGCCTGCTGGACGTAGGTGACCGATCCCTGGTCGGAGGCGAGCGTGGCCTGGCCGCTGAGCGCGCCGGCGGCGCTGCGCTTGAGCGTGCCTTCGCCATGCAGTTCGCCGTCGGCGCGCATGGGCAGGTCCGCGTAGCCGGCGGCGTTGAGCAGCAACGCCAGCGGCAGCGCCCGCAGGCGATAGCTGGCTGCCAGGTTGCCAGCCTTGTCCTGCCTGCCCTGGACGCACAGCAGCGGATCGCCGGCGGTGAGGCACAGCTGGGACAGCGCCAGCGCACCGTCCTCGTAGTCCAGCGTGGCCGGGTCCTGCAGCCGCCAGCGCGGCAAGCCCTGGGGCTCCAGGTCCAGCCTGTCCAGAGTGCCCTTCCAGTGATGCCGGTCCAGGCTGCCATGCAGGGCGAGTTGAGCGGAGAGCTGACGGCCATTCGCGTCGAGCGTGAGCGTGTTGGCTGCCTCGGTGCCATCGGCGTGCAGCGCCAGCGTGTCGAAGGCGAGGCCGCCGAGCCAGGCGTCGCGCGCGTCGAGGTCGACATGGCCGCCCGGGCGGCTGATGTCCGGCACGTGCGCCTGCACATCGAGGCGACCGACGCGCTGGGTGCCGTAGGCGATCGTGCTGCCGTGCACTTCGGCGTCTATCCCCAGCGCGGGCTCCAGGCCGGTAACGTGCACATGCGCGTCGAGCCGACCGCCGGCGTCGGGCAGCCAGTCGGCCAGCGTCGCGATGGTCGCCTGCACCTGCACATCGTTGCGTGCGCCGGGCTTGCCTTCGACTGACAGCGTGCTGCGGCCGGAGGCAAGCGACAGCGTGCCATCCACCACTTCATTGGGCGAGAGGTGCAACTTGCCCTGGCCTCGCACGGCGCGGCCGCGCAGTCGACCGTCGAGGCGGGCGAGATCCAGCGTCGCATCGGGGTGGCCCGAGGGCAGGGTGCCGCGGGTCGTCAGTTGCGCGTCCAGCGCGCCGTTCCAGCCGGCGAAAAGTTGGCCCGGGTCGAAGTCCTCCGCGTCGGCCGCCAACTCCCAACCGAACACCGGTTGCAGCGTGAGCGTGCCTTGCGCGTGCAGGTGCCCCTGCGGCTGGCGGACATCCAGCATGTGCAGGGCCAGCTGTTGCGGCGTGCCGTCGACGTTCACCACCAACTGCGCGAGCTTGCCGGGCGGGCCGATCGCGATGTCGCCCTGCGCGTGGAACTGCGCCGTGCTGCCACGCACGTCCAGCTGCCCATGACTGGCCAGCGGCTGGCCAGCCAGCTCGGCGGGCAGCTCCAGGTCCTGCCATGACAGTTGCAGCGTGCCGCCGGGCGGTGTGGCGTCGAGCTGGATCTGCCCGTGCGCCTGCAGCCTGCCCTTGATCTGCGGCGAGGTGAGGGTGAGCGTCTCCAGCGCGAGGCGGCTGCGGTCGTCGCTCAGCTGCGCCTTCAGTGGGGCCAGTTGCAGGCGCCACTGGTTGAGGTCGACGGTGCCGGTGAGCGTGCCGCCAAGGCGGTCGCCCTTGCCGGTCAAGTCGAGCGCGAGGCTTTGCAGCGTGCCTTGGCCGAGTAGCGATGCGGGGTTGAAGCGCGGCGCCTTCAGCGCGGCTGTCCAGGGCCAGGCGCCGCCTTGTTCGAGCTGGACCTGCACATGCGCCGCCATCGGCTGGCTGAGCGCGAGGGCGAGCCTCGCGCGGGCACCGTCGCTGTGCGCCTGCAATTGGCCCGCGTAGGTGGTGTCGCCCAGCGTCCAGGCGAAGCTCGCCTGGCCGGTGCCCTGCCAGGTGCCGCCGATGGCCAGCGTGCCATTTACGTCCGCGCGGCCCTGGGGCGAACGCAGGCGCAGCGTGCGGATGACGACGCCCTGCGCGTTCCACTGTCCGGCGAGATCCAGCGTGTCGGCGGTGAACAGCGGCTGCTTGCCCTGGTGGATGGCGACGTCCGCCACGTGCGCCTGGTCGACCTGGATCGCCAGCGGCGGGTTGAGCGAGAGCGGGCCGCGGCTTTGTTCGTTCGGTGCGGGAGGCGGCAACGCGACATCGACGCCCTGCACGTCGAGCATATCGAGGTGCAGTTGCTTGCCGAGCAGCGGCCAGAGGCGCGCGTCCAGCCTGGCGCTGGCCACGCGTATGTCCAGGCCCTTGCCGTCGGCATAGCGCAGGCCCTTGAGCTGCAGCGGGCCGGCAAGGCTGCCGCTCGATTGCTGCACGCTGAGTGCGCCATCGGTGAACCCGCTGGCGCGGGCGAGCGCAAAGCGCAGGCCCGCGCCGGTGCCCAGCAGCCACCACAGGCCCAGCGCCAGCAGCAGGAGCAGGACCAGCACGGCGATGCCGATGCGCTTGAGCCACTTCATGCGCGCCGCCCGCTGTTGCCACAGCCGCGTACCACGGCGCTACGGAGCAGAAGGTCCGGCACTCGGGCCTTGGGCGCGGGGTTTCCCTCGCCGACCCCCGGGCACCGCCCCCCCCGCGCGGGGGAAGGACCGATGGCGTGCATTGCGTGGAGGAGGCCGGTGCGCATCACAGGTCCGGTCCTATCACCACGTGCAACTGGATGCCGTGTGCATGGTCGTCGCGGATCGGCGTACCCACGTCGACGCGGATCATCCCCACCGGCGACAGCCAGCGCACGCCCAGGCCCGCACCCAGGCGCGGGCGGTAATCGGTGCCGTTGAACGCGTTGCCGGCGTCGACGAAGGCCGCCATGCCCCAGTTGCGCGTGAAGTAGTGCTCGACCTCGGTGCTCGCCACCAGCAGGTTGCGGCCGCCGATCACGCGGTCGAAGCTGTTGCGCGGGCCGATCGCCTGGTAGCCGTAACCGCGCACCGAGCGGTCGCCGCCGGCGAAGAAGCGCAGCTGCGGCGGCAGGGCGGAGAAATCGCCGGTGGAGGTGAAGCCGGCGCTGGCGCGCAGGATAAGCCGGTCGCGCTTGGTAAATGCATCGATCCACTTCGCATCGGCGGCCAGCTGGCTGAAGCGCGTGTCCGAGAGCAGCGAACCGGCGGTGCTGCGTGCGTACACGCTGAGCGACCAGCCGTGCCGCACGAACGTGGGGTTGTCGCCGTGCTTCTTCGACAGCGACGCCTCGGCGAACACCAGCTTGCTCTGGCCGCGTTCGATGCCCGGCGTGTTGTCCGGCTCGTTGCCGCGCTTGCCGACGGTGAAGGTGCCGATCAGCGCGTGCGCGCCGACGGTGCGCGTCCAGCCGCGCCACAGGTCGGTGTGGTTGCCGACCAGTTCGAGCGTGCGCGATTGCGAGGTGACCGTGTCGGCGTCGCGGAAGTTGACGCCGAAGTTGAGGCTGCGCTGCTCGCCGCCCGGCAGCGGGATCATGTACAGCGAGGACAGCGTCTTCAGCCGCTGCGCCAACACCAGCTCGTTCTTCCACTTGTGCCCGCGGCTGTTGACCCAGCGCCGCTCCAGCCCCAGGCGCACGCCGACACCGGTGTCGGTGCCGAAGAACGGGCCGCCGGTGTACACGCTGCGCTTGGCCGGTTGCAGCTCGACCTGCACGTCGACGGTGCGGCCGGTGTCGTCCACGTCCGGCCGCACGTTCACCACCGAGAAGTAGTCGGCGCCGTTGAGCGCCTGTTGCAGGCGCAGCAGATCTGTCTGGTCGAGGTAGTCGCCCTGCTTGAACGGCACGTAGCGTTCGAGGAAGCCCGGATCGAACTGCGAACCCGTGAACTGCACTGCGCCGAAGCGGTAGCGCGGACCGGCCTGCCACGCCAGGTCGACCACGGCGCTGTGGTCGGCGCGCGTCACCCGCACGGTGTGCGTGACCAGCTTCGCGCCGAGGAAGCCATTGGCGGTCAGCGCGCCGCCGACGTCGTCGCGCGCCTTCCCGTAGGCGCCGTGGTCGAGCACCTTGCCCTTGAGGCGTTCCACCGCGCGTACGGCACCCCGGACCGCAGGGATCGTCTGCGCCGCCTCGTCCAGCTTCACGTGCACCTCGGTGATGCGCACCGGCTCGCCCGGCTTCACCGTCAGCGTGACCTGCCAGTCATCCGCGCCGGTGCGGGTCAGCGCGCCCTGCACGCTGGCCTCGTAGTAGCCGTAGGGTTCCAGGGCTTCGCGCGCCTCGTCGGGCGCGTCGTCGTACAGGCGGCGGATCTGCGCGTCGCTGACCGGCCGCTTCGCGTACTGCGACAGCGTCAGGCTACCCTGCACCGCGGACTTCAGCGGATCGTCGATGCCCTTGATGGTCAAGCGCACGCCTGCGTGCGCCGCCAGCGGCAGCAGCAGGAGCAAGGCGATCAGGCGTCGGAGGCGGCGCATGTGGTGGGGGACGTCCCTGTGCGGAGGCCTGCGGGGCGCTCCAGCTTAGCGACGGCGATGTTGCCGTCGCATAAACGTTCCTCGGGGCTCAACCGACCTTGTCGCCAGCCTTGTGCGCGATCCAGGCGCCGACCACGGCCGAGAAGTACGGGATCGACTGCGCCGCCAGGATGAACATCCACAACGTGCCTTCGATGTACCGCGTGCCGAAGGACAAGCCCATGCCGACGATGCACAGCACCAGCGCGCAGGCCATCAGCAGTTCTTCGCGCACCGGCGCGAAGGCGGCAAAGCCCGACTCGCCCAGGCGCCGGCTCTTGGCCGTCACCACGAACGCGGTCTTCTCGCGGGTCAGGCCATGCAGGATGCCGCGCGCGATCGCGTGCGAGAGGCCCATGCTGGCTACCGAGGCCATCAGCGTGTCGTACCAGCCGCAGGGCACGCGCGCGCGGTAGAGCACGATGCCGAAGATGGCCTTGGCGAAGAAGAACCCGATCACCGGGATCAGGAACAGCTGCATCGGCAGGCTGAAGTACTGCGGGTAGGCGACCATGCCGGCGGTCCAGAACAGCGCCATCAACGTAAAGATCAGGTGCAGCGCGTCGGCGAACCAGCTGAACCAGCCAGTGAGGAAATGGAAACGCTGGCCCAGCGACAGCGGCCCCCGTTGCGTCATCCATTCCCAGCGCCCCTTCAGGATCTGCATGGCGCCGAACGCCCAGCGGTAGCGCTGGCTCTTGTAGGCCTTGAAGTCGGCGGGGGTGAGGCCCTTGCCCATCAGCTCGTCGACGTAGACCAGCTCGTAGCCGGCATGCATCAGGCGCAAACCGAGCTCGGCGTCCTCGCAGATCGTCCACTCCGACCAGCCGCCGGTGCCTTCCAGCGCGCTGCGGCGGACCATGGTCATGGTGCCGTGCTGGATGATCGCGTTGCGCTCGTTGCGATGGTGCATGCCGATGCGGAAGAAGCCGTCGAACTCCCACGCGGTCATGCGGCGGAAACGGTTGTGCTCGAAGTCGCGGTGCGCCTGCGGGCACTGCACCACGGCCACCTTCGGGTCGTGGAAGTAGCCGGTCAGGGTGGACAGCCAGTCCTCGCGCACCACGTAGTCGGCGTCGATCACCGCCACCACCTCGGCGCGCGGGTCGGTCTCCTTCAGACCGAAGTTGAGCGCGCCGGCCTTGAAGCCCGGCCACGGCTCAAGGTGGAAGAAGCGGAAGCGCTTGCCCAGCTGCTCGCAATAGGCCTGCACCGGCTTCCACACGTCCGGGTTCTTGGTGTTGTTGTCGATCACCAGGACTTCGAAGTTGTCGTAATCCAGCACCGCCAGCGAGTCGAGCGTGGCGATCACCATTTCCGGCGGCTCGTTGTAGCAGGCCAGGTGGATCGACACGAACGGCTGCTTGTCCGGCCGGTCGGGCTTGAGCATGGCCGCGTGGCGCTGCCAGCCCCGGCGCCATAGCACCTCGGTGAACTCGAAACCGTTGATCAGCAGGATCGCAAGGATCGCCACCTGCGCCGGGAACAACAGGACCAGCATGGTCCAGTCGATCCAGCTCAGGTAGAAATTGAAGGGCAGGGTGGCCGACCAGACGATCAGGCCGCAGGCGAGCTGGATCAGCAGGCAGAAGAACAGCCGGCCCATCAGTCTGAAGCGCGCGAACTTGCGCGCGAACCAGATCATCGGGAGCAGTGCGAGCAGGCTGGCCGCCAGCGCCTTCCACGGCCAGGCGGTGTCCTCGGTGACCGGACCGGTGAACGGGAACTTCAGTTGGCGGTCGGCGTTGAAGGTGCCCCAGTAGGCGCCGGTGCGGCCCTCGCCCAGGTTCTCCTTCCACGGCTGGTCGAAGGCCTCGAGCAGGTAGTAATCGATGTTCCGTGTCTTGGCCGCATTGAGCCAGTCGCGGATGAAGATCGCCTCGTTGGAGATCGAGGGATCGGCGTACTCGTGGCGGTCGCCGTTGGACGGCCAGCCGATCTCGCCCACCACCACCGGCTTGTCCGGGTAGTGCTGGACGATGTTGTCGTAGGCGCCGAGCGCCGCATCCACCGCGTCCTTGCGCGCGATGCCGTTCCAGAACGGGAACAGGTGGATGGTGACGAAGTCCACGTGGTCGCCCAGTTCCGGATACTTCAGCCAGATGTAGTCCGGCTCGGCGATCGACACCGGCTGGCGGATCGCCGCGCGGGCGCGATCGAGGTAGTCCTCCATCTGCTCGACGGTCAGGTCGCCGCGGAAGAGCACTTCGTTGCCGATGATCACGCGGTGGATGGTCTCGGGATAGCGACGCGCGAGCGCGATCACCGTCTCCAGTTCCTTCTCGTTGTTGATCAGGCGCGTGTCGATGTTCGCGCCAGCCATCACCTTGAGGCCTTCCTTCTCGGCCAGGCGGTAGACCTGCGGGTTTTCCAGCGTCGAATAGGTGCGGATGCGCGGGGTATAGCGGCGCAGCAGCTTCAGGTCCGCGTCGATCTCCTCGTCGGAGGGAAAATCCTGCTTGAGCGGGTTCTGGTAGCGCTGGAACACCGACACCGAATAGCCGCTGATCGGCCCGTGGAAGTCCTCCGGGCCGTGCGGGCGGTTGCTCCACCACCACAGGGCGATATTGAGCGCGGCCACGATCAGCGCGAGCAGGACGGCCGCAAGCAGCGGGTACCGGCTGTCGTGGGTGGGTGCTGTGGCGCTCAAAAACGTTCCCCGTCGGACGCCTCCATTTGAGGCCAAGTTAGCCCGCGGAGCTTAACGATCCGCGCGAGATGGCTCAATAAAGGCCCTGGGGGGTGGTCAGCGCGAGGTCAGCCGATCGGACGGCCAAGGGTTCGCCTGCGCGCCAGCGGTGTCATGCCACGCCGTCAGAACAAGAGCCAATCGCCGAGAATCGCCAGCAAGGCCTGGCCGGCGGCTTCGCCGCTGATCATGTCCGCGGAGCCGACAAGTGCGGAACGCAGGCCCGGTAGACCAGCGATGGTCGCGATGCCCGCCAGCTTGAAGCCGAAGTGCTGCGCTACCCGCCGCCAGACCTGCTTGTTGGACGCGTCCGATGCCTGCTCGAACTGCACGCGCAACAACCACGGCGCCGTGGCCTCGCCCAGTACCGCGCACATCTTCTCGATCAGCCAAGGTTCGGCCTGGCTTCCTCGGGTGCGCCAATTGCTGACGGTCTGGTTCTTCACGCCCAGTGCCTGCGCGGCTGCGCTGTCCGCGTGCATGGCCAGGGCCTGCTTGTATCTCGTCAGGAGTTCCAGCGTCGCGCTCATATCCTCACCCTGTTGACTTTTGTCCTCACCCTGAGGAAATCTGGAAGAAGGGAACGGTCCTCGGGGGAGGATCGTAAAGGGCAGGGACGTGTCAGGGGAATCACTCTTTCGGCGGGAAGTGCTGGAAGCGCGGCAGGGCAGCTGGCTGGGCGGGATCGCCGTGGCGGCGCCAGTGTCGCGCTGGCTCGTGGCTGTACTTGCGCTCGCGCTGGGCGCCGCCATTGTCCTGTTTCTCACCTTCGGCTACTACACGCGACGCGAGAGTGTCGTCGGCCAGCTCGTCCCCAGCTCCGGCCTCCTCAACGTGGTCGCGCCGGGGGCAGGGACGATCAGCCGCGTCGTGGTCCAGGAAGGCCAGAGCGTCAAGGCGGGTGATGTACTGCTCGAGCTGGCCAGTGCCCAGGACAACAGTATGCTGGGCGACACGCACGCGCTGGTCGGCCACCAGCTCGACCAGCAACGCGCGGGGCTGCAAGCGGACCTCCGGACGCAGGAAAAACTCGCTGCCCAGCAGGCAGATGCCATGCGCGACAAGGCGCGGTTGCTGCAAGCGCAGCTGGACCAGGTCAGCGGTCAGATCGGCCTGCAGCGACAACAGGCGGCCAGCGCCGAACAACTGCTGGATCGTATCCGCCCGCTCGGTGGCAAGGGCTACGTATCCGCGCTGCAGATCCAGCAGCAGGAGGCCTCGGTGATCGAGGCCAAGACGCAGTACAGGGCCCTGGTTCGCCAGCAACTGGATGTCCGCCAGCAACTGCAGGCGGTACGGCAGCAGCTGGAGCAGCTCCCGCTGGATACTGCCACGCGCCACAACGAGACCGAGCGCCAGCTGGCATCGATCAACCAGTCGATCGCCCAGAACGAGGTCCAGCGCGCCCTGGTGCTGCGTGCCCCCCGCGACGGCGTGGTTTCGGCGGTGCTCTTCAAGCCCGGCCAGATGGTCAGCGCGGCACAGCCATTGCTGTCGATCCTCCCAGGCGGCTCGCGTCTGCAGGCGCAGTTGCTTGTGCCCAGTCGCGCGATCGGTTTCATCGAGCCGGGCAGTCGTGTGGTACTGCGTTACCAGGCCTTCCCCTACCAGAAATTCGGCCAGCAGTATGGCCGCGTCGCGGATATTTCGCGCAGCGCGCTGTCGCCGGCGGACGTCGGCGCGCTGGTCGGCCAGCAGGCACGCGAACCGCTCTATCGCGTGCAGGTCGACCTGGATCGGCAGACGGTGCCCGCTTACGGCAAGGCGGAGTCACTGAAGTCCGGCATGGCGCTGGAGGCGGACATCCTGATGGAACGCCGCCGGTTGATCGAATGGGTATTCGAGCCGCTTTACGGCATCGGACACCGCCTGTCCGGGGACGCGGCACATGGCTGACGGAACGCAGCCGGACGAGCGTCCGGCAAGCACGCCAGGCCAGCCTCTGCAGCTGCAATTCGGCTGGCGTCGCGCGCTACCGCTGATGCTGCAGACCGAGGCGGCCGAATGCGGCCTGGCCTGCCTCGCGATGGTCGCGGCTTATCACGGGCACGACGTCGACCTGGCGGGCCTGCGCCGCCGCTTCTCGACCTCCCTGAAGGGAACGAGCCTGTTGCAGATCATGGGCATCGCGGGCCAGCTGGGATTCTCCACGCGGCCGTTGAAGCTCGATCTGGAGGAGCTGGGACAGCTCAAGCGGCCTAGCGTGCTGCACTGGGATCTCAATCACTTCGTCGTGTTGAAAGACGTCACGGCCAGGCGGGTGGTCATCCACGATCCGGCCCGTGGCGCGCGGTCGTTGAGCTTCGAAGAGGCGTCGCGCCACTTCACCGGTGTCGCGCTGGAGCTTTCCCCAGGCGCCGATTTCAAGCCGATCGCCGCGCGCCGACACGTCACCCTGCGGGCGCTTACGGGCAAGTTCCATGGGATCGTATCGGCCCTGCTGCACGTCCTCGCGTTGGCCGTGGTGCTGGAGCTATTCACGCTGGTCAGCCCGTTCTTCATGCAATGGGTCATCGATCAGGTCCTGGTCTCGGCCGATCGCGACCTGCTGACCTTGTTGGGGATCGGCTTCCTCGGCGTCACTGTCTTCCAGGCCGCCTTCACCGCAGCGCGTTCATGGACCCTGACCTGGTTGGGCGCCACGGTCAGCGTGCAATGGCAGACCAATCTGGTGCGGCAACTCCTGAAACTGCCGCTGGACTGGTTCCAGAAGCGCCATGTGGGCGACGTAGTGTCGAGGTTGGGGTCGGCGCAGACCATCCAGAAGACGCTCACGACGCAGTTCATCGGCTCCCTGCTCGATGGAGTCATGGCCATCACGACGTTGGTGGTGATGGGCTTCTACAGTGTGCCGCTTACCCTGTGGGTGGCGGGCGTGTTCGTCCTCTATGGCCTGCTGCGCTGGATCTTCTTTCGGCCTCTCCGGCGGGCAACCGAAGACCAGATCGTTTACGCCGCCCGCCAGCAGAGCGAGTTGCTGGAATCCATCCGCGGCGTGCTGCCGGTCAAGCTGGCCAACCAGCAGGATGAGCGCTCCGCGCGCTACGCCAATGCCACAGTCGAGACCACCAACCGAGATGTCGGCGTGCAGAGGCTGACGATCGCGTTCAGCGCCAGCAATCAGATGATTTTCGGCTTGGGGCGGGTAGCCCTGGTCTGGATCGCCGCACTGCAGGCCCTCGATGGCAACCTTTCGGCCGGCATGATGATCGCCTTCGTCAGCTTTGCCGATCAGTTCACCAGCCGGGCTGGCGGGCTGATCGACAAGTGGGTCGACTTCCAGATGCTCGGGCTGCATGCCGAGCGCCTCGCCGACGTGGCCTTGACCGAGCCGGAGCCCGAAGACACTTCCACTTGGACCGGCTCCCTCCAGGACTCGAGCATCGAGTTGCGCCACGTGAGCTTTCGCTATGCGGACGGTGAGCCCTGGGTGTTGAAGGACTGCAACCTGCGGATCGAGTCCGGCGAATGCGTTGCAATCACCGGACCTTCCGGCTGCGGCAAGACGACCCTCGTCAAGATCGTCCTGGGATTGCTGGAACCCACCGAGGGTGAGGTCTTCTTCGGCGGCGTGCCGCTGCCCAAGATCGGCGTGAAGCGATTCCGCAGCATGGTCGGCGCCGTCATGCAGGAGGACCAGCTATTTGCCGGTTCGCTGGCGGACAACATTTCGTTCTTCCAGGCCCGCCAGTCGGACGAGCGGATCGAGGCAGCGGCTCGCATGGCGGCGATCCATGAGGAGATCGCGCGCATGCCGATGGGCTACCAGACGCTTGTGGGCGACATGGGTTCGAGTCTTTCCGGCGGCCAGAAACAACGGGTGATCCTCGCTCGCGCCCTGTATCGCGAGCCGAAGCTGTTGCTGCTGGACGAGGCGACCAGCCACCTGGATGTGGAAAGGGAGCGGCTCATCACGCAGGCCGTCAGGGGCCTGGATGTCACCAGGGTGATCATCGCCCACAGGCAGGAAAGCGTCTCGAGCGCGGATCGCGAAATCAGCTTGGCAGCACATGGCCAGGCGAGAGTCGGCCCAGGACGGGCCGATGAGTGAGGGGAAGGGAAGCGATCGAAAGTGCAGTAACGGATCTGTCAATCAACTCAACAGAAAGGAAACGATCATGCAGAAGTTGACCTTCGATCAGGTGAAGAACGTCAATGGCGGCCTTATCTCCGCCGGTCTCGAGTGCGTTGGTGGCGCCATCCTCACCGCGGCTTCCGACGGGCTGTGGCTCCTCGTGGGTGGTGCCATGGTGGAAGCGGGCGCCTGTTACGACTTCGGCTACGAGCTCGGCGAGGCCATGAACTGAGCGCATTCATAGCAGCCTGGACCCCGCATGGGGTCCAGGCTTCTTGTTTCCCGGAGGACTGTATGAAGCTTGCCAAGACGAAGCTGCGCTCGGCGTTCACTTGCCTGGGCATCGCGTTGATCGTGATCGGTGTCGTCCTCAAATACTTCGGCTGGTGAGTCTGTCAGCCCCCAACTGACTTCCATTCCATGCGTACGCTCCCATGATCGACTTGTTTCGTTGTGCGGGCACGGTGCTCCTCGCCAGCGTCCTGTTGCTCTCGATCCTGCTCAAAGCCAGGGACAGGCGTCCGGTCGAGCAATGGTTGCGCAACCGTTTCCCCCGCGTGCGTGCGGCCGTGCTGTTCTTCGCGATCATCGGAGCCGAAACTGCCTTGTTGGTGGCGGTGCTGGCCGTTGGGCCACGCAGTACCGGGTTCATGGTTGCCGTCTGCGGAGTCCTGGCGATTTGTGCATGGCTCTTCCGCGTCTTTGGCCGTGGCAAGGTCGGGTGCCCCTGTTTCGGCTCCGCCTCGCTGAGCGCGGATTTGCGGGCCGAAGTCGTGTTCCTGCTCGTCCTCGTGGCGGAACTCGTGCTTGGTGGCTTGTCGATGCGCTGGCAGTTGCCGGTTGCCCTGTTCTGCGCGTTCGCTGCTGCCGTGGCCGTGGGTTTCTACGTGCTTTCGCGCGGGCTTGCCTTGCAGGGCTTCACCGGCACACCGGTGGCGGACGCGGGAAAGGAAGGAACCGCGCTCCTGGGCGAAGCCAGCCGGGACGGACGCCCCCTCGCGCTGATTTTCCTGTCCACCCGGTGTCAGGTATGCATGACCTTCTTGAAGTATCTGGAGCAATCCTCGGAACTGTTCGCCACTTGGATCGACTTGCGCCTGGTCATTGATGGCCTGGAAGTGGCCGAAGAAACGCTGTTTGGCGGCAGCACGATCGTCTCCGTGCCTTACCGTCGATTGGCCAATGCGCTGCAGGTAGTCGAAAGTCCCACGATGGTGCTCTGGCGCAAAGGCGTGGTCACGCGATACCGCGGGATCCAGGCATGCAATCTCGCATTGTCGGAAATCGTCCGCGTGACCGTGGCGGGTGCCTGACTTCCGGAGCTTTCGTCGGCGAAGGCAAGAGTTTTCAGGCGGCGGGACTATGGCGCCATCGGGTTGAGACTACGACCGCCACCACGCTGCATCCGGGCATGTCGGCTCAGACGTTCGGGAAAGCATCGACCTCCACAGGCGCCTTGTGCCTCGCCTGACTCACATCTTCGGGCAAATCCGGATGTTGCGGTTCCTAAGAGAGACATCCGCTCGTGCCTGCTGGCGGTCCGGGCAGGAACCCCCACGCCGGACCAGTGCCGACTGCGGCTGCCTCACGCCATCGGTGCGGCACCTGAGGAAGCTGCCCAGGCCCGCAACCGACGCCTTTTACTTCAACAGCGAGCGCAGCATCCACGCGGTCTTTTCGTGTTCCTTCAAACGCCCCGTCAGCATGTCGGCAGTGCCTTCGTCGCCGCCGTCCTGCGCGACCTTGATGGCGCCGCGGGCGGTGTGGGCGGCGATCTCGTGGCCTTCGACGAGCTGGCCGACCATCTCCTTCCATTCCGGTACGCCCGATTCCTCCTTGATCGAGGTGAGCTTGCCGAACTGGCTGTAGGAGCCCGGCGCGAATACGTCCAGCGTGCGGATGCGCTCGGCGATCTCGTCGGCGGCCAGCCACAACTCGTTGTACTGGGTCTCGAACATGGCGTGCAGGCTGTTGAACTGCGGGCCGGTGACATTCCAGTGGAAACTGTGGGTCTTCAGGTACAGCGAATAGGTGTCCGCCAGCAGCTTGGAAAGCTGTTCGGCGATGGTCTGGCGATCCTGCGGGGCGATGCCGATGTTGGTCATGGAAATCCCTCCTCGTGAGTGGGTACGGGATCCACGGTACCGACTGGCGAGCGCGCCGTGAAATGAATCGTTCCGATGAGGGCCATAGCCTGCGGCTATCATGTGCGGTCCCATGAACGACACGCCGCCCGCATCCTCCGACGAAGCCCGCCTGCGCGCCTTGCGCGAGGCGCTCTCGGGCGTGTCCAGTCGCGACTTTGGCCGGCTGCTGGGACGGTGGCGCGGGCTTTCGCGCCAGCCCGATGCCCGCAAGCTCGACGCACTGGCGGCCGACATCGGCGTCTCGGCGGCGCGGCGCCAGGCGCGCGCCGCGGCCAAGCCGGCGATCCGGCTGGACGAATCGCTTCCGATCACTACGCGCGCCGACGAGATCGTCGAACTGATCCGCAAGCACCAGGTCGTGGTGATCGCCGGCGAAACCGGCTCGGGCAAGACCACCCAGCTGCCCAAGCTGTGCCTGGCCGCCGGCCGCGGCGAGGCGGGCATGATCGGCTGCACCCAGCCGCGCCGCCTGGCTGCGCGCTCGGTCGCCCGCCGCGTGGCGGAGGAACTGGGTACGGCGCTGGGCGAACAGGTCGGTTTCCAGGTGCGCTTCACCGACCAGGTCTCCGAGCGCACGCTGGTCAAGTTCATGACCGACGGCATCCTGCTGGCCGAGACGCAGGGCGATCCGTGGTTGTCGTCCTACGACACGGTGATCATCGACGAGGCGCACGAGCGCAGCCTCAACATCGACTTCCTGCTCGGCTACCTCAAGCGCCTCGCCCAGAAGCGGCCGGAGCTGAAGATCATCGTCACCTCGGCGACGATCGACACCGCACGCTTCGCCCAGCATTTCAACGACGCGCCGGTGGTGTCGGTCGAGGGGCGCGCTTATCCGGTCGAGGTCCGCTGGCGCGCCGCCGACGCTCTGGGAGCGCACCCGGTGCGCGACCGCGGCCCTCACCCGCGGGACACGTCCGACCGCGTCCAGCAGGGCAGCGCCGAACACATCGGCCTGGTGCTCGACGAGATCATGGCCGACCGCAGCCTCGGCAGCGGCCCCGGCGACGTACTGGTGTTCCTCCCCGGGGAGCGCGAGATCCGCGACGCGCACCTGCTGCTGTCGCGCCGCCAGTACCGCGAGACCGAAGTGCTGCCGCTGTATGCGCGCCTGTCGGCGGCCGACCAGGATCGCGTGTTCAAGCCCGGACCGAAGCGGCGCATCGTGCTGGCGACCAACGTGGCCGAAACCTCGTTGACCGTGCCGCGCATCCGCTACGTCGTCGACACCGGCAGCGCGCGGGTGATGCGCTATAGCCAGCGCAGCCAGCTGGAGCGGCTGCACGTCGAGCCGGTCTCGCAGGCGGCGGCCGACCAGCGCAAGGGCCGCTGCGGGCGCATCGGCCCGGGCATCTGCTATCGCCTGTACGGCGAGTCGGATTTCGAGACCCGTCCGCGCTACACCGACCCGGAACTGCTGCGCTCGTCGCTCGCCAACGTCATCCTGCGCATGCTCTCGCTGAAGCTCGGCGAGGTGGAGGATTTTCCCTTCCTGGAAGCGCCCGATCCGCGGATGGTGGCCGACGGCTACCGGCGCCTGGCGGAGATCTCCGCCATCGACGAGCGCCGGCACCTGACCGCCATCGGTCGCCAGCTGGCGCGACTGCCGATCGACGTGCAGCTGGCGCGCATGCTGGTCGAGGCGCAGGAACGCCATGCCCTGCGCGAGTTGCTGGTGGTGGTGGCGTTCCTGTCCATCCAGGACCCGCGCGAGCGGCCCGCCGATGCGCGGCAGCAGGCCGATGCGGCGCATGCGGCGTTTGCCGATCCCAAATCCGATTTCGTCGGCGTGCTCAACCTGTGGCGCGAGTACACGAAGGCGCACGAGGAGCTGACCCAATCGAAACTGCGCGACTGGTGCGGGCGGCATTTCCTGTCGTTCCTGCGCATGCGCGAGTGGCGCGAGCTGCACCGGCAGTTGTTGCTGGTGGTGGCGGAGCTGGGGTGGACGCTGGACGCCAGCGCAAAATCTGCTCCCTCTCCCCCCCGGGGAGAGGGTTGGGGTGAGGGGACACCCTCGCGAAAGAGCCCGGCTCAAGTCCGAGGTGCCCCAGCACGCGCTTCGCGCAGCGAGGCGCAAGGGTCGCGCCGCGCCAGGAAAGCTCCGGGCGAGCCCCAGCCCCTCACCCCAGCCCTCTCTCCGGAGGGGAACGAGGTCGAGGCGCGCCCCGAACAATACGAAGCGATCCATCGCTCATTGCTCGCCGGTCTTCCTACCCAGGTCGGCCACAAGGACGAGAAGGGCATCTACCGCTCCACCCGCGAGCGCCGGTTCCAGGTCTTCCCCGGCTCGGCGCTGGCGAAGACGCCGCCCGCCTGGCTGTTCGCCGCGCAGATCCTCGATGTCGGCGGTCGCGTCTGGGGCATGAGTTGCGCGCGCGTGGAACCGGCCTGGATCGAGCAACAGGCCGCGCACCTGGTCAAGGGCAGTTGCCGCGATGCGCACTGGTCGCGCAAGCGCGGCACGGTGGTCGCCTACGAGCAGGTCAGCCTGTTCGGGCTGACCCTGGTCGAACGCCGTCCGGTCACTTTCCAGAAGCAGGATCCGGCACTCGCCCATGCGATCTTCTTGCGCGAAGCGCTGGCACGCGGCGACCTCGATGCGCGCGCGGATTTCGTGCGAGCCAACCAGCGCGTGCTCGACCAGGCGCACGAGATCGAGGCCAAGCAGCGCCGCGAAGGCCTGCTGCGCGGCGAGGACGAGCTGGCGGCGTTCTTCGACGACAAGTTGCCGGAGGACGTTGCCAGCACGCGCGCCCTCGATGCCTGGTACAGCCGCGCGCGTCCGGCCGAGCAGGCCGCGCTGCGCTGGTCGTTGGACGAGGTGATGGCCGGCGGTGCCGGGCTCGACCCGAAGGCGTTTCCCGCCACGCTCGACCTTCCACCACAGCGCTACAAGCTCGAATACCGCTTCGTTCCCGGCGACGAGGCCGACGGCGTCACCCTGCAGCTTCCCCTGGCGATGCTCAACGCGCTGCCCGCCGCCCGCTGCGAATGGCTGGTGCCGGGCCTGCTGGCCGACAAGGTGGCCGAACTGATCCGCGGTCTGCCCAAGGCCCTGCGGCGCAACTTCGTGCCCGCGCCGGACTTCGCGCGCGCCTTCGTGGAAGCCGAGGCGCCGCGCGAGCAGCCGTTGGTCCCGGCACTCGCCGCTTTCCTCAAGCGCGCCACGGGCGTGGACGCGCCGCCCTCCGAATTTGCGGCGGTGGAACTGCCGCCGCACCTGAAGATGCGCTATCGCCTGCACGACGAGCGCGGCAGGACGCTGGCCACCGGCCGCGACCTCGCCGCATTGCGCGCGCAATGGGAAACCCAGGCCCGCGAAGCCTTCTCGCGCAAGACCGACGTCGAGCTGACGCGCGAGGACGTCACCCGCTGGGACTTCGAGGAGATTCCCGCGCAGGTGCGCTCCGAGGGCGGCCTGAGCGCCTTCCCGGCACTGGTCGACCTGGGCGAGGCGGTGGCGCTGCGCGTGTTCGAGCGCCACGACGAAGCCCGCGCGGCGCATCTGAAAGGTGTCGAGCGGCTGCTGCGCAACGCGCTGGCAAGTGACATGAAGCAGGCCCGTCGGCGCCTGCCCATCCCCAATCCGCTGTCGCTGAAATATGCGCCCCTTGGCAGCGTGGAATCCCTACGCGAGGACCTGGTCGAGGGTGGCTTTGCCGACCTGCTGGCGACGCACGCCTTGGACGCGCGCACGGCCGGCGACTTCGAGGCACTACGCACCGCCCTTGCACGCGAGCTGTTCGGCGCAGCCGTCGAGCGATTGAAGCTGGTCGAACCGGCCATCGAGGCCCAGGCCGATCTCAAGCCCTGGCTGGAACCTCCGCTGATCGGCTTCGCCCGCGCCAGCTATGACGACCTGCGCGAGCAGCTCGACGCGCTGCTCGCGCCCGGCTTCGCCCGCGAACTGCCGAAGGCGCGCCTGGCGCACTACCCGCGCTACCTCAAGGCCATGCGCCTGCGCGCCGAACGGCTGCGCCAGGACCCGGCCAAGGACCAGCAGCGCATGCTCCAGGTGCTGCCGTACTGGCGCGAGTACCTCCGGCACCACGCCGGCGGCGCGGCAGACCTCGACGAACTGCGCTGGTTGATCGAGGAATGGCGCGTCTCGTTGTTCGCGCAGGAACTGAAGACCGCCGAACCGGTGTCGGCCAAGCGCCTCGCGAGGGCGCTGGAGGCCCTGGGGTGATCGGTCAGCCGTCGGGCTGAACGCTGCGCTCCGTTTGCCCCGCAAGCGGGAAGGGAGCGTGAGCGAGGCGTCCGGGGGCAGAATCCTTGCGTCGCCATGCGGCGCAGGGCACGCGGCGCAGGGTGTGCGCCCGGATGGGGCAGGTTGCGGGGGAACCTTCCGCCACGGCCACCGGCACGGACCTTCTTCTAGAATGTCCCTTCCCATGTCCCAGCCCACCCATCCCGCATCCACCCGCCTGGCTCAATGGCACGCCCGCGCGGCCGCGCTGCCGCCGCTGGCGGATGCTCTGGCGACCTGCACGCCGGCGAACGAGGCCGAATGCGCGGACGTGCTGGACCTGCTCGCCATGCTCGGCTGCGATGCGCAGACACAGGCCGCCGCGGTGTGGTTCGAGCTGGCGCAGAGCGACCCGGCAGCCTGGCAGGCTCGCGCGCCGTCGCTGCCGCTGGAAGTGCAGCGGCTGGTCGAAGGCCAGCTCGCCGCGCAGAAGGTCTGGGCCCTGCACGCGCAGCGCGAGACTGGCACGCACGAGGGCCTTCGCCGGCTGCTGCTGGCAATCATCCGCGACCTTCGCGTGGTGTTCGTACTGCTGGCCCGGCAACTGGCG
The DNA here is from genome assembly GCF_021117405.1 of Frateuria edaphi. NCBI lineage: Bacteria > Pseudomonadati > Pseudomonadota > Gammaproteobacteria > Lysobacterales > Rhodanobacteraceae > Frateuria > Frateuria edaphi. The sequence continues at coordinate 659,421 of NZ_CP088251.1, forward strand.
AAAATGCGTGGCGCGACGGCATTGCCCGAAGCCGAGCGCATGGCGCTGGCCAGGCTCACCCGCGACATCCACGCGCCGCTCGCCAACCGGCTCGGCATCTGGCAATTGAAGTGGGAGCTGGAGGACCTCGCGTTCCGCTACCTGCAGCCGGACACCTACAAGCGCATCGCGCGCCTGCTGGACGAGCGCCGCGCCGACCGCGAGGCGTTCATCGCTCAGGTGCTCGCCGAGCTCGGCGCCGCCCTGGAAACGGCCGGCATCAAGGCCGACCTCGCCGGCCGCCCCAAGCACATCTATTCCATCTGGAAGAAGATGCACCGCAAGGGACTGGAGTTCTCCGACCTGTACGACATCCGCGCGGTGCGCATCCTGGTCGACAGCGTGGCCGACTGCTACGGCGCGCTGGGCGTAGTGCACGCGCAGTGGCAGCACCTGCCGCGGGAGTTCGACGATTACCTCGCCCGCCCCAAGGGCAACGGCTACCGCTCGCTGCACACCGCGGTGATCGGTCCGCAGGGCAAGACGCTGGAAGTGCAGATCCGCACCCATGCCATGCACCGCGACAACGAACTGGGCGTCGCGGCGCACTGGCGCTACAAGGAGGGCGGCGGCGCCGATGCCGAGTTCGAGGCGAAGATCGCCTGGATGCGCAAGCTGCTCGAACCGCGCGCGGACGAGGAGGTAGCCGCAGAGCTGCGCACCGAGTTGCTGGAAGACCGCGTCTACCTGCTCACACCCAAGGGCGAGGTGTTCGACCTGCCACACGGCGCCACCGTGCTCGACTTCGCCTATTACGTGCACACCGAGGTCGGCCATCGCTGTCGTGGCGCCAAGGTCAACGGGCGCATCGTGCCGCTCACGCACCAGCCGCGCAGTGGCGACCGCGTGGAAATCGTCACCGCGAAGAACGCCGAACCGAGCCGCGACTGGCTCTCGCCGCACCATGGCTACCTCAACACCAGCCGTGCGCGCGAGAAGGCGCGGTCCTGGTTCCACCGCATCGCGTTCGACGCCAACCTTGCCGCCGGTCGCGCGCTGCTCGAACGCGAGCTCAGGCGGCTCGCGCTGCCCAACGCCGACCTGTCGAAACTGCCCGCCCATTTCCACCTGAAGACGCACGAGGAACTGCTGGTCGCGCTCGCGCTTGGCGAGGTCAGCGCTGGCCAGATCGCGCGCGTGCTGCAGGAAGCGGCACACCCGGTCGAACCCGCGCCGCCGCCGGCGCAGCCGGTCGCGCGCCACGTCACGCCCGACCATGGCGCGCTTCGCATCGAGGGCGTGGGCAACCTGCTCACCGTGCTGGCGCGCTGCTGCCAGCCGCTGCCGGGCGATCCGGTGCGCGGCTTCATCACCAAGGGCCGCGGCGTATCGGTACACCGCGCCGACTGCGCCAGCCTGGCGCGGCTGGCGCGACGCGATCCGGACCGCGTGATCGACGTCGAGTGGGGTCGCGCCACGGCGCAGTCCTACCAGGTCGACGTCGAGCTGCACGGCTTCGACCGCAAGGGCCTGCAGAAGGACGTGATGAACCTGATCAGCAACGTCGGCACGCCGATCGTGGCGTCCTCCAGCCGGCTGGAAAGCCGCACTGGCGAGGTGGAGATGCGCTTCACCCTGCGCGTGCGCGATTTCGGGCAGCTCTCGTCCCTGCTCGGCAAGCTGGTGGCGCTGCCCAACGTCGTGGAGGCGCGGCGCGTCAGCGCAAGCTGAATGCACCAGTTTCACCGGCGGGCGCGTGAAGTGGGCGATGCTAAGCTGGATCCGTTGCCAGGACAGCTTTGGACCATGAGCGGACGCAGAGACCAAGACAGCCGGGACGGACGCGCCGAACCCACGCTGGGCGACCTGGGCGACCTGGACGCACCGCGCCCGCGCGCGGACGATCCGGACGACCGCTTGCCGCCGATCGCCTTCCATACGCCGCGGCGCCCGCCACCCGCGCGCCGTCGGCGCCTGCGCCTGCGCAGCTGGCACCTGGTCGCGCTGGTGGTCGTGTTGCTGCTCGGCGCGGGCGTCTGGGCGCTGCGCGAATACCAGAACAGCCTGCGCGACATGGTCCCGCGCACGGAACTGAATGACGTCCTGAGCCGTGCCGACAAGGCGTTGCAGGACGGCCACCTGGACGGCACCGACGGCATAAGTGCGCGCGAGCTCTACCAGGGCGCCCGCGCACTCGAACCGGACAACGACCGCGCCCGCGACGGCCTGCACCAGGTCGGCATGGCCGAACTCTCGCGCGCCGACACCGCCTTCCGCGCCGGTCGCCTTGACGAGGCGCAGCAGGAACTCACCGTCGCCCGCGAACTGCTCGGCGGCGGCAGTGACGTCGACCGGCTCGACGGGATGATCCGGCAGGCGCGTGGCGCCGCGCAGCCGGCCGACGACCTGGTCGAACGCGCGCAGCAGGCGCTCAACGCAGGCAAGCTCACCGGCCAGGACGGCGCCGGCGCGCTCTACCAGCAGATGCTTGCCGCCGATCGCGACAACGCGGTGGCCCAGCACGGCCTGGATCAGGTCGGCAGCGGCCTTGCCGCACAGGCGCGCGCCGCGCTCGCCCATGGCGATGCGACCACCGCTGCCACCATCATCGACCAGCTGACCGCGCTGCTTCCCAGCTACGGCGACCTGCCCGCGTTGCGCGCCGCGCTCGCGCAGGCGCAGCACCAGGACGACGGCGCCCTGCTCGACGCCATTTCGCAGGGCCAGCAGGCCTTGCGCGACGGCCGTATCGCGGGCGAGGGCGACGAGACCGCGCTGGCGCACTTCCAGGCCGCGCTCAAGCTCGATCCCGGCAATGTGCAGGCCCGCGCAGGCCTGGGCCAGGTCGCCCAGGCACTGGTGGTACAGGCCAACGCGGCGCTCGATGCCGACGACACCGACCAGGCCTCCCGCCTGCTCGACCAGGCCGAGGCGCTGGCGCCCAAGTCCGCCGATCTCGCCGCCGCGCGGGCGCGGCTGAACACCAAGGCCGCGCGAGCCACGCCGCCTGCCACGCAGCCCGCAGCCACGCCGCCGGCGCCAACCGCCGCCAAGCCGGCGCAACCTGCGCCCGAAGCCGAACCGCCGCCCCCCCCGCCGCCGGAACTGACCGCCGACCAGATCGAACAGGTGGCCGAACTGGTGCGCCGGGCACGCACCGCCGCCACGCAGGGCCTGATCATGCTGCCGCCGGGCGAGAGCGCGTACGACCTCTACCGCAACGCGCTGGCCATCGACGGCAACAACCAGGCCGCGCTGCAGGGGCTGGAAGACCTGCCCAACCTGGTCGTGCAACTGTTCAACCAGGCCCTCGCCAGCAGCGACCTGGACAAGGCCGGCGAATTGCTCGGCGCGCTTGGCGACCTCTCGCCCGGCGACTCCAACGAAAGCGTGTTGCGCGAGCGGCTGGTAGACGCCTGGCTGGACCAGGCCGAGCAGCAGCTCGACCGCGGCGACCGCGCCAACGCGGCGCAGTCGATCGAGCAGGCACGCCGGCTCGCGCCGTACCTGCCGCGCGTGAGCGAACTGTCGCGGCGCCTGCAATCCGGCCACTGACCGGGGATCGCATGACCGTCGTGGTGTTCGGGGCCAGCGGCCAGATCGGCCATTTCCTATTGCCGCGCCTGCGCGCGCGCGGCGAGCCGGTGATCGCGGTGAGCCGCGAGCCGCATGCCGACAGCGAGGGCGTGCGCTGGGTGCGCGGTGGCCTGCCCGATGCGGTGCCCACGCTGTCGCCTGTGTCCGCCATCGTCAGTTACGGACCGCTGCAGCCGTTCGCCCGCTGGCTCGCCGCGGCAGCGTCAACCGGTTCGCCGTGCGTCGTGGCCACCAGTTCGATGAGCGCGCAGAGCAAGGCCGCTTCCGAGGTGCCGGCCGAGCGCGAGATCGCGCGGCAACTGCAGCAGGGTGAAGCGGAACTGGTGGCCGCCTGCGAAGTGCTGGGCTGCGCCTGGACCGTATTGCGGCCGACACTGATCTACGGCGCTGGCCGCGACAAGAGCCTGACCCCGCTCGCGCGCCGGGCGATGCGCACCCGTGCGTTTCCGCGCCCCATCGGTGGCGGCCTGCGCCAGCCGGTCCACGCCGACGACATCGCGCTGGCCACGCTGGCCGCGATCGATCGACCCGCCAACCGCGTGCTGATGCTCGGCGGTGGCGAGCGGCTGACCGCGGGCGACATGTTTGCCCGCGTCCAGCGCAGCCTGCCGATGGCAACCTTGCCGTTGCCGGTCCCGACCTGGCTGCTGCGCCTGGTCCGCCATGCAGTGCCGCGGTTGCGCGGTCCGCTGGCGCGACTGGATGCCGATCTGGTCGCCGACAACAGCGAGCTGGAACGCCTGCTCGACGTGCATCCGCGACCGTTCCGGCCGGATGCGCGGTGTTGGGAGCCGGGCTGACCCTTTTTGCGCGGGCGGGCGGGAAACGCACCACCCGGTTTGCCCGCCCCGTGCCATCCGTACGCCCGCGCCACGCCACATCCCGCCGCCCACGTTCAGATGCGCGCCGGGTGGCACGCCCTATCATCGGAGCCCACCTTGGATCCAGGTTCCCAACCTTGGCACTGATCTCTCGCATGGGCGCGTTCGCGCGCCACAGCTGGCGCTGGCTGCGCATCCCTTTCTGGGTCGTGCTCGGCCTGGGGCTGGGTTTCGTGCTGCCGTACACGCTGATCCTCAACAAGCGCGTGCAGGACCGTTTCAACGACCTGGTGTTCGCCGTGCCCACGCGCGTATATGCGCGTCCGCTGGAACTGGCCGCCGGCGTACCGATGTCGCCGTCTGCGCTGGAACTCGAACTGACCTTCGCCGGCTACATCCACGATGCCGCCGGCAGCGTGCCGGGCACCTGGACGCGCAATGGCAGCCGCTACGTGATCTCCTCGCGTGGCTACGCCGGTCCGGACGGCGGTGAACTGCCCAAGCGCATCCGCGTGACACTGGGTCGCGGCCAGGTCGAGTCGCTCGCCGAGGCGGCCAGCGGCGCGCCGATCAAGCTCGCCCACCTGGATCCGGCACGCATCGCCACCGTCTACGGCTCGCAGCAGGAAGAGCGCCGCATCGTGCGGCTGGCCGACGTGCCGCCGCTGCTGGTGAGCGGCCTGCAGGCGGTCGAGGACCGCGACTTCAAGCATCACATCGGCCTCGATTTCAGCGCGATCCTGCGCGCCGCCTTCGCCAACCTGCGCGCCGGCCACACGGTGCAGGGCGGCTCCACGCTGACCCAGCAGCTGGTGCGCAACCTGTTCCTGGACCGCAGCCAGAACCTGGTGCGCAAGTTCAACGAGGCGCTGCTCTCGCTGCTGATCGAGGCGCATTACTCCAAGGACCGCATCCTGGAGGCCTACATCAACGAGGTCTTCCTGGGCCAGCAGGGCAACCAGGCGGTGCACGGCTTCGCCGCGGGCGCCGAGTTCTACTTCGGCCGCCGGCTGGAGGACCTGCGGCCGCAGGAAATCGCGCTGCTGGTGGGCATGGTCAAGGGCCCGAGCTACTACGACCCGCGCCGCTTCCCCAAGCGCGCGCTGGCGCGGCGCAACCTGGTGCTGAAGGAGTTCTACGACACCGGCCTGCTTGGCGCCGGCCAGGTCAACGCCGCGCAGGCCGCGCCGCTGGACATCGCGACGAACGCGCAGCTGCCGCACAACCGCTTCCCGGCGTTCATGCAGCTGGTGCGCGCGCAGATCACCAACGACTTCGACGACGAGACATTGCGCAACGGCAAGCTGTCGATCTTCACCACGCTCGACCCCGCCGCGCAGCTCTACGCCGAGCAGGCGATCACCACCGCCATCAAGAACATGGGCAAGCGCGGCGACAAGGTGCAGGCGGCCGGTGTGGTCACCGATACCGACAGCGGCAGCGTGCTGGCGGTGGTCGGCAGCAAGACGCCCGGCGACCCCGGCTTCAACCGTGCGCTCGATGCGCGCCGGCCGATCGGCTCGCTGGTCAAGCCCTTCGTCTACCTGGTGGCGCTGACCGATCCGGCGCACTGGAACCTGGGCACGCCGCTGGACGATTCGCCGATCATGCTGCGCCAGCCCAATGGCAAGACCTGGATGCCACAGAACGACGACAACCAGTCGCACGGCTTCGTGCCGATGGTCGACGCGCTGGCGCATTCGTGGAACCTGGCGACGATCCACCTGGGCCTTGCCGTCGGCGTGCAGCGGGTCAGGGCGTTCCTGGAGTCGTTCGGCTTCACCGACATCAATCCGAGTCCCTCGATGCTGATCGGCGCTGTCGACATGTCGCCGTTCCAGGTCGCCCAGCTCTACGAATACGTGGCCGCCGACGGCCACGCGCTGCCGCTGCTGGCGGTGCGCGGCGTAGTCGATGGCGAGGGCCATACCGTCAAGCGTTATGAGATCGAAGGCGGCAAGGGCGAGTACCAGCAAGCGGTGCGGCTGGTCACCTGGGCGATGCAGCAGGTAGCCGAGTACGGCACCGCGCACAGCCTGGGCGACTCCTCGCTGGCCTGGCTCAACGCCGCCGGCAAGACCGGCACCAGCAACGACATGCGCGACAGCTGGTTCGCCGGCTTCACCGCCGACCGCCTCGCGGTGTTCTGGATGGGCCGCGACGACAACAAGCCGACCGGCCTGTTCGGCGCCACCGGCGGTCTGCGCGCCTGGCAGGACCTGTTCCGCCACCTGCCCACGCGCCCGCTTTCGCCGCAGCCGGGCGAGGGCCTGGAAATGGCCTGGATCAATCCGGTCGACGGCAAGCCCACGCAGCCCGAGTGCGAGGGCGCGCGCCAGTTCCCGGTCGTCGCCGGCTCGCTTCCGGCCGATAGCGAGGGCTGCTTCTGGCAGCGCATCGGCAACTTCTTCGGCGGCGACGGCAACACGCCCGCGCCCGCCGCTTCCACGCTTCCCTAGAGACCCTTTCGATGTTTTCCGTTTCGCGCTTTCGTTTTGCCTCCGCCACGCTCGCCACGCTGCTGCTCGCCGGCTGTTTCAGTGTCCCGCCGCAAGAAGAAAAGCCGGTGCTGCCGGCCCACGACATGGTCAGCGCAATTCGCGCAGCCGGCGCTCGCGAGCAGTCGGTCATCGACGTGGCGCCCTTGCGCGACCCCGGCGTCAGTGCCTGGCAGGACGCAGCCCAGGCAGACGAACGCGCTGGCCGTTACGCCGATGCGGCCGCCAAGCTCGACCAGGCGCTCAAGCTCAATCCCGACTCGCCGGACCTGTTGCAGGACCGCGCCGAAGTGGCGATCCGCCTGCATGACTACACCAGCGCCGAGCGCCTGGCACGCCATTCCTGGTCGCTCGGACCGCAACTCGGGCCGCTGTGCGCACGCAACTGGCAGACGGTGGTCGAGATCCGCCAGCAGGCCGGCGACAAGACCGGCGCCATCGCGGCGCGCAAGGGCGTGCAGGACTGCCACAAGGAGGGCGTCCCACGTTACTGAGGGCTTAGCTCCCCAAAGGGGGAAGGGGAGCAGGTAGCGTTCAGAGCAGCGCGGCGAGCAACATCAGGATACCCACGATGCTCACCGCCCAAACCAGCGTGCGCAGGTAGGGAATGCCCGCCGCATACACCGGCACGTAGACCAGCCGCGCCCAGAAATACAACTGCGCGCCGAGCGCGCTGGTTGCAGCCTGTTTGCCCATCGCGACCACCGCGAGCGCCAGCGCGGCAAAGAACGCGAACGTCTCCAGGAAATTGGCGCGCGCGCGGTCCAGTCGGCCAGGAACGCCGGTCAACGGCGCCGCAGACCCGTCCCTTGCGCTGGCCGCCCAGCCCGGGCCGCGCTGGGCCATCGAGCCGACCGCCGCAATGGCGATCTGCGCCAGCCCCAGGATCACGCTCCATACCAGCATCTGCAGTTCGGTCGTCATCGGTGCTCCCAGGTTCGAGGTGGTGCCATCGGCGGGGCGGGGCGCATTCGGCGTCCCGCCGGTTCGTTGCTCAGCGACTTGCTTCGGGCCGCAAATGCAGCATCAGGCCGCCGCATATGAGCGCGAATCCGATGCGCGGGGCAACCAGCGCCACGAGCGCGGCGGCCAGGAAGACTGCCAGCACGACCAGCGACCGCCGCCGCGCGAGCCGCCGCGGGCGTTCGGGCAGATAAATCGCCGTGGCAAGTACCTGGCGTTCGAAGACGTTGTAGACGGTGTCGATGCAGACGAAGAGTCCGGCATAGAACACCATCGGCGCCGAGGCGAGCCCGGTGCGCGCGATCCAGGAGGTCGCAAAAGGCAGCAGCGACACCAGGAAAAGGTGGGCGAAGTTGATCCATATCAGCCCGAGTGTTGGCTGATCGGCGAGCCGCATCAGATGGTGGTGGTTGATCCAGATGACGGCGATGAAGAGATAGCTCACCGCATAGCTGATCGCCGTGGGCCACAACGGCACCAGCGCCGAGAACGACGGCCGGTCGGGTGCCTCCAGTTCCAGCACCATGATCGTCACGATCACGGCGAAGACGGCATCGGAGTAGGCGGCCAGCCGTTCCGCCGTGGCCTTCTTTTCCCCACCCATGGCGCGCTTCCCGGAAAAGTTGCCGCCATGGTGCGCCGGCGCCGGGTCGCTCGCCAGTGCGCCCCCGCCTCGGCTCGGCGATACTTGCTCGATGACCGATCCTGAAGACATCGGCGCGCTGCTCGGCGCCGACGGCCCGTTTGCCCGCGAGCTGCCCAACTTTGCCCCGCGCCTGGCGCAACAGGCGATGGCCCGCTCGGTCGCCGACGCCATCGCCAACCGCGACACGCTCATCGCCGAGGCCGGCACCGGCACCGGCAAGACCTACGCGTACCTCGTGCCGGCGCTGCTCTCGGGCGAGCGGGTGATCGTCTCCACCGGTACCAAGGCGCTGCAGGACCAGCTCTATTTCCGCGACCTTCCCAGGGTGCGCGCGGTGCTCGGCACGCGCGGCAAGGCGGCGCTGCTGAAGGGGCGCGCCAATTACCTGTGCCTCTACCGGCTCGACCAGACCGTGCGCGAGGGCGGCACCTTCGAGCGCACGGAGGCCTCGCAGCTGGCCGCCATCCGCGCCTGGTCGGCACGCACCCGCGCCGGCGACCGCATGGAACTGGCCGAGGTCCCGGAGGAATCGCCGCTGTGGCCGCGGGTCACCTCCACGCCGGAAAACTGCCTGGGCGTCGAGTGCCCGTTCTTCGACGACTGCCACGTCGTCAAGGCGCGCCGCGAGGCGCTGGAAGCGGACCTGGTGGTGGTCAACCATCACCTGCTGTTCGCCGACCTCGCGCTCAAGCAGGAAGGCTTCGGCGAGATCCTACCCGGTGCCAGCGCGTTCATCCTGGACGAGGCGCACCAGGTGCCCGAGCTGGCCGGCCAGTTCTTCTCGCAGAGCGTGAGCGCGCGCCAACTTGGTGACCTGGCCGCGGACGCGCTGCGCGAATGCACCGGCGTCACCGGCGCCATCGGCCTGCTGCTGGAACCGGTCGAGGCGCTGCAGGATGCCCTGCGCCGGCTGCGCCTTGCCATGGACGCGCTGCCCACGCGTGGCCCGTTCCAGCAACTGGACGCGTTGGCCACTGTGCACGAAGGACTCCGGGATCTCGGCGAACTGCTCGCGGCCTTCACCGACCTGCTCGCCTCGCAGGCCGAGCGCTCGCGCGGCCTTGCCAATGTGCACGAGCGCGCGGCCGCGCTCGCCGAACGGCTCGACCGCATCGTCGAAGGCGGCGGCGCCGAGGACGTTCGCTGGTACGAACTCTTCCCGCGCGGCTTTTCTCTCCACGCCACGCCGCTGGACCTCGCCGCGCCACTGCGCGCCATGCGCGAGCGCACCGGCGCGGCATGGATCCACACCTCCGCCACGCTCTCGGTCGCCGGCAGCTTCGACCACTTCGCCCGCCAGCTCGGCCTGGACGATCCGCAGGCGCTGCATCTGGACAGCCCGTTCGACTACGCCAGCCAGGCCCTGTGCTACCTGCCTGCCGGCCTGCCCGATCCCAACGCACGCGACCATACCGAACGGGTGATCGAGGCTGCGCTGCCCGTACTCGAAGCCTCCCACGGCCGCGCCTTCCTGCTGTTCACCTCGCACCGCGCGCTGCGCCGCGCGGCCGAACTGCTGGCCGACCGCGTGCCGTGGCCGCTGTTCGTGCAGGGCAGCGCGCCGCGCCACCAGCTGCTCGAAGACTTCCGCGCCAGCGGCCACGGTGTGCTGCTCGGGGCGGCGAGCTTCTGGGAAGGCGTCGATGTCGCCGGCGAAGCATTGAGCGTGGTGGTGATCGACAAGCTGCCCTTCGCCGCGCCCGACGATCCGGTGCTGCAGGCACGGCTGGATGCGCTGGAGCAGTCGGGCATCAATCCGTTCATGGGCTGGCAGGTACCTGCCGCCGCGATCGCGCTCAAGCAGGGCGCCGGCCGCCTGATCCGCGACGTGCACGACCGCGGCGTGCTGGTGCTCTGCGACCCGCGCCTGACCAGCAAGGGTTACGGCCGCCTGTTCCTCGCCAGCCTGCCGCCGATGCCGCGTACCCGCGAGCTGGCCGACGTGCAGGCGTTCTTCGAGCGCTCCACCCTGCCGATCGCCGGCTGATCCCCTGAAGGAGTGCGCCTGTGCGCGACTGCCATGCATCGCGGTGCCGGTGCACTCCTGCAGAAACCCCGCGGGCAATGGATGGCTGGCACCGGCCTGTTGGCGCACTATTCGCCCGGCGCCTGAGACGGCCGCATCCGCGGTCGTAGGCGAACCGGGGAGCGGACATGGGCAAGGTCATCGGACTGGGTGGGATCTTCTTCAAGTCGCGCGATCCGGGCGCGCTGACGGCGTGGTACGCGCGGCACCTCGGGCTCGAGCCGGAGGCGTGGGGCGGCGTGCGTTTCCAGGAGGATGCGTCGCGCCCGGGCTACCTGCTGTGGACGCCGTTTCCCGCCGACACCACGTACTTCGAGCCGAGCCAGCAGGCCTACATGATCAACTTCCGCGTCGATGACCTGACCGAGCTGCTGGAGCGCTTGCGCGCCGACGGCGTGGAGGTGGACGAGCGCGTGGACCAGAGCGAGTACGGCGCGTTCGGCTGGATCATGGATCCCGAAGGCAACCGCATCGAACTCTGGCAGCCGCCGGCCTAGGCCCGGCTTGCGGCTGCGACGGGCCGACCCGTGGCGCGACCGGCCGCGGGCGCCGGGTTTTCCGGCACCAGCATCGTCGGCGCCAGGCCGAACATGCGGCGGCAGGTGCGGCTCAGGTGTGCCGAATCGGCGAACCCGGCCTGCTGCGCCGCTTCCGTCCACGAGCCGCCAGCAAGCCCCCGCGCCACCGCGAAACCGACGCGCGCCCACAGCAGGTAAGCGCGGAACGAAATGCCGGTCTGCGCGACGAACAGATGGCGGAAGCGGCTGGGCGACAGGTGCGCCATCGCGGCCGCCTGCGAGAGCGTGAGTTCGGCCCCGGGCTGGTCGCGCACGCGGTCCAGCACCACGGCGATGCGCCGGTCGACGGCCTGCGGTCCGGCGGGCGTGGCGGCCAGGTGTTCGACCACGCGCTGCGCCGCCTCGATGAGCGACTGGTCCGTGCCGCGCGCGTCGAATACGGCATGCAACGCGGCGGCGAGCGCACCCAGGCCGTCATCGGGCAGCAGGCTCACGTGGTGTTCGCCATAACGCGCGAGCAAGGCGCGGCCGGCCAGCGTTTCCGGTTCGACGAACACCATCGCCACCGGCTGGCCGCAGCCGTCGAAGACGTGCCAGCGGTCGGGCATCACGATCGCCGCCGAGGTTTCGTGCCACGTTTCCTCGGCCGCATCGCGGATGCGGATCGGTTGCGCTGCGGCGAGCGTGACCTGGATGGCATGGTGGCTGTGCGGCTGCACCTGTCCGGTGTCGCGGCCGACCCACACGCTCGCGCCCTTCCACAACAACACACGGCCGACGCCACCCGCGCCGCGGCGGGAATCGCTGCCGTTGCCGGCCATGCCTGGGGACATCGCGGGCCTCCGCGTCGAACAGGGACCCGCGAAGGTTAGCCCCTCGATTCAAGCGTGCGGTAGGGGCGGTCCTGAAAATGGCGTCCACGGATCGAGCATCCGTACCCCTACCCATCGAGGACACGACCATGAACAACACCGACACCTTCGCCTGCCGCTGTGCCAACTGCGCCGGCGCCACCTGCACCTGCGGCTGCCAGGCCGCCCCCGCCAGCCAGCCCGGCTGCGGTTGCGGTTGCAGCATCGGCCAGCCCTGCCGCTGCGGCGAGCCGAACGCCTGAAGTCCTGTCGGCGGCGTGCCCCGTGCACGCCGCCCAAGGCCGCCCATGCGCTACGACCTGATCATCTTCGACCTGGACGGCACGCTTGCCGATTCCTTCCCATTTTTCGTGAGCGTCCACAACAGCCTGGCCGACCGCCACGGCTTCCGCCGCATCGAGCCGGCCGAGGTCGAGCCGCTTCGCCGGTTGTCGGCGCGCGAGATCATGCGGCGCCTGGGCTTGCCGCGCTGGAAGCTTCCGCTGGTGGCACGCAGCTTCGTGCGGCTGATGCGCGAGGCGGATGTCCGCCTGTTCGACGGCGTCGCCGAGGCGCTGGAAACCCTGCACGTGCGCGGCGTGGCGACCGCGCTGGTCTCCTCCAACACCAGCGACAACTGCCGCCGGATCCTCGGCGACGAACATTGGCGACGGCTGGCGCATGTCGAGTGCGGCGCGTCGATTTTCGGAAAGCGCCGGCGCATCGCGCGCGTGCTCAGCGCCACCGGCACCCTCCCGCCGCGCGCCATCTATGTTGGCGACCAGATCACCGATGGCGAGGCGGCGCGCGCCGCCGGGGTCGATTTCGGCGCTGTCGCCTGGGGCTATGGAGCGCCGCAATCGCTGCAGCGCCTGCTGCCGGCCCATCTGTTTCACCACGCCGACGAACTGGCCATGCTGGCGCACTCTTTGTAGAGCCCGCTGTGGCGGTGCTCTTCCGCCCAGCCCGGCGATAAGCATCGCCCACCAGTAGCTCCGACCAGGGAATGGGCGCGCCTGCGTTTCCGGCGGGCCCATGCAACCCCGAAGCCGCCAGGCGGCACTTACTGTGGGTTCCGGCGGCAGTTACTCGCTTCGGCCGCCGGAACTGCCCGAAGCGCTTGCATCCGCGCTTCACGCTGGAGGGTCTATTCGGCTCCGGCGGCGGATGCATGCGTCGCCGTGCCGGACTCCGCGGGGGCGGGGTCTGCGTCGAAGGTTCTCGCCAGCCATCGGGGATGCCAGCCATGCGTGCCATACCGGTTTCGTTCGCGGCCGTGCTGTCCATCGCCGTGGGGCTCGGCGGCGTGGTGTGGTCCGCGGCCCGCGCGCAATCGACCCCGCAGATCGAGCCCGCGCCGGCCGCTAGCCAGCCGTCCAGCGGGCTGACCCAGTCCGACATCGCGCGCATGCTCCCGGCCACCGACATGGGCGCGGGCGATTTCCGCAAGGACAACCCGCATCTGCGCCAGGTCGAGGACAGCCCGGCCACCTCGTTCGACGCCGCCCCGATCCCGCACAACCCGCTGGCGCCCGACGCCGACCCCGTCGGTGCGAAGACCTGCGCCGCCTGCCATTCGCTGGAGGACATGCACGCCGCCCACTCCGTGCACGTGCAGGCGTTCAATGCCGGCGCGGCCAACAGCGGTCCGCAGGCGGCCTGCGAGAGCTGCCACGGCCCGGGCTCGGAACACGCGAAGAACCCGACCCAACCCGGCGCGATCATCGCCTTCACCCACGGCGCGAAAACCGACGTGCACACCCAGACCACCGTCTGCCTGGGCTGCCATGCCGGCGGCGCGCGCCAGCACTGGCTTGGTTCGGTGCACGAGGCGCGCGGGCTGTCGTGCGCCGATTGCCACAACCCGATGGCGCGGCTGTCGCCCGAGGGCGTGCTCGCCAAGCCTTCGATCAACGAGGTCTGCGCCACCTGCCACAAGGACATCATGGCCAAGTTCAACCGGCGCTCGCACATGCCGCTGCCGGAAGGGCAGATGGCCTGCACCGATTGCCACAACCCGCACGGCACGCTGACCCGTCCGCTGCTGAAGACCGATACGGTCAACGAGACCTGCTACGCGTGCCACGCCGAGAAGCGCGGACCGTTCCTGTTCGAGCACGCGCCGGTGCGCGAGAGCTGCCTCAACTGCCACGACCCGCACGGCTCCAACCAGCAGACGCTGCTGGTGGCGCCGGTGCCGATGCTGTGCCAGCAGTGCCACACCATGACGCGCCACCCGAACGACCTGCAGGTGCCGACCAACCTGGGCCGCGGGCCGAACCCCGACGAGCGCCTGATGGGCCGCGCCTGCCTGACCTGCCACACCAACATCCACGGCTCGAACAACCCTTCGGGCTCGCGCTTCCACAAATAGGGCGAAAAAGCGGGGGAGGAGCCACGCCATGCGCACCATCCATCCGATGTCCCGCGCCATTCTCCTCGCGCTGCTGGCCGGCGCGCCGCTGGCGCACGCCAGCGACAGCAGCGACACCATGCGCGTGGGCGACATGCAGTACGGCAACGGGCTGGACCCGCGCGGCTGGTCGCCGTTGATGACGCCCGGTCCGGACGGCATGTCGTGGCTGCACCCGGGCATGCTGCGCACGCCCAGTGGCGCGCTCTATCCCTACCCGTACGACCTCGCCGGCAAGCCGTCGGGGCAGGGCGGCGACTGGACCTATTGGGGCCTGCTGCAACTGGGCTACATCCACGTCGGCGGCGACCGCAACGCGGAGTTCTTCCGCCAGTACACCGACTGGAAGAACGGCGCCGCGCTGGGCCTGTTCGCGCTCGGTTTCGACAATCCGAAGACCGGCAGCTACGTCGAGTTCCGCGGCAGCCGGATCAGCGGCGACGACCAGTATTACCGCCTGCGCGCCGGCCGTTACGGACACTACAAGTTCCAGGCGTTCTACCGCGACATCCCGCACACGGTGTCGACCAACGCTTTCCCGATCTGGGACGGCATCGGCAGCAGCAACCTCACCTTGCCGGCGAGCCTCGTCCCGGGCGGCAGCACCATCGCCGCCGTGCAGGCGGCCTCGGCTGCCGCGCCCCGGCGCACCATCGCGCTGACCCGCACGCGCACGGGCCTCAGCCTCGAAGGCGCGCTCTACCGCGACTGGATCGGCTTTGCGTCGATCACCAGCGAGAAGCGTGACGGCACGCGGCTGTGGGGCGGGCCGATGTTCTTCAACTATCCGTTCTTCACCGACACCGGCTCCCCGTTCGGTGGCGACGGCGGCATCATGGAAACGGTCCGGCCGATCGACTTCACCACGACCGACGTCAATATCGGCCTGCGTCGCGTCGGCAAGCTGTGGCACTTCAACGCGCTCTACAGCGGCTCGTTCTTCCGCGACCACAAGAGTTACCTGGACTACCAGAACCCGTTCCTGATCCACAACGTGGTCGGCGTTCCCAACGTCGCGCCGGTGGTCGATGGCGAGTATTCGCTGGAACCGGACAACGACTACCACAACCTGCGCCTGGAGCTGTCACGCGAGCTCAAGTGGCGCGGCGAACTCTCGCTGGCGGCCGCCTACGGGACCATGCGCCAGAACGACGCGCTGCTGCCGCCGGTCAATTGCACCGGCACGCTGGGCTTCGCCGTGGGGCCGCTCCAGCAGCTGATCCCGTGCGACCTGTGGAACACGCCCGCGGCGCTCTCGCGCACGCATGCCAACGCGCGCATCGACACCGGATTGTTCGACGCCAAGCTCAGCTTCCATCCGGGCCGCCGCTTCGGCTGGCACGCGGAACTGCGCTATTACGACGAGGACAACAAGACCCGCTACCTGGCCTACAACCCGCTCACCGGGCAGTACGGCTACATCTCCGAGAACGGCGCGCAGGGCAGCGTGGTGCCGGGCGAGACGGGCATCTTCGACAGCGGCTACTACGCCACCTCCAACGTGCAGATCGCCAGCGTGCCGTTCGGCTACCGAGACACGCTGCTGGAACTGGGCGCGGACTGGAACGTCGGCGAATCCGATTCGCTCAGCCTGGTCTACACCTTCGACCACAACCAGCCGCGCCACCGCGAACGCACGCGGCTGGACGAGCAGCGCATCAAGCTCTCCTGGGTCAGCCGCTCGCTGGGAGACGCCACGTTGCGGGCGAGCTTCGAGTACGGCGATCGCAGTGGCGGCACGTACAACTACGACCCCTACGAGGCGTATTACTCCAGGTCGCTGCCAGGCTTCATCAATGCCGGCGGCATTCCGCCACCCGCATTCACCGTCGACGCCATGCGCAAGTACGACATGAGCGACCGCAAGGAAACCAAGGCACGGGTGATCCTGATCTATCCGCTGGGCGACACCAGTACCGTCTCGGCGACCTTCTACGGCAGCCGCGACCAGTACGACGCGCTGGTCGGCCGGCAGAATACGCGCAGCACCGGCTTCACTGGCGAGTGGGATTGGCAGCCCGGGCCGCATACCAATGCCAGCGTCTACGTCGGCGCCGAAACGACGAGGCTCAAGCTCGCCAACGTCGCCGACGACGAATCGGCCTTCGGCGGCCCGGGCCGCGTCGATCCGAGCTTTGGCGGAACGCTCTATCCGCTGGAAAACTACTGGCACGACCTGGACCGCGAACGCGACTACAACGCCGGCATCACCTTCGCGCACGACTTCGGGCGGGTGAAGCTCGACCTGGCGTGGAACTACACCCAGTCGCTCTCCCAGCTCAACTACGACTTCGCCTCGCCCGGCGCACTGACGTTTCCGGATGTGGCGCCGCTGCTCGACGGCAGCTTCCCGGACAACCACTACCGTTCCAGCACATTCGACGCGGGCCTGAGCTTCCCGGTCACCGACAGCATCGGCGTGCGGCTGTTCGGCCGCTACCAGAGCGGCAGCTTCCTGGACTGGCACTACCTGGGCTTCGATGACACGCTGGTCTACGACCACCGCATCTACACCGACCGCGGCCCGCAGCTGCATTACCGCGCCACGCTGGTCGGCGCCATGCTCAGCATCAAGCTGTGAGGGCCATCGCATGAACCGCCTGCTGCTCGCGCTGCTGTCCCTACTGGGCGTCGCCTGCGTACCCCTGTCGGTACAAGCCCAGGTCGATACGCCGCCATCGGCGACACCCGCTGCGGCGTCGTCGGCCGCGTTCCTCGATCTGCGCGCACAGGCTCCGATCCAGGGCGATGCGGCTGCCGGATCGGCCAAGGACGGCGTGTGTTCGGCCTGTCACGGGCCGCAAGGCATCGCGATCGCGCCCAACTTTCCCAACCTGGCCGGGCAATCGGCCACCTACCTGTACGTCCAGCTCAAGGCGTTCCATCAAGGCCAGCGCAGCGATCCGATCATGAGCGGGCAGGCCGCGCCGCTGACCGACACCGACATGCGCGACATCGCCACCCATTACGCCTCGCTCGCCCCGAAACCCTCCGGCCCGACCGATGCCAGCTCGCGCGGCGCACAACTGTTTCTCACCGGCGATCCGGAGCGCGGCATCCCCCCTTGCCAGGGCTGCCATGGCAGCGACGCGCTCGGCCCCCGCGTGCAGCCGGCCCGTTCGCCTCACCCGCCCTGGTCGACCATCCCGCGCCTGCGCGGACAGTCGGCGATCTACCTCACGAAACGTCTCACCGACTTCCGCAACGGCGTGCGCCCCGGCAGCAGCAACACGCGGATCATGGAAGGCGTCGCCCGCTCGCTGGACGACGAGGACGTGCAGGCGCTGGCGGCCTATCTCTCCAGCCTGTGAGCGGCGACCGGTTCCCGCGGGAGGAGTGGACGGAGGGGGAGGCCGCACGCGACGGTCTGACACGCGTCACCCTTCGTCGCCGTTCAAGCCGCTAGTCTTCGGCCGGTCTGACGCGGGCCGGAGGCTTCGGGATGAGATGGGAACAACGGTTACGGCAGCTCACCGTTGCCCAGCGCCTGGCGCTCTTCCTTGTGCTGGTGCTGTTGCCACTGGTCGCGCTGAGCGTGGTCAGCGTAGCGGTGCTCAACGAACAGGAGGCGGGCTTCAGCGAGTCGGTCGAAGAGTCGGTGACCATGCTTTTGCCGCTGAGCACGCTCGAGCACTATCTGCAGCGCGCGCTGGTCGACGAACTGGAGGAGCAGTCGGGCCAGTCCTCGCCCAACTTCGCGGCGCTGGCCGACACGATCGACAAGACCTTCGCCAGTATCGAGGCAGTTGACCAGGGCACCGCCATTGCCCCGGAGGTCGGCGAGGCCGAACAGGCCTGGGACAGCGCCCGTCCCTCGGTGCGCCGCTTGATCGAGCAGGTCAGGCCGTTGGCCACCGGCCAGGCCGACGCAATCGCCGACGCCCGCGCCCGGGCGGAACTGCAGGCGGCCATTGACGAGATCGCCAAGGCCCGGCGACAGCTCACGGCCGTGGTCAAGGCCCGCTATCTCCGCGCGATCGCCCAGCGCCACCAGCAGTTGCGCTGGCTGGTGGCCGGCTGGGCACTGACGCTTTTCGCCGCCGCGCTGATGGTGGCCGCGCTGGTGCGCTCGCTGCTTCGGCCGATCCATGAGCTGGGCCGCGCCGCGCGCAGCGTGGGCGAAGGCGTGCCTGGGGTGCGCGCGCCGGTCAGCGGCAGCGACGAACTCACGCTCCTGGCCGAGCGCTTCAACGAGATGGCGGCGTACTGGGAGACCTCGCGCCAGAGCCTGCTGACCGAAGCGGCGCAGGACCCGCTGACCGGCGTGCTGAATCGCCGCGGCGTCCTGGCTGCGCTGGAAGCGGACCTTGCCGCGCATGCCCGCGAGCAGGCGCCGCTCAGCCTGTTCATGATCGACCTGGACCGCTTCAAGACCATCAACGACCAGTTCGGGCACAGCGCGGGCGACCGCGCGCTGGTCTGGGTGGCGACGCGCCTGCGCGAGATGCTGCGCGACGGCGACCGGCTGGGCCGCTACGGCGGCGACGAATTCCTAGTGGTGCTTCCGCGCACCACGCTGGCACAGGCCGAGGATATCGCCGGCCGCATCGAGGCCGGCCTCAACGAGGCCGCCGCGCGCGAGTCGGCCCGGCCCGGCGCCAGTATCGGCATCGGTGCCGCTCCCGAACACGGCTGGGCCGCCGCGGCGCTGATGGAAGCGGCCGACCGCATGCTCTACGCCCGCAAGGGCCAGCGACGCGCGGATGCCGGTGGCGGCTGGCGGCCCACCTCCGCCACCGGCTGAGAGCGCTAATCTGCGCATCCCCTTGCCGCCTTGCTCCGCCCCATGACGGATTTCCAGGTCCAGACCTTGCTCAGCACGCCGCTGGTCGACGTGCACGATGTGGTCTGTGCCGGCACCTGTCGGCACCGGGGCGAGGTTGAGCGAGCCAGCCGCACGCACCTGGTCTTCCCCTATCGCGGCACGTACGTGCGCCATGTCGGCAGTGACGACGCGGTAGCCGATGCGAGCCAGGTGCTGTTCTTCAACGCGGGGGAGGACTACCAGGTCAGCCATCCGAACCCGGGCGGCGATGCGAGCCTGTCGATGACCCTGGACGAGGTGCTGCTGCGCGAGATCGCGCCGGCCGAACTGGTGTTTCCGGACGAGCCGCTGCGCTTTCGCGAGTCGCGCCTGCGCATCGACCCGCGCGCGCAGGCGCTGGTGGCGCTGTTGCGCCACTCGCTGCGCGAGAACGTCGCCGAGCCGCTGGAGGGCGAGAGCCTGACGCTGACCCTGGTGCACCGCGCCCTCGCGCCGCGCACCACCCACGCGGCCGCTTCCAGCCACGGCCGCCAGCGTCTGGTCGACCGCGCCAAGCTAGTCCTCTCGCGCGACCTGGCGCGTCGCTGGACGCTGGCCGAGGTGGCGGCGGAAGTCGGCGTGTCGGCGGTCTACCTCACCCAGAGCTTCCGCCAGGTCGAGGGCGTGCCGCTGTACCGCTACCAGTTGCGCCTGCGCCTGGCGCGCGCGCTGGACCTCTTGCGCGATTACGACGACCTCGCCGCGCTGGGCGTGGACCTGGGCTTTTCCAGCCACAGCCACTTCAGCGCCGCATTCCAGAAGATGTACGGGCGCACGCCCAGCGAGTTCCGCCAGATCGCGCTGCACCGATGATCGCTAAAGTTTTCGACAGCGTCCGGAGCGCATCCGGGGTCTACTGATCACGCCCACCCCGGGCGACACCCGGCCTTCATCCCGCATTGCCCGCGCAAAAGCGCGTGGCGGTTTGCGCGAAGACGCACGCCGAGGGTGTTCCACCAATGGTTAGGAGGATCCGACATGAGCGAGCGAACCTGCGCCGCATGCGATTACCCGCTGGACGAAAACGCCATCCAGGTACGGATCGGCGGACAGACGGTCGAGGTCTGTTGCGACGATTGCGCCGTCAAGCTGAAGGAGGCGCACGCCTCCGCGATGGCGTCGAAGCCGGCGTGATGCCGGCCCCCCGAGCCGCACCGCCCGGACGTGGCGGTGCGGTTTCCCCCGCGCATGCCACGGCGGCCACCAGGCCCCGTGCGCCGATGCGTGCGACCCCGATGGAGTGACCAATGACTTCGCAGAACGACAATGCCCGGCTGTTCCATGCCCTGCACGTGAAAGGCCGGCCGCTGGTGCTCTTCAACGCCTGGGACGCCGGCAGCGCGCGCGTGGTGGCCGAAGCCGGCGCCGCGGCGATCGCCACCGGCAGTTGGTCGGTCGCGGGCGCGAACGGTTTCGAGGACGGCGAACACATGCCGTTCCCGCTCGCCCTGGATAACCTGCACCGCATCGTCGGCGCGGTCACGCAACCGGTGACGATCGACCTGGAAAGCGGCTACGGCGAAGCGCCCGAGGAAGTCGGCGCCACCGTCGCCGCGGCGCTGCGCGGCGGTGCGGTCGGTTGCAACCTGGAAGACAGCTTTCCCGCCAACGGCCGCCTGCGCGACACCGCCGCGCAAGTCCAGCGTCTCGCCGCCGCGCGCGCGGCGGCAGACGACGCGGGCGTGGCGATGTTCATCAACGCGCGCACGGACGTGTTCTTCCAGAAGCCCGCCGCCGAGCACGACATGGCGATGGTCGAGGATGCGTTGCAGCGCGCCCGCGCTTACGCCGATGCCGGCGCGAGCGGCCTGTTCGTCCCCGGCGTGGTTGCCGAGTCGCTGATCGCGCGCCTGGCCGAAGCCTCGCTGCTGCCGGTCAACGTCATGGCCATGCCGGGTGTGCCGGGTCGTGCGCGCCTGGGCGAACTGGGCGTGGCGCGCGTCAGCCACGGGCCGGGCCCCTGGCGCGGAGCCATGCAGTGGCTGGCCGAGGCGGCCAGGGCGGCCATGGCGTGACGTAGCGGGCTTCCGCCCGTCGATCTCCGGAAACGTCGGTGGGCTGAAGCCCGGTTACGGGGCCAGGGCGGGCCGCGCGGTGATCGCGCTTTCGCGCGGCACCTGCGCATCCGCTCCTGCCAGCCGACGGGCCAGTTGCTGAGCGGCCACGCGGATCTCGGCCATCGCGCTGCACTCCCACAGATTGCCGCGCAGCAGCGCCCCGATCGCGTACAGCCCGACCTGCAGCTCGCCGCGGGCGTTGAGCAGTTGCCCGTCCGGATGCGCGGCCACGCCCAGTTGCAGCGGGTCGGGCGTGGCCAATCCATCGCGCAGAAGTCGCGAAAGCAGCGTGTGTTCGGTGAACGCGACGGCGGTGTCCAGTCCGGTGGCTTGGATCACCAGGTCCGCGCCGAGCGTGTCCAATTGCTGCGTGGCGCGGTGGCGCACGCTGACCTGCAGCGGCCCGTGTCCGTCGACGCCAAGCACGCGCGCGGCGTGTACCTGCAGGCGACCTTGTTCGAGCATCGCGTCCAGCGCGCGGGCCGAAGCCGGCGCGACGCGGTGGCGCGCCGCCTCCCACAGCCAGCGCAGGTGGCGCAGGAACTGCCGCCGTTGCTGCGCATCCAGCCGCCGCCACAGGCGCGCGTTGATCGGGCGCATGCCGTCGAGCAGGCTGCGCCAGTCCGTGCGTGGCGAGGCTTCGATGGCGGCATGCACGTGCCTGAGCATGGCGAGCGGGTTCTCGCAGGCAAGCAGGGCGGTATTGAGCGCCGACTGCCGCGCGTACGGCGCCAGCGGCAGCGCGGTGTGCTCGAACGGGAATCGGCCGTGGCGGGATAGCGCCACCAGTTCGGCCGTCGGCCAGCGCTCGGCGGCGGAGAGCAGCGTGTCGACCGCCGTGAGTCCGGTGCCGATCACCAGCACGCGGTGCGGCGCCGGTTCCCGTCGCGCGATGCGCCACGGGTCGAGCACGTAGGCTCCGCTCTGCAGCGCCTCGCGCGTCACCGCCTTCAGCGGCCGCGGCGCCAGCGCACCCAGCGCGAGCACGACCGCGTCGGCCTTGATCAGTACGCCGCCGGCGAGGCGGACCGCGTAGCCGCCGTCGCACAGCGGCTCGATCTGGACCGCATCCTCGCCGTGGATCTGGAACTGCCGCCCCTGCTGCAACGCCTGGTCCGCGCAGGAACGCACCTGCGCCTCGATGAAGTCGCCGAACAGGCCGCGCGGCAGGAAGTCGTCGCCGCCGACGCCATCGACCTGCCGCGCGGCGAACTGCAGGAACTCGCCCTCGCTGCCGGCGAACAGACCCATCGCGTGTGCACGCACGTTGAGCAGGTGCCGGTCGCTGCCGGCGGCGTAGGCGACGCCACGGCCGGCCACCGTGCGGTCGCCGGTGATCCAGTGCACGCGCGCGCCGCGCCGCAGCAACTCGCCGAAAAGCGAGGCGCCCGCGGCGCCCCCGCCGATGATCGCAATGTCAGCCATACGCACTCCTGTCGGGGACAACCCGGCAGCGCTCTGCCACGGGGCAGGGCGGGAAGGGTGGGGGATGTGAAAGGACGGCCCGACCTGCCGGTCAGGCGCGGCGGGCGGGGCGCTCCGTGGATGCCGTGCGATGCGGGGTCTGCATGGGGCTCACCTGGGACCGGTTGGTTGGCAGCCACTCGAACACAGCATCCGTTAAGGAACGGCTAGGGCCCCGCAAGGATCGGGTTTGTCACGGCGAGCACGAAACGTAGACGCCAGGGCACCGCCCGGCTGCGGAACGCCCCGTCACCGCTTCCGCCACAGGCGGTCCAGCGCCCACGGACCGCTTCCGCCCAGCACCAGGGCGACCAGCGCGGCGAGGTAAAGCAAATCGGTCTCGTACCCCGGTTGCCCGAAGTGCGCACCGGATGCGGTGACCGCCTGCAACTTGATCGAGCTGAAGCCGTTGGGCAGGTGCACGGTGAAGATCGCCACCATCAGCACGATCGCCATCGGGATGCTCGCCAGCGGAATGAACGCGCCGACCAGCACCGCCAGGCCGCCGAACAGCTCGACCAGGATCGTCGCCCACGCGAGCAGCTCCGGCGCCGGCATCCCCAGCGCGTGCAGGATGCCGGTGAACGACTCCGGCCCGCGCGCGAGCTTGGCGTAGCCGTGTTCCATGAAGCCGAAGCCAACGATCAGGCGCAGCGGGATCGCGTACCAGTGGTAGCGGAGCGTCGGCAGCAGGTGCCGGGAGCGGTCGATGAGGGTGTCCATGCGGGCGTTTCGCTCCCGCCCCGCGTCCGGTTACGTCCAGCGATGAAGCGTCAGTGCGCCCAGGCCGAGTGCAGGATGATGCTGCACATGTCCCCTCGCCGGAACGCCGGGTCCTTGAAGGCCAGGAAATCGTCGTTGAAGGTTCCGAACGTGCTGTCCGGCCGATGCTTCAGGCCCTCGTAGAACGCGTCGATGATGGCGTGCTTGAAGTTGTCCTCGCGCGGCCAGGCCGCGGTCACCGCCTCGCGTTCCTCGTCCGTGAACTCCTCGTACGCGCGGCCGGCCACATCCATCCCTGCCGCCACGTGAAGCAGCGCCGCCTCAGGATGCATGAACTGCGGAATGCCGGGCGTGGTGTGAAACGCGATCGCGCTCCACACCTTCTCGATGTCGCGCTCGGCAATCGCATGGGTCCGAAGGAAATCGCGCGCCGCATTCGCGCCATCGACTTCGAAGCGCAGGGGACTCTTGCGGTAGTGCGCGGCAAGGCCGATGTCATGGAACATCGCCCCGACGTAAAGCAGCTCCGGATCGAACGCCAGGTTCTTGCGCCGGCCCGCCAGCGCGCCCCAGGCGTAAACGCGCATCGAGTGCTTGAACAGCAGTTCGCTTTCGGTGTCGCGAACCAGTTCGGTCGCCTCGCGGGCGAGGGTGCTGTCGGGGATGCGTACCCCGGGGATGTCTGTAGCCAGCATGGTCGTCTCCGTGCTCAGCCTTCCGCGCGGCGCACCGCCTCGGGCGTGTTGCGGAAGCTGATGGCCAGCCGGTTGTAGGTGTTCATCAGGCCGATGGCGAAGGTCAGGTCGACCAGTTCCTTTTCGCTGAACACCGCCGATGCCGCCTTGAAGTCTTCGTCCGGCACGCCGGTCTGCGCGACCTGCGTGACCGTTTCGGCCCAGGCCAGGGCGGCTTTCTCGCGCTCGCTGAAAAGCCTGCCGCCTTCGCGCCAGCCCTGGACGAGCGCGATCTTTTCGATGCTGGCGCCCCGCTTCAGCAGGTCGCGGGTGTGCATGTCCAGGCAGTAGGCGCAGCCGTTGATCTGGCTCACGCGCAGGTAGACCAGGTCCACCAGCACGGGGTCCAGCCCGGATTGCGTCACGTAGCCGTAGACACCGCCGAGCGCCTTGGCGCCAGCCGGGGAAATCTGGTTGTAGTCGAGGCGTTGGGACATGGCCGTTACCTATTTGTCGGGGGTGGTGAGGGGCGCATCGCCGGTGTCGACGACGAATACGGCGAGCAATTTGGCCGGCTGGGTCTTGCTCGCGTTGCGGCTGATCCGGTGGTGCGCGCCGGGCACCTCGTAGAAGGATTCGCCCGCCTTGTAGACCCGCGCGGAACCGTCGTCGACCTGGCTTTCGATCGCGCCCGAAACCACGTAGGCGTAGATGAAGGCCGAGCGCGCATGGTGGTGCGCCGCGGAGGCGCCGCCCGGGGGATAGTTGACCTCCACCGCGACCAGCGACTTGCCCGGGACGTTGGGCAGCGCGTGCGAGAAGTTCGGTTTGACCGTGCCGTCCGGAGCGTGCGCATAGGCACTTCCGGCGAGTGCGGCGCTGGCCAGCAAGGTGGCGAGAAAGCGCTTGATCGACATGACGGACTCCTAGTGGGGAAGGCCGCGATCTTGCGCCTGCCAAGGTGCACTTGAAAGAACCAGAACGCGATATTTTCGCTATACCATGGGGCATGCCACGCGCGCTGGACATCCGCATCGACCGCTCCGCCGCCACCACGCTGGCGGAGCAGATCCGCCTGGGCGTGCTGGCGGCGATCGGCAGCGGCGTACTCGCGCCCGGCGCGAGGCTTCCCTCGTGGCAGGCGCTGGCCGCGCAACTGGGTGTCGCGCGGGGCACCGTCAAATCCGCCTACGAGCGGCTGGCCGACGAGCAGGTCATCGTCTCGTCGCGACCCGGCGGTACGCGGGTGGCCGACCACCCTGCGACCGGTCGGCCGGTTCCGCCCGACGACGCGGACGCGCCGCCGGAGCTGTACCGGCACCTGCTCGCCGGCCCCGCCACCTTCCAGATGGGCGTCCCGGCCTCGGACCGCTTTCCCGCCAGCCTGATGGGACGCCTGCGCGCGCATGCCGCCCGCGCCGAAGTCGCCGC
Organism: Frateuria edaphi; assembly: GCF_021117405.1. Classification (NCBI taxonomy): domain Bacteria; kingdom Pseudomonadati; phylum Pseudomonadota; class Gammaproteobacteria; order Lysobacterales; family Rhodanobacteraceae; genus Frateuria; species Frateuria edaphi. The sequence continues at coordinate 684,886 of NZ_CP088251.1, forward strand.
GCGTGCCGTCTATCCCGATCCGCGCGGTGAACTGGCCTTCCGGCGGGAGGTTGCCGCGCACCTGGCCCTGGCGCGGGGGATCGACTGCCGACCCTCGCAGGTCTTCATCACCGCGGGTTTCGCCGGCGCCCTGGAGACGACCTTTCGCGTGTTGCGCACGGAAGGCCGCAAGGCCTGGATGGAAAACCCCGGATTCTTCCAGAGCCGGCGCGCGCTCGAACTGGCGCAGCTCGTTCCGGTCCCGGTGCCCGTGGACGACGATGGCCTGGACGTCGTCCGCGGCATCGAACTCGCGCCCGATGCCGCGCTGGCCCTGGTGACACCGGGCCAGCAGGCACCGCTCGGCGCCACGCTGTCGCTCGCTCGGCGCATCGAGCTGATCGCCTGGGCCGCGCGCACCGGCGCATGGATCGTCGAGGACGACTATCTCGGCGAACTCCAGCTCCGCCGCCGCGCTGCCCCGGCGCTGGCGTCGGTGGATCGCAACGGCCGCGTGATCCACATTGGCTCTTTCAGCAAGACCATCAGCCCCGCGCTGAGGCTCGGCTTCGTCGTCGCTCCCGAGGGGCTGGTGGACCGCTTCAACGAGGCGGTCATGTGCCTCGGCTCGGCACCCGGTCCGGCCGTCCAGCAGGCCACCGCCCGGTTCATGCACGAGGGGCACTACATGCGCCACCTGCGCCGCATGAAGCGCGTCTATTCGGCCCGCGGCGAGGCGCTGCAGGCGGCCCTTGAGCGCAAGGGATACCGCGCGCAGATCGGCGGCCTGGCCGTCCTGCTGCGGCTGCCCGACCAGATACCGGACATTGACGTGGCCCGCGAAGCCCGCGCCTGGGGCCTCGCACCCGAACCGCTGTCGCCCTGGTTCCAGCCCGGCGGCGTGCGGCAATCGGGATTGCTGCTGGGCATCGCCACCATCGATGAGGCGGCGCTCCCGTCCGCATGCGATCGGCTGCACGAGCTGATCGGCAAGTTTTCCTGAGCTTTGCGTGCATGCGAAACGGGGCCGCATCCGGCCCCGTCGCTATGGCTACGCCTGGCTCGCACGCAGCCGCACCACGTCCTGCCGCAGCAGGTACACCGACACCGCTAGCAGCACCACGTCCTTCATCAGGAACGGCACGTTGCCCACCATCGCGGGAAAGCCGCCGGCGGATTCGGCCCAGCCACCGGGCATGAACGGGATGATGGTGACGGTCATGACGAAGGTGACCACCGAACCGGCCGCGCCCAGCACGCCCAACCGCTTGCTCCAGAAACCGCCGAGCAGCAGCGCGCCGAACAGCCACTCGGCCACGCCCAGGAACCAGCTCGCGCCGCGGATGCCGAAGACCGGATACATCCAGGCGATCAGGGGCCCGTTGCTGATGAAGGGAATCAGCGTCTGCGCCTCGTAGTCCCACCACTTCTGGTAGCCGAAGAAAAAGAACATCACCACCATCGAGGCGCGGACCACGTGGTAGTCCAGGTCGTTCTTCAAGAGGCCGGTGCGGGCCAGCGCGTTCACCAGTGCGTTCATCGTCGTTTCCTTGAGGGTTGGTCGGGCAGGGAAGGGCGGTCCGTCGATCAGTCGACGGACGGAAGGTCGATCTCGGTGTCGTTGATGCGGTTGAAGGTGTTGGTGAAGGTCGCCACGGCCACCGCCAGGCTGATCTCCACGAGCTGCGCGTCACTGAAGCCGGCAGCGCGGATCGCGATCACCTCGGCCTCGTCCAGCGTGCCGCGCGACTGCACGAGCTGGCGCACGAAGCGCACCAGCGCGTCGCGCCGTACATCGCCGGTGCGCAGGCCATTGCGGATCCGCCGCAGCATCGGCGGCTCCAGGCCGGTGAGCGCGCCAAGCAGGCTGTGCGCGGTGATGCAGTAGTCGCAGCCGGCGGTCTCGCTGACCACCAGCTTCACCGTCTCCTGGTCCTGCCGGCTCAGCGACCCGGCGGCCAGCACGCCGTCGAGCTGCAGCATCGCCTTGAGTGCAGCGGGTCGCAGCTGGCCGATGGCAGCAAAACAGTTGGGCACGCGGCCCACGGCCTGCGTGATCCGGGCATACACCGCCGCGGCGGCACCGGCGGCGGATTCGAGCGGGTGGATGGCGATGCGGGACATGGGGGGCTCCTTCGTCGGCTGACGTGGAGCCACTGTACGGAGCCGATGTGAGCCTGTTAATGTCGCAATAACTCGCATTCATGCTCATTCGTCTCTCAGCGGAGCCCGCAACATGCCCCCACCGATGGACTGGCTCAGCCGCCTGCTGGAGATGACGCCGGTGCGCGGCCGGCTCGATCTGCGCTGCTACTACGGCGCGCCGTGGCGCATCGACCAGGCGTCGGCCGAACCCGGCGAGATCCCCTACCACGTCGTACTCGCCGGCTCGGCCGTGCTCGAAGATCCTGCCGGCGGCCCGCCGCAACACCTCGCCCCCGGCGACATCCTGCTCATCGCCCAGGGCGGCGCGCACACCCTGCACGACGGCAGCGGTTCGAAGCCGGCGCCCGCGCGTGAGCGCGCCGGCCTCAACGTCACCTTCAGCGAGAACGCCGGCAGTGGCGAACGGCTGGACATGCTGTGCGGCCATTTCGTCCTCACCGCGCCGCACGAACGGCTGCTGCGCGGCTACCTGCCCCCGCGCCTGGTGGCGCGTGCGAGCGCAGGGCAGGACGAGCCTGGCGCCACGGCCGCACAGGTCGCCAGCCTGGTCTCGCTGATGCGCACCGAATCGGCCGCCGAACACCTCGGCGGTCACGCCATGCTCAACGCGCTCTCCACCGCGCTGTTCGCGCTCGCGTTGCGCCTGTCCAGCGAATCGGGCGACGCCCCCGCCGGCCTGCTCGCCCTGGCCGGCAACCCGCGCCTCGCCCCGGCCATCACCGCCATGTTCGAACGCCCCGCCCACCCCTGGACGCTGCCCGCGCTCGCGCGCCTGTGCAACGTCTCACGCGCCACCCTGGTCCGCCTGTTCAACGACAGCCTCGGCCGCTCCGCCAGCGATTTGCTCACCGACATCCGCATGACGCTCGCCGCCAGCGAACTGCGCAAGTCGAACCAGTCCACCGGGGCGGTGGCGGAAGCGGTGGGGTATCAGTCGGAGGCGGCGTTCCAGCGGGCGTTCAAGCAGCACATGGGAGTGACGCCGGCGCGGTGGAGGAGGCAGGCAGCAGGTAATGGCGGTGGAAACTAGTCTGTCCGCTCCCGGCCAAGAGCGGGCGTTGGCTGGCGAGGGCTCGCGCCTTTCGTTCGTATGATCGTTGATCCCAAAGCCCGAAATTTCTTTACGAAGATTTTATCCGCGAAGCCACGCGCGATACCCGATTGTTACTCGCCCGCTTCTACCCTGCGGCTCCTTCCAAGGACCGGCAGCCCGGCTGTGCGGCCCGCAAACTTTCCACGGGCACATGTTGAACACCGAACATCCGACCGGCCGGCGCCTCGCGGCGCTGGCACTGGGGGCCGTTGGCGTCGTGTACGGCGACATCGGCACCAGTCCGCTGTACACCATCAAGGAGGTCTTCGGCCCGCGTGGCGTGGCGGCGACGCCACCGAACGTGCTTGGCGGCCTGAGCCTGGTGTTCTGGTCCCTGGTCATCGTGGTGTCGCTGAAGTACCTGCTCTTCATCATGCGCGCCGACAACAAAGGCGAGGGCGGAATCATGGCGTTGATGGCCTTGGCCCAGCGCAGTGTCCGCCAGCGTCCGCTCGCCATGTCGGTCGTGGCCGTGCTGGGTATCTTCGGCGCGGCGCTGTTCTACGGCGATGGCGTGATCACCCCTGCGATTTCCGTGCTTTCTGCGGTGGAGGGCCTGGAGGTCGCCGCGCCGGGACTTGCGCACTGGATCGTGCCGTTGACCATGCTGGTCATCGGTACGCTGTTCGCGCTGCAGCGACACGGTACCGCGCGCATCGGCGCCGTGTTCGGTCCGGTCTGCGTGGCCTGGTTCCTGAGCATTGCGTCATTGGGCGTGTGGGGCATCGCACAGCAGCCTGCCATCCTCAAGGCGGTGAGCCCCACGTATGGCGTCGCGTTCTTCCTGAACAACCGGGTCGAGGCCTTCTTCGCCCTCGGCGCCGTGGTGCTTGCGGTCACCGGCACGGAGGCGCTGTATGCCGACATGGGCCACTTCGGGCGACGGCCGATCCGTCTCGCCTGGTTCGCTTTCGTACTGCCTGCGCTGCTGCTCAATTACTTCGGCCAGGGCGCGCTCGTGCTCGCGCATCCTGAGGCCATCGCCAACCCGTTCTACCATCTGGTGCCACGGGCCTTGCTCTATCCCATGATCGGGCTCGCCACGGCCGCAACGGTGATCGCTTCGCAAGCGGTCATCTCCGGCGCATTCTCGATGACCCGCGAGGCCATGCAACTGGGCTACATGCCTCGCATGCGGGTGGTGCACACCTCCGAGGAGATGTCTGGCCAGGTGTATGTGCCCTTCATCAACAAGGTGCTTCTGGTATTGATCGCCGCAGCGGTGATCGGTTTCGGCTCGTCCGACAATCTCGGCTCTGCCTATGGCGTCGCGGTGACGGGAACCATGGTCATCACCACGCTGCTCGCGCTCATCGTGGCGCGTTACCAGTGGCGTTGGCCATGGTGGGCGATATGCGGCACCGGCGCGGGCCTGCTGCTCGTGGATCTGGGCTTCTTCAGCGCGAACATCATCAAGATCGAGAGCGGTGGCTGGTTCCCGCTGGCGCTGGGACTGGCGGTCTTCGTGGTGCTGACCACCTGGCGCCGCGGCCGCACGCTCCTGCAGCGGGGCATCCAGTTGGATGGGCTGGAACTGGGGCCGTTCATCGCCAACCTGGCCGAGCACCCGGTGCCGCGCGTGCCCGGCACGGCCGTGTTCATGACTGCCAACAACGCTCTGGTACCGCATGCGCTGCTGCACAACCTCAAACACAACAAGGTGCTCCACGAACGCAACGTCCTGTTGACGGTGCAAACGCTGGACGCGCCTCGTGCTGAGCCGGAGGAACAGCTGGAGCTAACCCGGCTCGAGGACGGCTTTGGCTGCCTGATCCTGCGGGTGGGTTTTGCGGAAGACCCGGACGTGCCGCGGCTGCTCGCCCGCTGCCAGCGGCTGGGTGAGCATTTCGACCTGATGGACACCACCTTCTTCCTATCCCGGGAGACGGTGGTTGCCACGCCAGAGCGCTCCGGCATGGCGCTGTGGCGGGAGAATCTGTTCGTGTTTCTGGCGCGCAACGCCATGCCCGCCACCGCCTTTTTCGGCATACCAGGCAACCGCCTTATCGAGTTGGGCGCGCAAGTGGAGATCTGAACCCCATGGCTCCGCGAATGCACGATGCGGTCGGCCGGCACCGGATTTTCAATCTGTCCAGACCTATGCGCGAGGGATGGATTAACGTACCCACTTCGCGCCACTGGTCCCCGCGCATGATCGAGTCGCGCCACCCTTTCGCCTGCCTGGCCCGGACCGACGGCTGGGCCGGCTACGCTTATGCCACAGCGATTACCGCGCTCGGTTTCGCATTGGCCTTTCTGGCCGATCGCTACCTGTCGGTCGCGAATCTGGCACTGATCTTCCTCACGGCCGTGCTGGCGGTTGCGGTACGCACGCGCATGAGCGTGGCGGTCTATACCGCGGTCGCGTGTTTCCTCGGCTACAACTTTTTCTTCACCCGACCCCGGCACACGCTGGCAATCGCCGACGCCGATGACGTGCTGGCGGTGCTGCTGTTCCTGGTCGTCGCGCTGATCAGCGGGCGTATGGCCACGCAGCTTGCGCGGCAGGTGGCGTCGCTGCGGGCGGCCCAGGCGCGCGCCCGTACGTTGCTGGAACTCGGGCAGTCGCTGGCCGCAAGCGGAACGCAGAGCCAGGCGATCTGCGATACCGGCATCAGCGCCCTTGCCTTGGCACTGAACGCACAAGCAGCGGCCATCGTTCGGAGCGACAGCGGCAACTGGGACGTATGGGTGGCCTCGCCGGCTGCCTTCGAGCTTGCGCCCGGTGAGCTGGCCGCGGCAGAGGATCTTGTATCGAACCCGCAACAGGCGACAGCCACCCCTTGGGTGATGCGTCTGGGGGGTGCGGACTGGCGGGCGGGAATAGTGGTCATCCGCCCGCACGGGCCGACCACCATCGAGGCCGAACGCGTGAGTCTGGCAAGAGAGATGGTCAGGGACATCGGCCTTGCATTGGAGCGTGGGCATCTTGCCGAGGCTCTTGAAGAGGCGCGCGTGCAAGGGGAAACCGAACGGCTGCGCAATGCCTTGCTGTCGTCCGTGTCCCACGACCTGCGCTCTCCGTTGGCCTCGATGATCGGAGCGGCGAGCACGCTTTCCGCCTACGAGTCCCAGCTTCCAGTAGCGGAGCGACGCGAATTGCTCGATGCCATTTTGGGCGAGGGCCAGAGGCTGGATCGCTACGTCCAGAACCTTCTTGACATGGCCCGGCTCGGGCACGGCGCACTGACGCTGCATCGTGACTGGGTGGACGCGAGCGAAATCGTGCTGGCGGCCGTCGCACGACTGCGCCGGTACTATCCGACCGCCCTAATCGAGACCCGGCTGTCACCGGAGACTCTGCTGCTGCACGTACACCCAGCGCTGATCGAACAGGCGCTTTTCAATATCCTGGAAAATGCAGTGCAGGTTTCGCCCCCCGGACGTCCGGTGGACGTGTCGCTCCGCGAGCAGGAAGGGTCGATAGGCATCGAGGTCGTCGATGAAGGGCCGGGCATTCCCGAAGCCGAGCGGGCGCGCATCTTCGATATGTTTTTTTCCGTCTCGCGCGGCGACCGGGCACCCAAGGGCACCGGCCTCGGGCTGGCGATCTGCCGCGGGATGATCGGTGCACACGGCGGAAGTGTGGAAGCCTTCGCGCGCACGGGCGGCGGTACGATCCTGCGCGTGACGTTGCCCATGCCCACGCCACCGGAGGCGAGTACGTGAATCCGAACGCCCCCTCCGTGCTGGTGGTCGACGACGAGGCGCAGATCCGCCGTTTCCTCGATATCGCATTGCGCGCCGAGGGTTATCGCGTGCTGCAGGCAAGCACCGCGGAAGCGGGACTCGCGCTGGCCGCCACGCAGGCGCCGGACCTTGTCATTCTCGATCTCGGGCTGCCCGACCGCGAAGGCCACGAGGTGCTGGCAGAACTCCGGCAGTGGAGTGCGGTGCCTGTCCTGATGTTGTCGGTGCGCGACTCCGAAGCGGAAAAGGTGCGCGCCCTTGACAACGGTGCCAACGATTATGTGACTAAGCCGTTCGGCGTACAGGAGGTGATGGCGCGCCTTCGCGCGCTCTTGCGCGACCGCGTGCTTGCCGCCTCCCGCGAACCGTCGCCGCGCTACGAAGACGGGCACTTGGTGATCGACCAAGTGCGCCGGGAGGTCAGCCTGGATGGCGAGGCCTTGTCACTCACCCGCAAGGAATATGCGGTTCTGGCCGCCTTGCTGCAACACCCCGATCGCGTGGTCAGCCAGCAGCAGCTCCTGCGTGAGGTCTGGGGCGCAAGCCACGTCCACGACACGCATTATTTGCGGATCGTCGTCGGACGGTTGCGCCAGAAGCTCCACGACGACCCGGCGTCGCCGCGATGGCTGAAGACGGAGCCCGGCGTCGGGTATCGCTTCCTGGCGAAGTCTGGAGGTGGAAACCAGCACCAAGGTGCGTAAGTCGGACGGAAGGCCCGATGTTCGCTTTGGGTCGCAGGCGGACAGCTCCTGACCTCGATACGGGGCGATCGCGCACGTTGACTGTCCTCAGGCTGAAATGTCCACCTCCGACCAGAAGGGGACATGCAACACCGATCCGAGCTGCGAAATGGGTCCGGCTTGATTGACGTGTTACCTCGTGGTTGCCTGAGCTATGGCGCGGCCCTATTTGGCCTTTGGATTCTCCAACGACAAGCTTTTCTCGACCATCAGGTCGGATACCGCTTCATGGAATGGCTTGAGGGGATGGGCGGAACAATAAGCGCTCAACCAATGGTTCATCGAATCGGAGTCAGGAAGGTCCGCATACTTTTGGAACTTCATGTAGAGCGCGACGTTCAGCCCGGTCATGAAGCCCTGCGCCCATTGATTGTACGTGGCCTTGTTTGGAGTGATGCCCTGTTCTTTGCGAACGGCCAGATATTGACTGCACGAAGCGATGCCGAGACCTCGCATGGTCGCCGGACCATCGTCTGCAGAGGCGATACCAGTGAAAGCCAGCAGTCCCGCCAGCAACGTAAGACGCATCATGACTCCCCGTATTAGCCGTAAAAAACGCCAGTTTTTTTCCAAGCGACTACAGGATAACAACCGGACCCGCCGCGACAAGGCTGTCCGTTTTTGGCCGATAGCGGCCGCCGGAACTCAGGTGGGATCCGATATCTGCGACTCGATGAAGCTGGCGAATGCTCTCGCCTTGGCACTGGCCTGCCGTCCCGTTGGGAATACGGCCCACAAGTCGACAGGTGGCAAGCTCCAGCCATCGAGAACGGTTTTCACTGCACCTGACGCAAGCTCGGGAGCGAACATCCACTCTGACGCGACGGCCAGCCCCATTCCGGCAAAGACGCCCTCGCGCACGCCCTCGGCCGCCGTGACGCGAATGCGTCCCTGCATCGCGACCGACGCCGTGGTGCCTTCTCGGTGGAACGACCACTCGGTGCCGCCGCCGCGCTGCTCGTAGATCACGGCCTGGTGCCCGGCGAGATCGGCGGGCACGTGCGGCACGCCCATGCGTTCGAGGTAGGCGGGGGTGGCGAAGACGTGGCGGGGGCTCTGGGCGATCTTGCGGGCGATCAGGTTGGAGTCGGCGAGGTTGCCCATGCGCAGGGCGATGTCGATGCCTTCCTCGATCAGGTCGATGTTGCGGTCGTCCAGCACGAAGTCGACGTCGAGCTGGGGGTGCTGTTCCAGGAACAGCGGCAGGCGCGGCAGTACGTGCAGGCGCGAGAAGGTGACCGCGGCGCAGATGCGCAGGCGGCCGGAGAGGGTGGCGCCGGCACCGCGGGCGGCGTGTTCGGCTTCGTCGGCTTCCTCGATGGCGCGCCTGGCGCGTTCGTAGAAGCTGCGGCCGGCTTCGGTGGGCGTGAGGCCGTGGGTGGAGCGCAGCAGCAGCCGCACGCCGAGGCGCTCTTCCAGTTGGGCGATGGTCTTGGAGACAGCCGGCTGGCCCACGCGCAGGAGCCGGGCGGCGCCGGAGAAGGAGCCGGCGTCGACGACGCGGACGAAGGCTTCCATCGCGGCCAGGCGGTCCATCGTTATTCCCCCTTGGAATGAAGCCTATGAGCGGCGCAAGGCTACCGCGGATGCGCGGGACGGGCGATACAGGCATGGCCGCTACCAGCGCGCGCGGCCGTGGCGGCGCGCGGCGAGGTGGCGCCCCCTCCCCCCCACGAGACACGACGACATGAAACTGGAAGGCAGCAAGGTGCTGGTCACCGGCGGTTCGAGCGGCATTGGCCTGGCGATCGCGCAGATCCTGGCGGCGAAGGGCGCGCACGTGCTCATCAGCGGCCGGCGACAAGAGGCGCTAGAGACGGCCGCGCAGCGGTTGCGCGCGGACGGCGGGCGCGTGGATGCGGTGGCGGCCGACGTCACCACCGCCGACGGGCTGGCGGCCACGATGGCCGCGGTCGAGGGCACGCTCGGCGGGCTGGACGTGCTCGTCAACAATGCCGGCGGCGTGCGTGCCGGCCGGCTGGAGGCGACGAGCGAGCGCGAGATCCGCGCGATGATCGAGGTGAACCTGGTCGCGCCGATCCTGCTCACGCGCGCGGCGCTGCCACTGCTGCGCCGCAGTGGCCACGGCATGGTGGTGGACGTGTCCTCGGCGATCGCGCTGGTCGGTTTGCCGTTCTATGCCACCTACGCGGCGGCCAAGGCCGGCATCGCGCATTTCGGCGAGGCGTTGCGGCGCGAGCTGAAGGGCGAGGGCGTGCATGTGCTGACGGCCTACCCGGGCGCGACCGATACCCCGTTGATGGCGTCCAGCCGCGCTGGCGCGGAGCAGGGGTTCGGGCGCGAGTCGGCGGCGGACGTGGCGGCCGCGATCGTGCAAGGCATCGAGGACGAGGCGTTCGAGGTGGTGCGCGCCAACGAGAAGCGGCTGCAGATGGTGGCGCTCAATCGCACCGATCCTGCTGCGGTCGATGCGCGGTTTGCCGAGCTCAAGCCGATGCTGGAGGAAGCGGTGCGGGATCACGCGGCGCTGTGAGTTGATCAGTTCGCGCGTTGCGGCTTGTCAAAAAAAACGCCCGGCTCTGGCCGGGCTTTTTTTTTCTGCGCCCAGGTCCCGCTTCGATTGCAGGGTCCTGCGGGGGCTGGCGCAGGAGGGTGTCTCCCTTTAGCCGGCATGGGCCGGTCGCATTCCCTATCGGAATAGCCCTTAGTCGTCGGCTCCGTCTACTCGGGCTTCTGGCGCGCCCGTAGCTTGGGTTCCACGGGAGGCGAGCGCTTCGACTCCCGATCGACCACACGGCACCCAAGGAGTCCGGCCATGACAACGTTCACCATCTACACCCCCGACAACGCACCCGCTGCCTCCAAGGCCGGCCTCGACGGCGCCAGGGCCGCCTTCGGCTTCGTGCCGAACCTGCAGGCGACCATGGCCGAATCGCCGGAGCTGCTGGCCGGCTATTCCACGCTGTGGGGCCTGTTCGCCGAGACATCGCTGACGCCGCACGAGCAGCAGGTGGTGATGCTCACCTCGAACTTCGAGAACGAGTGCCACTACTGCATGGCTGGCCACTCGGTGCTGGCGAAGATGCAGAAGATGGACCCGGCGGTGATCGCCGCGTTGCGCAACGGCACGCCGCTGCCCGATGCGCGGCTGGAAGCGCTGCATCGCTACACCGGGCTGGTCGTGCGCCAGCGCGGTTGGGTGTCGGACGCGGACACCGACGCCTTCCTGGCCGCCGGTTTTACCCGCCGCAACGTGTTCGAAGTGATCCTGGGCGTGGCGACCAAGGTGATGAGCAACTACACCAACCACATCGCCCATACCCAGCTCGACGCCTTCATGCACGGCAGCGAGTGGACCAAGCCGACCGCCGAACAGGCCGCCTGAGCCAGCGCCCGGTGCGCTGGCGGCCATGGTGTCGCTGGCGCCCAAACCAGGCCTCCGCTTCCCGTAATTCCCCGCGTTTCTCCGAGAGGATTTCCCCATGTCACTGCAAGCCAAGCTGGATGCCTTCAAGGCCGATTTCGAAGCAGGCAAACCACCGTACAGCGTGCCGCATTCGGTCATCGACGCGATGCATCGCGCCACCGCTGAACTGATCGCCTCCGGCGCGGCCGGGCGCGCGCTCAAGGCAGGCGACCGCGCGCCGTCGTTCGCGCTGAAAGACCCCCAGGGCCAGCTGGTGCAGTCGGCCGAACTGCTTCGGCAAGGGCAGTTGATCGTCAGCTTCTACCGCGGCGTGTGGTGTCCGTACTGCAACATGGAGTTGCAGGCGCTCGAGGCCGTTCTGCCCGAGTTCGACAGGCTCGGCGCGCGGCTGGTCGCGATCTCGCCGCAGGTTCCGGCGAACAGCCGCAAGTCGGTGCGCCAGAACCACCTGTCCTTCCCGATCCTGTCCGACACGAAGGGCGAGGTCGGCGCAGCCTTCGGCCTGCGCTTCGAACTGCCGGACTACCTGGTCGAGGTCTACAAGGGCCTGAAGAACGACCTGCCCGCGTTCAACGACGACCCGAGCTGGACGCTGCCGATGCCGGGCCGCTACGTGATCGGGCAGGACGGCACGATCCTCTACGCCGAAGTGAATCCGGACTACACCCGTCGACCCGAGGCGGAGGACATGCTGCCGGTACTGCGCCAGGCGGCGCAGAGTCGCGCGGCCTGAGTCGGCGCCCGCGGCCGGACTTCATGCGTTCGCATCGAAGCAGCTGCGGGTCCGCACCTGGCCGGTCACTCAACGGGCGAAGAAGGCGAGGATGGCCTCCGCGATCTCGCCCGCGTGTGTCTCCAGCGCGAAGTGCCCGGTGTCGAGGAAACTCACGCGTGCTTCGGGGATGTCGCGCTTGAACGCTTCGGCACCCGGCGGAAGGAAGAACGGATCGTTCCTGCCCCATATCGCCAGGAGGCGCGGCTGATGCTCGCGGAAGTACGCCTGGAAGGCCGGATACAGGGCGACGTTGCTTCTGTAATCGAGGAACAGGTCCAGCTGCACGTCGTCCATGCCGGGGCGGGCAAGGTAGTAATTGTCCAGCGCGATGCCATCGGGCGACACCAGCGATTCATCGGCGACACCATGGGTGTATTGCCAGCGCGTCGTGTCCGGGGCGAGCAGTTTGCGCAGTGCCTCGCGGTTGGCCTGCGAGGGGTCTTCCCAGTAAGCGCGGATGGGGTTCCAGCCCTCGCTCAGTCCTTCGACATAGGCATTGCCGTTCTGCGAAACGATGCCGGTGATGCGCTCGGGGTGTTTCACGGCGAGGCGGAAGCCGGTCGGTGCGCCGTAGTCGAACACATAGACCGCGAAGCGATCGAAACCCACCACCTCGGTAAAGCGGTCGATGACATCGGCGATGTGGTCGAACGTGTACCCGAACTGGTCTCGCGGCGGCATGTCGGACTGGCCGAAACCAGGCAGATCGGGCGCGACGATGTGGAAATCGTCACCGAGCAGCGGGATCAGGTCGCGAAACATGTGGCCGGCGCTGGGGAAGCCATGGAGCAGCAGCAACTTGGGTTTCCCGACCGTGCCTGCCTCGCGGTAGAAAACGTTCAGGCCGTCGACGTTGGCATGGCGATATCGAACAGTGGGCATGGCAGTTCTCCTTCGGTGTGGGAGGCGCGGTGCAGAGAGCGAAGGCCTACGCTGAATGGCTGGGTTCGCGCGGGACGCTGCTGGAAGCGCCGGTCCCGCAGATTCGGCTGGCAGGCCCATCAGTAACCGTCCCGAATGTCGCTATCCGGAACGAATCGGCGGCCCAGGCCGAGGTCGAGCCGTTCGCCATTGCATGGGGCGACGGCTGTGTTTCCTGTCTTTTTCGCGCCCTTCGCTGTCTGGAGGCGTTCTGGACCACGCGCCTGGCTTGATGTGGCCGTAACCGCTAAGACATAAGTTGGGAGGTTATGTTTTGGCAGAGTAACTTGTCAAGCGCGTTTTTGACGGTTACTTTGGCGACAGGAGAATTCGCATGACACAAGCGGTACCCGCCTTTTTCCTGGCCGACTCGCTCGCGCTGGACTTCCTCAACTCCGTGGCGACGCCCGTGGACGCCCCGGTCGACTGGCTCGGGGACGGCGAGGGACTGCTGGGCTGGCTTCGGCAGGCGCAACTCGTGCCCGAGGAGGTGCTCCTCGCGACGCGCGAGCGGGCCATTCCGGGGGAGATCGATCGGCTGGCCGGACAGGCCAGGGCGCTGCGCGAGTGGTTTCGCGGCTTCGTGCGCGATCACATGGGCCGCCCGCTGCGCGAGGCCGATCTGGCTGAACTTGCGCCGCTCAATGAACTGCTCAAGCGCGACGAAAGCTTTGGCCGGATCGTTGCGGCGCCCGCGGGCCAATCGCCCGCGTTCGCGCTGGCCCGGATGCGTCGTTGGAACTCACCCGAGGCTTTGCTGCTGCCGATCGCCGAAGCGATTGCCCGGGTGGTTTGCGACGAAGACTTCTCTTACGTGAAGGCTTGCGAGGGACCCACGTGCACACTGTTTTTCGCCGATCACACGCGAGGCCATGCTCGTCGCTGGTGCAGCATGGCCCTTTGCGGGAATCGCGCGAAACAGGCGGCCCACCGTCACCGGCGAAAGGCGCAGCCCGGCGGGTAATCGGATTGGCCAGATGGACGGACGTGCTTCGCAACCTGGTCCGTGATCTTTCCGGCGCGGACGCATCTCACGTCCGTGTCGTGGAAGCGGGTGCGTCCTCCTCGCGCCAGAAAGGCGCCACTGGCGTGGCGCCCTCGAGTCGCATTACTGGACCGCCGGGAAATCCAGCTCGGTGTCGTTGATGCGGTTGAACGTGTTGGTGAAGATGACCAACGCGATCGCCAGGCTGATATCCACCAGTTGCGCGTCGGTGTAGCCGGCCGCCCTGATCGCGGCGAACTCCGATTCGGCGATGGTGCCGCGGGTCTCGACCAGGAGGCGCACGAAACGGGCCAGCGCGTCGCGCTTGGCATCGCCGGTCGGCTGGCCGGCGCGGAGTTGCTTGAGCGCTTCGGGCTTCAGGCCGGCCATCTTGCCGAGCATGCTGTGTGCGGCCACGCAGTAGTCGCAACCGGTCACCTCGCTGACCAGCAGCTTGATGGTCTCCTGGTCCTGCCGGGTCAGGCCACCGGACGACAACACGGCTTCGGCCTGCAGTACCGCCTTGAGCGCGGCCGGGCCATGCGCGCCGATCGCGGCGAAGGTGTTGGGAACGCTGCCGGCGGCCTTGCGGATCTGCGCATAGACCTCGGCGGTAGCGCCGGTGGCCGACTGGACGGAAGGGGTAGCGATACGTGACATGGCGGACTCCTCGTTGGGTGGTTGGAACGTGGGAGTCACTTTAGGCGCGTATGGCGAGACAGTTAATGCTTCACATGCTTCAAAATATGCTCAATCGTACCATTCCTCCGTGCGGGGAATGCTTCGTCAGGTCTGCGCATAGAGCCTGAGGAAGTCATCGGCGGCCCGTTTGGCGCGCCGGTTGATCTCCGCGGTGCCCGGTGCTTCGCGCAAACGCAGCAGCAGGCTCACCAGCAGATCGTCCCAGAGCAGCGCGAGGAAACGGACGTCCATATCCTTCGGAGCATGCTTGTCGATCAGTCCTGCGGACCGCGCCTGTTCCGTGACCTGGCCGATCACGCCGCGCACCGACCGCCGTGACGACTCGAGGGTCGTGGCCACTTCCGGGGCGCGCTGGGCTTCCATGACGGCAAGCCGGAATACCGCCACCACCTCGGGTTGGGTGACTTCGCGCAACACGGTGGCGCCCAGCCGGGCGAGCAGGGTGGCCAGTTCGTCGCGTCGATCCGGCACCGCCAACTCGCTCGGCAAGCGCATGCGCCCGACGCGGTCGGCGATGCAGGCCGCCAGCATCGCCTGCTTGGTGCCGAAATGGGCGTACAGCTCGCGCTTGGACACCTGCGCGCGTGTGGCGATCTTCAAGGTGCTTGCTTCGGCGTAGCCCAGTTCCACGAACGTGTCCATGGCCGCCTGCAGGATGCGTTCGCGGACCGGCTGCGGGGCCGATGTCGGATCGGACTGTTCTTTCACACGCGCGCCCTTGCGTTGGTACTTGTGGGTACCGTAGCATGAGTGACGTTGGTACCAGTCGGTACCGACATCGAAACCCAGCCGCCGTCGCCCCTGCGTTGCTGCCTGGCGGCGCACGGTTCACTGCCAACCCCGGCGGAGGAGAGTTCCCATGTCGCCCGCACACATCTTCACCCTGCAGCTTGTCCTGGGATACGTCGCCTGGTTGCTCTGCTTCCGCGCCTACCTATGGCCCCGGCTGCGCTCGATGCCGCGTGCCGATGCGCACCGTGCGATCGCGACCCTGCACAGCTTTCGCTTCTTCGGGCTCGCGTTCGTGGTTCCCGGCGTGGTCGGGCCACAGCTTCCGGGCAGCTTTGCCGCGTTCGCCGCCTACGGCGACCTGGCCACCGGGGCGCTTGCCCTGCTCGCGCTGCTTGCCTGGAGGATGCGACCGCTCTTCTGGAGTGCGGTAGCCGCTTTCAACATCGTCGGTGCGGCCGACCTGCTGACCGATTACTTCCATGCGATCCGGGCGGGGCTTCCCGAACGTGCCGGTGAACTGGGTGCGACCTATGCGATCCCGGTCATCTACGTGCCGCTGCTGATGATCACGCACGTGGCGGCGTTCTACATGCTGGTGCGTTCCGGGACGACGCGGGGGATCGCATCGGATGCGACCCGGTCGCCCGTCGCGCGGCACGGGGTCGATGCCGCCCGCATCGGTGGATGATCCGGTAGACGCGGGAGGGTCGCGGGCGGCGCGCGCTCCTGGCAGGGAAGGCTGGGTCGCCAGCCTCTCGCGCTGCGGCTCAGTGGAGCTCGAGCGCCCGGACGTTGTCGCCCGTATTCCGGTCGATGAAGAGACCGTAGGGGTCGATGCCCGCGTAGGTCGGCTTCTTGTCCGTGACGAAGTGGAAGACCTGGTTGCCGCTGCGCACCTGCTTCCACGCCATCCGGATCACGTTGGCGCGGTCGAACGTGGCGGCGCCCGGCTCCGCGGTGAAGAGGCCGATCTCGATGAGCTCGTCGAGCGGCGCCTCCTGCTCCGTGCCCTTGCCATCGGCGTAGAACTTTTTCGCCTCGACCGGCACGGTCACGTCCCATTGGCCGTCGGCCCGCTGCACGGCCGTCGGCGGCTGCAGCTTGAGGTCGTAGAGCGTGATCCGCTCGAACAGGTCGGTGATCAGTCCCTGGTCCTCCGGTGTCCTCGCTTCCTCGCGCAGCAACGCGATCAGGTCGAGCGAGCGGGGGTAGGGCGCGACGGTGAAGCGGTAGCGGTCGACGAAGCGCTTGAGCGCGTGGTTCACTGCGTCCTCGCCGATGCGCTCCTGCAACAGGTACATGGCGAGCGCGCCCTTGCCGTAGGCGATGTATTGCTGGCTGAGTTCGACGCTGGCGAGCGGTTGCTCCGCGAGCACCTGGGTGCGGCGACCGCCCAGGTAGCGATCGAGCTGGAACTGGAGGTAACGGCGGATGCCGTCTTCGCCGTGCAGGCGCTTCATCACCATCAGCGCGGAATACTGCGCGAGCGTTTCGTACAGCAACCCGGCGCCCTGCATCCGCGCGCCCAGCACCTGATGTCCCCACCATTGGTGCGCAAGTTCGTGGGCGGTGAGCATGGTGACCATGTCGATCGCCTCCGGATCCCGCAGGTCCATCGCGAAGGACGCCGTTTCACCCACCGGGATGGTGTTCGCGAAGGCCTGTCCGCCCTGCCGGTAGGCGGGCGTTTCGATGATCCGCGCCTGGTCGAACTGATAGGGGCCGAAGGCCTGGCGGTAGTAGTCGATGGAGGCCTGCATGGCCCTCATCATGCGGTCGACGTTCCAGTGATGCGCGGGATGGAAGTAGATGGCGTAATCGACGCCGCCGTGCGTCTGCCTGCTTACGGCATAGCGCCCCGACTCGATCGCGAAGTAGTTCTTGATCGGCGTATCGGAGACGAAGCGCACCGTGCGGCGACCGTTCTGCACGCGCTCGGGAATGCGCTTGCCGGGCGCGATGGGGATCTGGTCGGCACGGGTCGAGACCGTGATGTCGGCCGTGGTCCAGCTGAGATCGCCGCTGGGCAGTCTGCGGGTGGCCGCCAGATCGTCCAGCCGCGGGAGCGGTAGCCGTTCGGGAAGGCCGTACTTGCGGCGCGCGGCCGGGTCGTCGAGCAAACCGACATCGCTCATGCCGATCCGCGGCGTCAGCTCGATGGTGTTCAGATCGGTACCGTTCGGCGCCACTCCCGTCTCGGTGCCGGCGGCGCGGAAGCCGACCTGCGCGCGGCGGGTGTAAAAAGTGAGCGAGCGCACTTCGCCTGGCCGCATGGGCGAGTCGAGGCGATAGATGCGATAGCCGAACGCCTCGTCATCGCGTTCCAGCCGGGCGCCGGGAAAGTCGAGGCCGACCAGTTCCAGCGCCGGGTCCATCAGTCGCACGTGGACCCGGTCGATCGGCGAGCCGGTTTCGTTGACGAGCCGATAGCGGCCATGCACGTCCGCGCGAACGTCCTGCGGATACAGGGCAACGTCGAGCACGACATGCCTGACTACCGGTTGTGGCAGGCCGGCGTAGCGGAAGAAGCGCTTTTCGTAACCGGCGAGGTAGCGCTGCTGGTCCTCCGCGGTGTGGAAGTCGTTGACGAC
The DNA here is from genome assembly GCF_021117405.1 of Frateuria edaphi. Classification (NCBI taxonomy): domain Bacteria; kingdom Pseudomonadati; phylum Pseudomonadota; class Gammaproteobacteria; order Lysobacterales; family Rhodanobacteraceae; genus Frateuria; species Frateuria edaphi. The sequence goes on from NZ_CP088251.1 coordinate 702,651, forward strand.
GAGGGTGTTGTAGATGATCCAGGCGCCGCTCACGCTGAAGATCGCCGTCGCCACCACGGCGACCCATACGGCGCGCGCAGTCAGTCGAGAGGGTATCCGGCGCAACCGCAGCATCAGTCGCTCGGTGGCGCCGCGCGGCCACAGCAGGTGCGCCGCGACCAGCAGCAGTGCGGCCGTCGCGGCCCAGAACAGCCGGAACCACCAGGCCGCCTTCCAGAAAATGCCGGTGCCGACTATGTCCGACAGCGGTACGGCAGGCACGCTGCCATAGACGAAGAGCGGGTATTCAAGCCCCAGCGCGGGGCCAAAAAACCGAAGCACCAGGTACAGCGCCATCCAACCCCAGCCGGCGTATTTGCCCGGGCTGAGCGCCTGGACGAAAACCGCGAGCGCGGCGATCGCGACCGCGTCCACTGTGCCCGGAAGCAGGTACCAGCGCAGATATTGGCCGGGCGCGGGATCCACGCCTCCGAGCAGCTGCACCAGCATGCCGGCTGCCATGCCGACGAACTCCGTCGCGAACAGGACGAGCGCCAGGCCGATGATCTTCGGCAGCATCAGCGCCCATGCCGGCAAGGGAGTCGCATCGATGAGTTCGTGCACCTTGCGCTCGCGTTCCCGCCACACGAGCTCGCCGCCGTAATAGGTCGCGATGACGACCAGCAGCGTGTCGAAGCTCGCCTGGATGATCGGCACGGATACCGAGGTGAGCGGGTAGAGCGTCACGCCGTACCAGCCCGAGGCGGTCAGCAGGCTCGGGAGCGTGAACGCGAAGGCGATGAGCAGAAGCACCAGGAAGACCGGGCTCCTGAAGATGTAGCGTGCTTCCATCGTGGCGCGGGCGACCAGCTGAGCGCGCGCGGTGCGCTTGTCGAAGCGTGGGTTCGCAAGTCGCGGGTGCTGTTTGGCTGGCGCGGGTGACGAGCGCGTCGCCATCGCCTCCTGTCGCCGAAGCTTGCGCTGCTGCCGCCGCGACAGGCCCCGATCGGCAAACCGAAACCGGCGGTAGGTGAGCGCCAGGAGGGCGATCGACACGCCGACCCAGATCAGCCGGCTTTGCACCATCAGCCCCGTCACGGGAATGGCGCCGGCATTGAGCTCGGCTGCCGTGAAATAGCGCGAGCTAGCCATATAGGCGGACATGCCGAGCGGATCCGCCAGCACACGGAAATCCAGGAGCTGCGGCTGGCCTGCCATGAGCCCCTGGGAGAGGAAATAGACGACCAGCAGGGCGACCACGCCGATGAACGTGCCGGCGGTCGAGCGCGTTGCGGTGGCGAGCCCGAAAAGCGTTGCCGAGATGATCAGCGCGTTCGGCAGGGCGAACAGGCCGTAGCCGATCGCGAACCCGGAGACATGGTTGGGCCCGAGCATCGCGTGGTTGGCGAAAGGCATCAGCGTGCCGAGCCATTGGCCGAGCGTCGCGGCCGCCATGACCAGCGCGCCGGCAGCGAAAGCGCCGAGGAAGCGGCCGAACAGGTAGTCGAATTTGGTGATGCGGGTGGCGCGGATCAGCGGGCCGAACCCGGTCTGGTCGTCCCGCACGATCACGTTCGAGACGAACGCGGCGCCCACGAACAGGAACACGAACGACACCAGGAGATGGGACACGATGATCGTGTGCGGGCTGTTGAACAGCACGTTCCCGCCGCCGACGGTCATGAGCTTCACCACGGCCATGTCCACGAACGCGCCAAGGAACAGCAGGGCTGCGGCCGCGATGAACAGTGGGCTCGTGGCCTGGTAGCGGAATTCGAATGCCGCGATCTTGCCAAGCATGTCGGCGTTCCTCAGGCCGCGCGGCGGGATTGGGCGAGCGTGGAGAAATACACGTCCTCCAGGTCGCCCTCGAGTACGACGAAGCCGTCGCCCGGGTCCGTATCGGAAAGGATGTGGACCACCGTTCGGCCGGAGAAGAGGCGTGTGGAGATGATCCGGTGACGCTCCCGGTAGCTGTGGAGTTCGGAACGCTCGATCGCCTTGCGCCAGATCCGGCCGCGCGTGCGCTCGATGAGTTCGAGCGGCGCGCCTTCCAACTGGATGCGCCCGCCGACCAGCACCGCCACCTGCGGACAGAGGTCGGCGACGTCCCCGACGATGTGGGTCGAAAGGATGACCGCCACGTTCTCGCCGATCTCGGCCAGCAGGTTGAGGAAGCGGTTGCGCTCCTCCGGGTCGAGGCCGGCGGTCGGCTCGTCGACGATGATGAGTGCCGGATTGCCGATGAGCGCCTGGGCGATGCCGAAGCGCTGGCGCATGCCGCCGGAGAAGCCCGCCAGCGCCTTCTTTCGCACGTCCCAGAGGTTGACCTGGTGCAGCAGCGTTTCGACGGTCTGCCTGCGGTCGGCGGCCGTCGCGATCCCCTTCAGCACGGCCATGTGGTCGAGCATGTCGTACGCCGAAACACGCGGATAGACGCCGAAATCCTGGGGCAGGTAGCCGAGCGTGCGGCGCAGCTTTTCGGGTTCGGCGATCACGTCGACGTCGCCGAAGCGGATGTTTCCTTCCGTGGGCGTTTGAAGCGTGGCGATCGTTCGCATCAACGTCGACTTGCCTGCGCCGTTGGGGCCCAGCAGCCCGTACATCCCGCGCGGGATCGAGAGCGTCACCTGGTCGAGGGCGCGCGTGCCATTGCCATAGACGTGGCTGACGTTGGTGAGCTCGAGCATTGGGCATCCCCGACCGGTTTTTTGTCAGGCTGCCATGGTGTGCTACATATGTAAAGCACCAACGCACACTGTGCGGTGCAACCGCTCGCTCGGATCAAAGAATCCCCGATGGACATCCTGAGCCAAGTCGAGGACGACTGGCAGGCTGAGCGAAGCCCGTGTACAACTGGCCGGTGCGCATGCTGCGCTGAAGGAGGAGCCCGTCAGCCGGCCATCGCCCGCAGCCGTTCGGCCGTCGCGGCATCGGCGGGCACGAACGATTCCAGCGCCAGCTCCGCCAGCGTGATGTCGACCGGCGTACCGAACACGGTGGTGGTGCTGAGCATCGAGAGCACGTGGCCGTCGACCTCCAGTTGCATGGGCACGGCGATGGACGAAGCGATGTCGGCGCCTGGCGTGGCTTCGGGCACGGGCAGGGCCTGCAGTTCGCGTAACAGGGCGATGAGCTGCGGGTCGTGGCTGGCGTCGATCTGCTGGCGCAGGCGGTGCAGCAGGTGGGCGCGCCATTGGCCGAGGTTGCGGATGCGCGGGGCGAGGCCGCCCGGGTGCAGGCTCAGGCGCAGCACGTTGATCGGTGGTTCGAGCAGTTCCGGCGCAACGCCGCCGAGCAGCCGCAGCGTCGCCTGGTTGCTGGCGACGAGCTGCCAGTAGCGGTCCACCGCGAGCGCGGGGTAGGGCTCCAGGCCCTTGAGCAGCAGGTCGACGGTGGCGCGGGCGCTGGCGAGCGCCGGGTCGTCCAGCGCGCGTTCGCGGAAGGCCGGGGCGAAGCCGGCGGCGACCAGCAGTGCGTTGCGCTCGCGCAGCGGCACGTCCAGGTATTCGGCCAAGTGCAGGATCATGTCGCGGCTCGGGTTGGCGCGGCCGGATTCGACGAAGCTCAGGTGGCGCGTGGAGATCTCCGCGCCGGAGGCCAGGTTGAGCTGCGAAAGCCGGCGGTGGCGGCGCCATTCGCGCAACAGGTCGCCGATGGGGCGCTGGGTGTCGAGGGCTCGGGCGTTCATGGATCCATGATGCGGTAGGAGCACACCCTGTGCGCGACCGTCACGCCGGGTTGCGCGGGATGGTGGGATGCCGGTCGCGTACAAGGTGTTTTTTCACATGAGGATCAGGCGGGCTGCAGCTCGGTCTCGCGCAGGAACGTGCCGATGTCCTCCACCAGCCGGTCGAAGTGCGTGTGGTAGAGCCCGTGCGGCGCCCCGGCGTACTCGATGTAGCGGCTGTGCGGCACCAGCGAGGCGATCGCACGGCCTTGCTGCACCGGCTCGCTGACGTCGCGGTTGCCGTGGATGACCAGCAGCGGTACGTCCAGGGCGGCCACTTCCGCGCGCTGGTCGGCGCGCTTGGCGCGGAAGCATTCCACCAAAGCCTGCAGCGAGGCATCGCGGATGATCTCGATCGTATGCTGCACGAACTCGGATGTGGTGCCGGTCTCGGCGGGCAGGAAGAAGCCGTCGGCGTTGTCGGCCAGCCAGCGCGGGAGGTCGCGACGGATGGCGGCGAGCACGGCCTCCGTGGTGGGCTCGTCCATGCTCCAGGGTCCGCGGCTGCCTTCGGCGTAGCTGGGCGCGACCGGGGCCAGGAAGACCGCCCGCGCCACGCGCGCGCTGCCGTGGCGGTCGAGGTAGCGTGTGGCTTCGCCGCTGGCCATCGAGTGGGTGACCAGCGTGGCCTCGCGCAGGTCCAGGTGTTCGATGAGTTCGGCCACGTCGTCCGCCAGGCGGTCGAGGTGGTAGCCCCGGCCCGGGTCGTCCGAGCGGCCGTGCCCGCGACGATCCAGCGCGATGCAGCGGTAGCCGAGCGCGTTGAAATGCAGCAGGTGCCGGTCCCAGGCGCGCGAGTCCAGCGCCCAGGAGGCGAGGAAGACGATCGGCTGGCCGTGGCCCCAGTCGCGGTAGAACAGGGTGGTGCCGTCGGTGGTCGTGAAGTGGCTCATGGCTGACTCCGGAATGCGAGGGGTGGAAAGGCCGCCGTCTCAGGCGGCCATCGGGACCTTGTCGAGGAAGCCATGCACGCGGCGAATGCGGCCTTCGTCCAGCTCGGCCACGTCGAAGCCGATCACCAGCGGTTCGTCGGCGCCGGGCGCGGCGAGGTGCCAGTGGAAGCGGGCCAGGTCGTGGTGCGCGTCGACGTCGCCGGCCAGCGTGAAGACATGGCCGGGGAACATGCCCTGCACCGCGTCGATGGTCATGTCGATGGCCTCCCAGCCGCGCGCCTGCGCCAGCGGATCGGTATAGATGGCGTGCTCGGCGTAGACGTCCTCGATCAGCACGCGGCGGCGCAGCGGATCGGTCTCGTTCCAGGCGCGGATGTAGTTGGCGATCAGTTTGCGGGTGGCGTTCATGGCGGTGCTCCGTCTCGGGTGTGGGCACAGCTTGCGGCCACCGCCGCGGCGGGGCGATTACCTGGCAGGTAATGGAACGCGGCAGGCTTCTCGCCGCCGCGACGTCGTGCGCCGGATGCTGACGTCCCCTGCAGAGGGAGCGAAGGCCATGAGCAGACAGCGCAGCCCTGACGAACCCGAACGACCCATCGCGCGCGGCGCGGGCGCCGACCATCCGGCCGACGAGCCGGCACGCGCTGGCGAGCACGGCGGTGACGTGCGGCACGACCGCCTGGACACCATCGAGTGGGCCGACGACCGCACGCGGGCGCTGGATCCCCACGCTGGCATGGACGAAGCGCCGATCGAGGACCTGATGGACGGTGGCGAGACCAACGCGTCCTACCGCGCGGAGGCGAGGCGGGCCACGCCCACGCTCGATCCCGAAAGCGAGAGCGGGGACGACGGCGCCTAGTGCACCGGCGAGGCTTCCGCTGTAGCCATCGACTGGCGCGGACGCAGCAGCAATCCACCGAGCAGCGCCGCCAGTACCGCGAAACCGGTCCCGGCCAGGAACGCGGCGCGATAGCCCGCGTTGAGCGCGGCCGCCTGCGCGATGCCGGTTTCCAGCGCCGCGCCGGTGCGCGCCGCCGCGAGGCTGGCCAGCACCGCCAGGCCGAGTGCGCCACCCATCATGAAGGCGGTGTTGACGATGCCCGAGGCCAGGCCCGAATCGCGCGGCTCGACGTCGTTCATCGCCGCCAGCAACACCGGGTTGAAGGCGATGCCCGCGCCCAGGCCGAGCAGCAACATGCCGGGCAACACGTCGACAAGGAAATGTCCGTCCGCCGGTGCGCGTGCGAACAGCGCCAATCCCAGGGCGGCGACCAGCAGGCCGCCGGCCAGCGGCCGGCGGATGCCGAAGCGCATCACGATGCGCGCGGAAAGACCGAGCGAGCAGGCGGCCATCACCAGGTTGCCGGGCAGGAAGGCCAGGCCCACTTCCATCGGCCCGTAGCCGAGCACCAGCTGCAGGTACAACGCGGACAGGAAGAACCAGGCGAACATCGCGCCGGCCCACAGCACGCCGACCACGTTGGCGATCGCCAGGTTGCGCAGGCGGAACAGCTTCAGCGGCACCAGCGGCGCGCGCACGCGCGTCTCGATGAAGAGGAACAGTACGAACAGCCCCACCGCCACGGCGAGCATGCCCAGCGTGCGCGCCGACAGCCAGCCGGCCTGGTTGCCGTCGACGATCGCGTAGACCGCCAGGATCAGCGCCGCGGTGACGGCAAGCGCGCCGCCGACGTCCAGGTGGCGCACGTCACTGCTGCCGTGCACCGCGGGCAGCAGCCGGAGCGAAGCGACGAACACCGCCAGGCCGATCGGCAGGTTGACCAGGAACACCCAGTGCCAGCTCAGCGTGCTCACCAGCAGCCCGCCAAGCAGCACGCCCACGCTACCGCCGCCGGCGCAGACGAAGCCGTACACGCCCATCGCCTTCGCCCGCTCGGCCGGTTCGGTGAACAGGTCCATGATCAGAGACAGCGCCACCGCGGTGACCACCGCGCCGCCCAGGCCCTGGATGCCGCGCGCGATCACCAGCCATTCGCGCGAACCGGCCATGCCGCATGCCAGCGAGGCGAGGGTGAACAGCACCAACCCGAGCAGGAACAGCTTGCGGTGTCCGAACAGGTCGCCCAGCCGCCCGCCCAGCAGCAGGAAGCCGCCATAGGTCAGCACGTAGGCGTTCACGACCCAGGCCAGCGTGGCTTCGGAGAAGCCCAGGTCCGCGCGGATCGAGGGCAGCGCCACGTTCACGATGGTGGTGTCCAGCACGATCATCAGCACGCCCAGGCACAGCACGGTGAGGGCGAGCCAGCGGCCGTCGCGGGCGTGGGTGGTCGGGGTCGGCATGTTCAAGCGGGAGCTCCTTGACGGGCGTGCAGCATGGCAGGGATCGCCGGGTTTCATCAGCTGCCATGACGACGATTTGCCCGCGCCCGTATCGACAACCGACCGCCCGGGCAGGGCGTGCGAGAATTCCCGCATGAACCTGCTCGCCATCGAAACCAGCACCGAAGCCTGTTCCGTCGCCCTCGTGCACGGACAGGAAGTGATCGCCCGCAGCGAACTGGCCCCGCGCCGCCACGCCGAACTCGCGCTGCCGATGGCCGATGCGCTGCTCGCCGAAGCGGGGCTAGGCCGGCATGCGCTGGATGCGATTGCGGTGGGCCGCGGCCCCGGCGCGTTCACCGGCGTGCGGCTGGGCGTGGCGCTCGCGCAGGGCATGGCGTTGGCGCTGGACCGGCCGGTGGTGCCGGTGTCCTCGCTGGCCGCGCTGGCGCTGGAGGCGCCGGAGGACGAGGCGGCGATCCTGGCTGTGATCGACGCACGCATGGGCGAGATCTATGCCGCCTGCTATCGCCGCGATGGCAACAGTGGCCTGGTGGCGCTGGACGAGGAGCGCGTCTGCGCACCCGACGCGCTGGTGTTGCCGCAAGCCCAGGCGTGGAGCGTCGTCGGCAGCGGATGGAGGACGTACGCGGACGTGCTGCGGAAGCATCTGACCGGCGAGCTGCGACAGGCCGAAGGCGACCGTTACCCGCAGGCCCGCCACGTGGCGGAACTCGCCGTGCGCGAATACCAGGCGGGCCGGGCCGTTTCGCCGGAACAGGCCTTGCCGGTGTACCTGCGGGACAAGGTGGCGTTGACGCTGGCCGAGCAGGGGCGCGCCAGCTCCTAGCTCCCCGGACCTTTCGACTTCGGCCCTGCGCCCAGGGCGGACGGTTACGGAAGCGTCCGATTTCAGTTCGACGGCCACTCGAGTTCGATGCGGAAGGCGACAAACGGCATCTGCCCGGAACAAGCGAAGAATTTTTCCGTTCGCCCTCAGCTGGCGCAGCGAAGTCGAAGGGCCGCGATCCACGGGGCTGGCCTCAAAGCCGCCCGATCGCCAGCTGCACCAGCAGGCTGCTCACCGCCACCGCGATCCACACGCCGAACCCCAGCAGGATCGGTCGCGGCCCGCTGGAAATCATCCTGCGCAGGTTGGCCGACAGCCCGATCGCGGTCAGCGCCATGATGATCAGGAATTCCGCCAGCTGGTGGATCAGCGGCTGCGCCGCCACCGGCACCAGCCCCGCCGTGCGCACCGCCGAGGCGACCAGGAACCACAGGATGAACCAGGGAAAGATGCGCTTGAGGCTGAAGTCGGCCGCGCCTTTCTTTTTCTCCCGCATCGCCACCATCACCGCCAGCGTGATGCACACCGGGATGATCAGCGTGGCGCGGGTGAGCTTGACGATGGTGGCGTAGTCGCCGGCCGCATGGCTGTAGCTGTAGCCGGCCGCGACCACCGAGGACGTGTCGTTGATCGCCGTGCCCGCCCACAGCCCGAAACCCAGGTCGGACAGGTGCATCAGGTGCCCCAGCAGCGGGAACAGCAGCACCGCCACCACGTTGAACAGGAAGATGGTGGAGATCGCGAATGCAGTGTCGTGCTCGTCGGGCTTGATGATCGGCGTCACCGCCGCGATCGCCGAGCCGCCGCAGATCGCGGTGCCCACGCCGATCAGCACCTTGAGCTGGTCGTGCACACCGAGCAGCCGGCCCAGCCCCCACGCCGCGACGAAGGCCGCGCTCATGGTGATCAGCGTCACCGACAGTGACTCCAGCCCGGTCTTCGCCACCTGGTCGAGGCTGAGCCCGAAGCCCAGCGCGATGATCGACCACTGCAGCACCTGCTTGCCGGCAAACTGGATGCCAGGCGTGAAGCGCGCGCCGGGCGACAGGGTGTTGCGCACCAGGATGCCGAGCACGATGCCGATCACCGGCCCTCCGACCAGCGGCGCCAGGTGTCCCAGCCACAGCGCTACCAGCGCGATGGCGAGCGCGAGGCCCAGGCCCGGCAGGCGGGCAGGCAGGGTGGGGGCGGGCGTGGCGGCGGCGCTCATCGTTGGCTCGGGTGGCGAAGTCCGCCCATTGTCCCTGTGCGTGACCATCAGCAAAACTTTGCATGCTTGATGGTTGCTATAAGCTTTGCTGAATGCTGAACATCACGCCCCGACAGCTCGACGTGTTCGTGCAGACCGCGCTGCACGGCAGCCTGCGCGCGGCCGCCGAGCGCGTGCACCTGACCCAGCCCGCCGCGAGCATGGCGCTGGCGGAGCTGGAACGGCAGCTCGGTGCGCCGCTGTTCGACCGCGAACGCGGGCGGCTGCACCTCAACGCACGCGGGCGCGAACTGCTGCCGCGCGCGCAGGAATTGCTCGAGCGGCACGCGGAACTGGCCCGATTCGGGCAGGGCGATGCGCAGGCACTGGCGGGTGAACTGCGCATCGGCGCGAGCAACACGGTCGGTAACTACCTGGTCGGCGAACTGCTAGGCGGCTTCGTGCGTGCGCAGCCGCAGGTGGCGATCCGGCTGCGCGTGGCCAATACCGACACCATCGCGTCGCAACTGCTCGACCACGCGCTGGACGTCGGCTGCGTGGAGGGTCCGGTCGCGCATCCGCAGCTGGAACTCAAGCCCTGGCGCGAGGACCGGCTGCGCGTGTGTGCGCCGCCGGGGCATCCGCTGGCGCGCAAGCGTTCACTCAAGCCGGCGGATTTCGCCGGCGCCCGCTGGGTGTTGCGCGAGCCAGGCTCGGCCACCCGCGCCACCACCGAGCGTGTGCTCGCGCAATTGCCGCCGGGCGAAACGGTACTGGAGCTCGACCAGATCGAAGCGATCAAGCAGGCCGTCGCCGCCGGCCTCGGCATCGCCTGCCTGCCGGAGGTGGCACTGGTCGATGCGCTGGCGACCGGACGGCTGGTGGTCCTGAAGACGCCCTTCCTCGATCTCAGGCGCATGCTTTCGCTGCTGCTGCACCGGCAGAAATACCGCGGCGCGCTACTCGAAGCCTTCCTGCAGACCGTCATGTAGGCGGGCAGCTTGCCGGCAGGTTCACCCTGGCGGCGCTAGCGTCCGCTGGCCATGGCAACGCGTTCGGTCAGCAACCCCTTCGGCGTCCCGCTGGCCAAGCCCGTGGACGAGGTACCGGCGGGCGCCCTCGCCACGTTGCGGCGCGAGGCGCGCGACTGCCACGCCTGTCCGCTGTGGCGCTACGGTACGCAGACGGTGTTCGGGCAGGGTCCGGCGTCGGCCCGGGTGATGTTGATCGGCGAACAGCCCGGGCTGCACGAGGACCGCGAAGGCGTGCCGTTCGTCGGTCCCGCCGGGCAACTGCTCGATCGCGCGCTGGGCGAAGCGGGACTGGACCGCTCCACCTTGTACCTGACCAACACCGTCAAGCATTTCAAGTACGAGATGCGCGGCACCGCCAAGCTGCACAAGCGCGCCAATGCGGCCGAGCAGGCGGCTTGCCGCATGTGGCTGGCCGCCGAGCTGCTGCGGGTGAAGCCGAAGCTGGTGGTGGGCCTGGGCGCCATGGCGGCACAGACGATGTTCGGCAATGCCTTCCGCATCACCCGCGAGCGCGGCGTGTGGCGACCGCTGGGCGAAGGCGCGCAGGGACTGGCGACCTGGCATCCCTCCGCCGTGCTGCGCATGCCGGAGGAAGCGAAGCGGCACCAGGCATTCGACGAACTGGTGGCGGATCTGCGGATGGTGGCCGGAGCGCTGGGAAGACTGACGTAGGGCGGGCTTCAACCCACCGCAGGCAGCCTCAATGGAAATCCCGCGAGCGCACGTCCAGCTCGCCCAGCATCGGTGTCAGGTCTTCCAGCGTGTGCGCGATCAGGTGCTGGACGCCATGCTCGCTTTCCAGGTGGCCTTCGATCGCCAGCAACCGCGATGCAAGCAGCACGCGACGCTGGCGCAGCACCACGCGCCGCCAGATCACCACGTTGGTCAGCCCGAACTCGTCCTCGATGGTCAGGAACACCACGCCGCTGGAGGTCTGGGGCTGCTGGCGCAGGGTGACGATGCCGGCGACCCGTACGGGTCGTCCGTTCGGCACGCCGGCCAGTTCGTTGGATGCGCGGAAGTGCCGCGCACGCAGACGGGAGCGCAGCAGGCGCAGCGGATGCGGGCCCAGCGTGGTACCGGTGAGCGCGTAGTCGGCGCGCAGGTCTTCGCCGCGCGTGGGCAGCGGCAGCGCGATGGTTTCCGTTTCTGGCGTGGAGCCGGGGAACAGCGGCAGCTGCGGTTCCACGCCAGCGATCGCCCAGCGCGCGCGATGACGATGGCCGGCCAGTGCGCGCAGCGCGCCCGAGTCGGCGAGCAGGGCCTGGTCGCGGCGGTCCAGCTTCGCGCGAATGCTGAGGTCTCCCACGTCGACGAACGGCCATTGTCCGCGAGCGGCCATGATGTCTTTTGCGGTCGCTTCGCAGAAGCCACGGATCAGCCGCAGGCCCATGCGGATCGCCGGCTGCAGGCGTGGATCGCGTTCGGGCTCGAGCGTGCAGTCCCAGTCGCTGTGGCGCACGTCGATGGGCAACGTGCGGATACCGTGGCGGCGGGCGTCCTGCAGCAACTGGTCGGGCGAGTAGAAGCCCATCGGCGCGGAGTTGATCAGCGCGCAGGCGAACGCCGCCGGCTCGTGGCACTTGAGCCAGCTGCTGACGTAGGCGAGCAGGGCGAAGCTGGCCGCGTGCGACTCGGGAAAGCCGTAGCTGCCGAAGCCCTTGATCTGCTCGAACAGGTGCTCGCCAAACTCGCGGCTGTAGCCGTTCCTCAGCATGCCGGCGAGCAGCTTTTCGCGATGCGGCTCCAGCCCGCCATGGCGTTTCCAGGCGGCCATCGAACGGCGCAGCGCATCGGCCTGGCTGCCGTTGAAGTCGGCGGCGACCATGGCGATCTGCATCACCTGCTCCTGGAACAGCGGAACGCCGAGCGTGCGCTTCAGGACGTTTTTGAGCGCCTCGGAGGGATAGCTGACTTCCTCCTCGCCGTTACGCCGGCGCAGGTAGGGATGCACCATGTCGCCCTGGATTGGGCCGGGCCGCACGATCGCCACCTCGATCACCAGGTCGTAGAACTCCTTCGGCTTCAGGCGCGGCAGCATGGCCATCTGTGCGCGCGATTCGATCTGGAACACGCCGATGGTGTCGGCGCGGCTGATCATGTCGTAGGTGGGCTTGTCGTCCTTGTGGTCCTTGTTGATGCCGGCGATGGTGTAGTCGCCGCGGCCGTTCGACTTCAGCAGGTCAAAGGTCTTGCGGAGCGCCGTGAGCATGCCCAGTGCCAGGCAGTCCACTTTCAGCATGCCCAGCGTGTCCAGGTCGTCCTTGTTCCACTGGATCACCGTGCGGCCGTCCATGGCGGTGTTCTCCACCGGCACCAGCGTGGAGAGCGGATGCTCGGAAATGACGAAGCCGCCGGGATGCTGGGAGAGGTGGCGCGGAAAGCCGATCAATTGCACGGTGAGTGCGAGCACCTGCCGGATCAGCGGTGTGTCCGGATCGAAGCCGCGCTCGCGCAGCCGGTCCGACGGAGGCACTTCGCCGCTCCAGCGATCGAGGGTGGAGGAGAGCTCTCCAGCCAGTTCCGGCGACATGCCCAGTGCGCGTGCCACGTCGCGGATCGCACCGCGGCCGCGGTACTCGGTCGCCACCGCGGTGAGCGCGGCGCGGTCGCGGCCGTAGCGGTCGAACACGTATTGCAGCACTTCCTCGCGGCGTTCGTGTTCGAAGTCGACGTCGATGTCCGGCGGCTCGTCGCGATCCATCGAGATGAAGCGCTCGAAAAGCAGGTTGCTGGTTGCCGGGTCGGCCTCGGTAATGCCGAGCACGAAGCAAACCAGCGAATTGGCGGCCGAGCCGCGGCCTTGGCAGAGGATGTCCTTCGACCGCGCGAAGCGAACGATGTCGTGCACGGTAAGGAAGTAGGACTCGAACTTCTTGACCCGGATAAGGGCCAGTTCGCTCTCGATCTGTCCGCGCCACTCGTCCTTCACGGTGACCGGCCAGCGCCAGCGCACGCCTTCCTCGACCAGTTGGCGCAGCCAGCTGGTCGGAGTGTGGCCCTGGGGTACCAGTTCGTGCGGGTAGGTGTACTCGAGCTCTTCCAGCTTGAACGTGCAGCGCCGCGCGATCGCGACGCTCTCGGCCAGCAGTTCGGGTGGATGGATGGCCGAGAGCGCGCGGCGCGTGCGCAGGTGCCGCTCGCCGTTGGAGAACAGCCGGTGGCCGGCCTGCGCCACGGTGGTGTGGTGGCGGATCGCGGTCATCACGTCCTGCAGCGGGCGGCGGGCGCGTACGTGCATATGCGCGTCGCCGCTGGCGACCAGCGGCAGGGCGAGTCGTTCGCCCAGGGCGCGCAGGGAGGCCAGGCGGGCGTCGTCGTCGGGACCGCGGTGAAGCTCGACCGCGAGCCAGCAGCGGTCCGGGAAGCGCGCCTTCAGCCAGGCCCCTTCGGTCTCGTCGGGCTGCATGCCGGGCAGCCACAACGCAAGCAGGCCGTCGGTATCGCCGAGGTCCTCGCGCAAGGATTCGTAGCTGCCCTTGGGCGCGCGACGACGACTGGTGGTGATGAGCTGGCACAGCCGCGCGTAGCCTTGCTGGTTCTCCACCAACAACACGCACTTCGGTCCGTCGACGAACTGGAACTCGCTGCCGACGATGAGCTTGACGCCGGTTTCGCGCGAGGCTTCCAGCGCGCGCACGATGCCGGCGAGCGTGCATTCGTCGGTGATGGCGAGGGCGCTGTAGCCCTGCTGCTTCGCACGTTCGAACAGTTCGATCGCCAGCGAGGCGCCGCGCTGGAAGCTGAAGGCGGAGAGGCAGTGGAGTTCGGCGTAGGCGGGCAGGCTCATGCAGCTACCCTCCGGCTCTGCCGGGCCCGTTCTTGTGTGTGCGTCGCGGCAATGATGGCCAGGAGGTTCATGCGAACCACCCGTGCAGCATGAAGCCCTCGCGTTCGCCGACCGGGCAGTAGGCCCAGGCGCGCTGCCCGGCGGAGGTCTCGATCACGTAGTAGTCGCGCCGCACGTCGCCGTCCCACCAGCCGCTTTCGACGCGCTCGGGACCGGCCAGGATGCGCGGCTCGCGATCACGCAGCGGGATCGGTTGGGGCAGCAGCCAGCCGGGGCGGGGCAATGGCGGAGCGCCGGCGCTCTCGCCGTGGTCGCGCCAGGCGCGCTCGGGGCGATGGTCGGCGTGGATCGAAAGGCCGTGCACGGCCTCGTCGCCCAGTCGCGCGCGCAGGCGTTCGCGCAGTTGCTCCCACGGCACCGCCTGTTGCGGGCGCACGTCGAAAAGGTCGCGGCCGGCCGGCACGAATGGCGGCAGTTCGCGCGCGATCAGTTGCAGGGCGCGCACCGGCGCGGCCAGTTGCACCAGGTCCAGCCGGCCGCGGGCCAGTTCGAACAGCATGCCCCCGTCGCGTTCGGGGGCGAGCAGGCCGACCGGCACTTCGGTGGCGGCGCCGCGCTCGTGTTCCAGTCGCAGCACGAAGCGCTGCACGCCGCCGTCGCGGCCGGCGAGATACGCGGCGAGGTCGCCGGTCATGCGGCGCAGCGGGAACAGCAGCTGGCCGGTGGCGCCGACCTCATAGTTGAACTCGATGCGCGATTCGAAATGGTCCGGCGGCTGGTAGCAGTCCAGCGGCGTGGCGAGTGCGCCAGTGAGGCGGTCGAGCTGGCCGAGGGTTTCCGTGCCCACTCGCCGGCCCAGTGCCGCGCGCGGCAACGCGTAGACCTGGGCGAGCCGGCGCAGGCCCATGCGGCGCAGGCTGTCGGCCGCCTCCGGCGGCAGTCCCGCACGTTCCACCGGCAATTGGCCGAGGGCTTGATTCAGCGGTGCATCGTGGGTGATGACCAGGCCGTCGTGCACGCCGGCCAGCGCACGCGCGGCCCACGGGTTGGGCGCGAGCGCGATGCGATGGCGGAAGCCGAGCGCGGTCAGGTCTTCGCGCAGCAGCGCTTCCATTCGCGGCCATGGCCCGAACAGGCGGAAGCTCGCCTCCACTTCGATCAGCAGCGAAGCCGGCATCTGCCGGCTGACCTGCGCGCCGTAGCGGTAGGCCCAGGCGGCGAGGAAGTCGTGCCAGCGCGTGGTTTCGGCCGGGTCGTGCTCGACCACGGCAAAACGCGCGCAGATCGCCTGCGCGGTGGCCAGCGGCAGACCCGCGCGCAGGCCCTGCGCCTTCGCCGCGGCGTTGACCGCGCGCAGCACGCGCCGCTGCACCGGGCCGTCGACCAGCACCAGCGGTTCGTCCGGCGTGGCGTGGCGGCGAAGGACGCCGTCGAGCGCCAGCTGCGGCAACAGGATGCAGGCCCACAACATGTCGTGGACCTCAGGCGCGGTCCGCGACAGTCGCGGCGGGACTGTCCGGCACCGGTTCGGAAGGCGCACCGGTCGGCAGCGGCCAGGGCAGCGGCTGCGCCGGCGGGTTGCCGCCGCGGCACTTGAGCACGCGCAGGCGCGCGGGTCGGGCTTCCAGCACCAGGCGCAGCGCCGCGGGCGAGGCGTGGACCGCCACCGACGCGGGGCGCATCGCTATACCCAGGCACTGGCCGGTTTCCGCCGCCAATTGCAGGCGGCGCAACGTGCGATCGTCGGCCTGGTGCGGCCAGCACAGCACCGCGGCGCAGGCGGCCGAGCGCAGGCATTGTTCGGTCGCCCACGGCACGTCACGCGGTTCGGCGCGCACGATCTGCAGACGGTCCAGGCGCACGCCGGCGTTGGCCCAGGCGGCGGGGAAGGGCAGGTAGGGCGGGGCGATCAATGCGACCCGACCGCCGGCCTGCGTCAGGCGCGCGAGCGTGGGCCACAGCAGGCCCAGTTCGCCGATGCCGTCGAGCGGCAGCAGCACTTCGCTCAGCACACCTTCGGGCCAGCCGCCGCCGGGCAGCGCGGCGTCCAGCAGCGGGAAACCGGTCGGCTGGCGCGAAGGCGCGTGCGCCTGCGGCTGGCCGCGCCAGAGACGGCGGGCGTCGAACAGGTGATCGAGGGCGACCACGTTGCTCACGGGTGCGCCACCGTAGGGTGGGCTTCAGCCCACTGCTCTGTATTGCCGTGGTGGGCTGAAGCCCACCACGCAGGAGCGGCGGCGTTGTCAAACCGGGCGCGGCCTTCCCGACGAGCCGCCGCCGGGAGGCGCTGGCGCCCGCCCCGGCCTGTGCGTACGTTCATCAGCCTGGCCTCACCAGCCCCGCGAACAGCCCCTCGATGGCGAAGTCGGTGGCGCGCGGGTCCACCTCGATCGGGGTGTACGCCGGGTTGCGCGGCAGCAGTCGGATATGGCCGTCCCTGTGTTCGAAACGCTTGACGGTGAACTCGCCTTCCAGCCGCGCCACCACGGTCTGGCCGTGGCGCGCCTCGGGCGTGCGGTGCACGCCGATCAGGTCGCCGGGGAGGATGCCATCCAGCAGCATCGATTCGCCCACCACTTCCAGCAGGTAATCCGGCTTGAGGCGGAACAGCGAAGCATCCAGCGCGACTTCGCGGTGGACCTCGGCGTCCGATCCGATCGGCCGGCCCGCCGCCACGCGACCGAGCAATGGCACCGCGAGTGTCGATACCGGCTCGCTGCGACGCAGGCGGATGCCGCGTGCCTGGCCTGGCACCAGTTCGATGTGGCCCTCGCGCTCCAGTGCTTCCAGGTGCAGTCGCGCCGAGCGGTTCTGTTTCAGGCCCAGCGCGGCCGCGATCTGCAGCTGCGACGGTGGATAGCCGTGCGCCGCGATGTGCTCTCGCAGGTAGGCGAGCAGGGCTTGGCGGATGGGGCTTAGGGTCATGATACTAATATTAGTACATCGGGGAAGGTCGCGGCAGGGGGATGCTTTTGGCATCATTTCGTGAAGGGGAATCCGGCGGTTTGCCGAAAGCGTGAAGTCCCGGGGGACAGCGATGCGTCCGCGAAGGACTTCAGGCGTGTGGGGGAAGCACATGGTGTCCGCTTTGCTGCTGGGCGTCGGCTTGCTGCTGGGTGTGCCCGCGGCGGGCGCCAACGTGCCGGCCTCCGCTCCCGCCGGGGCGGCCCCGAACAGGGTCTTGCCGACGCCGCAGTTCCGCCGCTACGGCAGCGCCGACGGCCTGCCCAGCAGCCTGGTCTACACCGCGGTGCAGGCGCCGGACGGCACCATGTGGTTCGGCACCAAGAACGGCATCGCGCGTTTCGACGGCGTGGAATTCCGCAACTTCCGCCACGTTTCCGGCGATCCCGATTCACTGGCCGGCAACGGCATCTCCTCGCTGCTGATCGACAAGCAGGGACGGTTGTGGGCCGCCGGTCTGGATGCGGGCCTGAACCGGCTGGATGCCGCCAGCGGCAAGTTCAGGCACTGGAAGCACGATCCGGCCGATCCCGGCAGCCTGGCCAGCGAGAAGGTCTGGACGCTGGCGCAGACGGCCGATGGCAGCCTTTGGGTGGGCACCCGCTTCGGGCTGGACCGCATGCGCGCGGATGGCAGCTTCGAGCATGTCGTCAATCCCTTGCTCGGTCCGGCGCCGACGGACTTGGGCGAAGTGGCCGCGCTCTACGTCGATCCCCATCAGCGCCTGTGGGTCGGCAGCGCCCACGGCCTGTTCCGGCGCGATGCGAACGGCAGCTGGCACCACGTGCTGCCGGCCGATCCGGCGCAGACGGTGGACGCTTGGCGCATCGACGGCAACGGGGACGAGGTGCGAGTGGCCACCGTGCGCGGGCTGCTGGTGGTCGGGGCTGACGGCCGCGCGCACCGTTTCGCCCGCGACGTCCTGCCCGACACCAACGTGATGGTCAGCACCCGCGACCACGCCGGGCGGTTGTGGATCGGCACCCAGCGCGGCCTGTTCCTGCAGGAGCGGCCGGACGGCCCGGTCCTGCCGGTGATGAACCGCCCGGTGCTTTACGGCAACCTGCCCGGCACCTGGGTGTGGCAGCTCTACGTCGACCGCGAAGGCGGCCTGTGGGTGACCACGCTGGACGGTGGCGTGGCTTACCTGGCGCCGGGCTGGTACAGCTTCAGCCGCTACACGCACGTGCCGGACAATCCGGCCAGCCTGCGCGATTCGGTGGCGACCACCATGGCCCGCGGTCGCGATGGCCGGCATATCTGGGTCGGCGAGCGCGACGGGCGTGTGGACCGGCTCGACCCGTACACCGGCGCGGTCGAACACGTGCTGTCCGGCCTGCACGGCGACGTGCTCGGCATGACCGAAGGCGAGGGCGGCCGCCTGTGGGTCGCGGTGCAGGGGACGCTCTACCGCGCGCAGGGCTCGCACGCCGTCGCGGTCGACCCGGAAGGCCAGATGTTCCGCCGCCCGCTGGAGGTCGAACCCGGCCCCGACGATCGCCTGTACGTGCGCACCTTCCGCGAAGGCCTGTTCCGCGTGGATCCGGACACGCTCGCCGTAAGCCGCGTGCCGATGCACCAGGCCGACGACAAGATGCTGTGGGGCGCGCAGATGACGCTCGACGACCGCGGCACCTTCTACTACGCCAGCGAAGGCGGGCTGATGCAGCTGGACCCCACGCACCGCTTCTTCGAGCCGGTGCCGGGCGGCCCCACCGGCATCTCGGTCGAAGCCTTCAGCTTCTCCCCTGACGGCCTGTGGCTGGCCACGCCCGACGGCCTGGAACAATACCGCTACCACGGCAACGGCCTGGCGCTGGTGCGCCACGTCGACATGGCGCACGGATGGCCCTCGGTCGGCGTGGTCGACATGCGCGTGGATGCACGCGGACGGGTATGGATCTTCGGTACCGATGGCCTGTGGCGCTTCGATCCGGATTCGGGTCGCTTCCGTTCCTTCGGCTTGCAGGACGGTCTGAGCAACACCGAATTCTCCCGCGGCTTCGCCTTGATGCCCGACGGCAACCTCTATGCGCCGACGCTGGGCGGCGTGGTCGCCTTCAATCCCGATCGCGTGTGCGAACAGGCCACCGTGCCGCAGCTCGCGCTGACCCGCGTGCGGGTCCGTCGACACGGCCAGTTGACCGACCTGCCGTTGGGTCCGGGCCCGGTCGAGGTGGACTGGCGCGACCGCGAGCTTGGCGTGGAGGCGCGGGTGTTCTCCTTCGTCGATCCGTCGGCCAACCGCTACCGCTTCCGCCTCGATGGCCTGGACAGCGGCTGGGTCGACGTCGACAGCCGTGGCGAGCGCGATTTCGCCGGACTGGCCGCGGGCGATTACACCTTGCGCGTGATGGCGGTCGGCGCCGGCGGCGCCTGGGCGCACCTCGCCGCGCCGCTGCGCATCCGCGTCGAGGCGCCGCCGTGGGCGCGCTGGTGGGCCTGGCTGACCTACGCGATCACCCTGGGGCTGATCGTGTGGACAGCGCTGCGGGTGTGGCGCCGGCGCATCGCGCAGCGCCATCGCATCGCGCTGTCCGAGCAGCAGCGCTGCCTGGCCGAGGAAGCCAGCGCGGCCAAGACCCAGTTCCTGGCCACGCTGAGCCACGAGATCCGCACGCCCATGACCGGCGTGATGGGCATGGCCGAACTGCTGCTGACCACGCCACTCAAGCCCGAGCAGCGCGACTACACGCTGGCCATGCAGCGCTCAGGCGGAATGCTGCTCAAGCTGCTCAACGACGCGCTCGACCTTGCGCGCATCGAAGCCGGCCGGCTCGATCTCGAACTCGCGCCGTTCGATCCACGCCAGCTGGTCGAGGACGTGGCTCAACTGCAACTGGGCCATGCCCAGGCCAAGCGCCTCTCGCTCGCCGTGGAGCTGGCCGACGACCTGCCGCCCAGGGTCGTCGGCGACGCCGTGCGCATCAAGCAGGTGCTGCTCAACCTCACCCACAACGCGCTGAAGTTCACCGAATACGGCAGCGTGAAGCTGTGCGCGCAGCGTCATGCCGACGGCCTGGTCTTCAGCATCGCCGACACCGGCCCCGGCATTCCCGAGGCGGCGCAGGCACGCCTGTTCCAGCGCTTCGAGCAGGTCGAAGGTCCGCAGCGGCGCGCCGGCAGCGGCCTGGGACTGGCGATCTGTCGCGAGCTGGTCGGCATGATGGGCGGCGATATCGAACTGGAGTCGCGCGTGGCCCAGGGCACCACCTTCCGTGTGCGCCTGCCGTTGCAGCCGCCCGAAGGCGCCGTCGGCGCGATGGCCGTCGCGCACGCACCGATCGGCCGCCCGCTGCACGTGCTGCTGGTCGAGGACGACGCCATCGTCGCGGCGGTGATCCGCGGCCAGCTCGAACGCCAGCGCCACCGCGTCTGCTACGTCGCCAACGGCCTGGGCGCGCTCGCCGAACTGGACCAGTCGCGCTTCGACGCGATGCTGCTGGACCTGGACCTCCCCGGCGTCGATGGCTTCCAGGTCGCCCGCCTGATCCGCCAGCGCGAAGAACCGAGCCAGCGCGTTCCCATCGTCGCCATCACCGCCCGCTCCGGCGGCGACGAGGAGGCGCGTGCGCGCGAAGCAGGGATGGATGGGTTCCTGCGGAAGCCGTTCAGTGGCGAGGCCCTGGCGGAATTGTTCGTCGAGCTGGTGCCGCCGTCGGACGTGTCGACCACCACGGCGATCGATCCGGCCTGATCGGGAACACAAAAGCCGGCGAACGAAAAAGCCCGCAGGCATGACCTGCGGGCTTCTTGTTTTGCATGGTGGCCGGGGACGGAATCGAACCGCCGACACGGGGATTTTCAATCCCCTGCTCTACCAACTGAGCTACCCGGCCGGGAAGAGGTTCCACGCATGAAGGCGTGCTGCGTGGAGCCGCGCATTTAAGCGGATGCGGGCGCGGGCGTCAAGGCTCGCCGGGGGCGACGTAGCCGGCGGGCTGCGCCACGTCGCCGCCGAAGAAGTACTTCTCCATCTGCTCGCCGAGGAACTGGCGGGTCTTCGCCTCCAGCGGGTTCAGGCGGTACTCGTTGATCAGCATGGTCTGGTGGGCGAGCCATTGCTGCCACGCCTGCTTGGAGACGTTTTCATAGACGCGCTGGCCGAGCGGGCCGGGCCAGGGAGCGAAGTCGAGGCCTTCGGCGTCGATGCCGAGTTTGGTGCAGTGGACGGTGCGGGACATGGTGCTTTCCGATGTTGCTCAGGTGTCGTTCGCGCTGAGCGTAGCTTGCGCGGCAGGCGGAGTCGAAGCGGTGCGCGGTGTGGCGGGTTCGACTTCGGCCCGCGGCCCGTGCTCACGACGAAGGTTTTTCGGGAACGGTGGCGTGGCTCAGGACAGGCGTTGGGGTTCGCGCGCCAGGGATTCCAGCAAGGTGCGCACCGGCGCGGGCAGGCCGAGGTCCGGCCACGCGTCGCGGGGGTACCAGCGCAGCGCCGCATTATCGGCGATGGCGGGGTGGGCTGTCGCGCCGTCGAACAACAACGGTTCGATGTTGAGGCGGTAGTGGCTGAAGACGTGGACGAAGGGCGTGAGCGGTTGCGCATCGTCCAGCTGGGCGTGGGTCTGCGCCAGGCGCCAGGCCGCGTCGTGGCCGGTGGCCTCGGGCAGGCTCCACAGGCCCGACCACACGCCGGTCGCACCGCGCCGTTCGAGCAGCACGCGACCCTGGCGATCGCGCAGCACGAGCATCGTCGTCTCGCGCGTGGGCAGCGTCTTGCCGGGCTTCGGTGTAGGCAGTTGCGCGGTGCGGCCGTCGCGGCGGGCGACGCAGGTTTGGGTCAGCGGGCAGGCCAGGCAGAGCGGGCGCGAGCGGACGCAGACGGTGGCGCCAAGGTCCATGATCGCCTGGGTGTAGTCGGCTACCCGCTCGGTCGGCGTGTGCGCCTCGGCCCGTTCCCACAGCTGCTTCTCGACGGCACCCTGGCCGGGATGGCCTTCGATACCGTGATAGCGGGCGAGCACGCGCTTGACGTTGCCGTCGAGGATCGGAAAGCACAGGCCATGCGCCTGGGCGAGGATCGCGCCGGCGGTGGAGCGGCCAATGCCGGGGAGCGCGGCGAGCGCGTCGAAGTCGCGTGGCAGTTCGCCGCCGTGGCGCTCCACGCACAGCTGCGCGGCGCGATGCAGGAAACGCGCGCGGCGGTAGTAGCCAAGGCCGGACCACAAGGCGAGCACGCGGTCTTCGTCCGCGGCGGCGAGGTCGGGCAGGGTGGGCAGCGCGTCGGTGAAGCGCAGGAAGTAGGGAATGACGGTGGCGACCTGGGTCTGCTGCAGCATCACTTCGGACAGCCACACGCGGTAGGCGTCGCGGCGTCCGTCCGTGGCGGCCTGCCAGGGCAGGTCGTGGCGGCCGTGGCGGTCGAACCAGGGCAGCAGGTCGGCGGCGAGGGTGGAACTCATCGGGCGTCGCTGCTGGCCGATGCCGCGGGCATGCCGGTGCTCGATGCCGCGGCGGGCGTGAGTTCCAGGTGCAGGCCTTCGACGTGTACGCCGGCCACGTCCAGCGTGGCCGCGTCCACGTGGCCGTTGCCGGGTGGTACGCCGAGCCGCGGACCTTCCTCGTCGCCGATGTGCGACCACCAGCGCGCCACGCCCAGTGGCGGCAAGCGCAGGTCGAGATGATTGCCGGGACCGTCGAGCTTGAGCGCCAGCAGCAACGGATCGCTCTGGTTGGCCGGGGTCAGCTGCAGCGAGATGTCGTAGCGGCCGGCGTCGGCCTGGTCGAGCGATCCGGCAAGCGTGGCCGCGGCGTCGGCGGCGCCGTGCCAGTGCGCCTCGCCGGTCAGGTCCATCGCCAGCGTGACGCCGCGGGTGAAGTCCAGATCGATGTCGTTGAGCTGCAGCGCATTGCCCTGGATGCGCGGCGTGGCGGTCAGGCGCAGCTGCATCGGCGTGCCGCCGGCATCCTTGGCCGAGATCACCAGCGGGAACGGCTGGCCGGAAAGCAGGTGACCGGCATCGAGCGAGAAATCGCGCAGCAGCAACTGGTTGCCACTGACGATGGTGCCGCGCGCGATGCGCACGCCGGTATCGATGCGCGGGATGTTGGGCGCGCCAGCGCCGCCGGAAGGCAGGCTGGACAGCCAGGCCTGCAGCGCATCCAGGTCCACGCGCGGCGCGTCGATCTCCAGTCGCGAGATCACCGTGGGGCCGCCGAACAGCGTGCTCCAGGGCAACGCGAGCCGACCGTTGGCGGCCAGCAGGATCGGCATGCTGGCGCCCTGCGCGGTGAGCGTCAGCCCTTCCAGCTCGAGCGCCGGTCGCGGGAACAGGGTGGGACTCGCGGGATTGGCCAGGCTGAGTTCCAACCCGGCCTGGTGCGCCTGTTCCTGCAGCATGGCGGTGAAGCGCTCCGGCTGCAGCAGCAGGTAGACGGTCACCAGCAACGCGACCAGTCCGGCGACGAGGATGCCGGCCAGGCTGAGCAGCGCGATGCGCAGGCGCCGCGTCATGGCCACTCAGGCCCGGGCCAGCGTGGCCGGCAGCAGGCCGTCGACGAAGGCCCGTGCGTCGAACTCGCGCAGGTCCGTGGCGGTCTCGCCCAGGCCGACGAAGCGGATCGGCAGGCCGAACTCGCGCGCCAGCGCGAACATCACGCCGCCCTTGGCGGTGCCGTCCAGCTTGGTCACCACCAGGCCGGTCACGCCCACGATCTGCTGGAACTGGCGCAACTGGCTGATCGCGTTCTGACCAGTGGTGCCGTCGATCACCATCAGCACCTCGTGCGGTGCGTCGGGGTCGATCTTCTTCAGCACGCGGGCGATCTTGGACAACTCGTCCATCAGCCCGCCCTGGGTATGCAGGCGGCCGGCGGTGTCGGCGATCAGCACGTCGGCGTTGCGCGAGCGGGCGGCCTGCAACGCGTCGAAGATCACGCTGGCCGAATCGGCGTCCTGGCCCTGCGCGATCACCGGGACGTTGTTGCGCTCGCCCCAGGTCTTCAGCTGTGCCACCGCGGCGGCGCGGAAGGTGTCGCCCGCGGCGAGCAGCACCTGCCGACCTTCATCGCGCCAGCGGCGCGCGAGCTTGCCGATCGTCGTGGTCTTGCCCACGCCGTTGATGCCCACGGTCAGCACCACGAAAGGCTTGCGGCCGCCGATGTCGAACGGCTGCTGCACCGGCAACAGCATCGCCACCAGCGCCTCGCGCAGCGCCGCCAGCAGCGCGTCGGCATCGGCGAACTCGCGCTTGTGCATGCGCTTGCGCAGGCCCTCGACCAACATGGTGCTGGCTTCGATGCCGACGTCGGCGGTTATCAGCAGGGTTTCGAGCTCGTCGAGCAGGTCGTCGTCGAGCTTGGGGTGGCGCACGAACAGCGAGCTCAAGCCCTTGGCGAAGCCGCTGCCGGAAAGGCGCTCGCGCCAGCTGCGCTTGATCGGAGCGGGCTCCGGGACGGTTGCCGGGGGCGGCGGCTCGTCGACGATTGCCGGTTCGGCGGGGGCGAGTTCTGCGCGGGCTTCGTCCAGCACCGGACTGGCGTTGTCCAGGGCAGCGGCGTCGGTGGTGTGCTCGTCGGCGGGCGGCGTCTGGCCTTGCTCGGCCGGTTGCTCCGAAGTCGTTTCGGTGGGTTTCTTCTTCCAGAATTTAAGCATTGCGGCGGCGTTTCCAAGACAATGCGCGGATGCTATCACCCGCTACCAGACTGGCCGCTGAGGGCCATCCGCACCTGCGTTTCCGCTGCGCGGGACCGATTTTCGCCGGGCGCGGGACGGCAGTCGCGCACAGGGTGCGCTCGGGCAGGGGAACGCGGGCGTGACGGGGCGTATCCGCATCATCGGCGGCCGCCTGCGCAATTCGCGGCTGGACGTGCCCGAGCTGCCGGGGCTGCGGCCGACGCCGGAGCGCGTGCGCGAGACGCTGTTCAACTGGCTGGCGCCGGTGATCGGGGGCGTGCAGGCGCTGGACCTGTGCGCCGGCACCGGGGCGCTGGGGATCGAGGCGCTTTCGCGCGGGGCCGCTGCGGTGCGTTTCGTAGAGCGCGACGCCCGCGCGGCCACGGCGTTGCGCGAGAACCTGGCGCGGCTGAAGACCGAGGGCACGGTGACCGTTGCCGATGCGGCGGCCTTTCTGGAAGGTGCGCCCGTTCCGTTCGGACTGGTGTTCCTGGACCCGCCGTTCGCCGCGGACCTGTGGCCGGTGCTCGCGCAACGGCTGGAGGAGAGAGGCTGGCTGACCGAGCAGGCCTGGATCTACGTCGAGTCCCCGCGCGATCAGGTGCCTTCGCTGCCGTCCAACTGGGCACTGCACCGCGAGGGCCGGGCCGGCGAAGTGCGCCACGCGCTCTATCGCCGCTGCGCGGAGCTTCCGTTAAGCTAATCGCCACCTTCGCGCCGCAGCCTCCACGTGAACAAAGTTCCGGTGAACAAGCGCCTGGCCGTGTATCCGGGCACCTTCGACCCCATCACCAACGGCCATGCCGACCTGGTGTCGCGCGCCGCGCCGCTGTTCGAGCGCGTGGTGGTGGCGGTCGCCGAGAGTTCCGGCAAAGGTCCTGGCTTCAGCCTGGACGAGCGCATCACCCTGGCGCGGCTGGCGCTGGCCGACCTCCCGAACGTGGAAGTGCGCGGGTTCAACTGCCTGCTGGCCGATTTCGTCAGCGAGGTGGGCGCGGGGGTGATCATCCGCGGTCTGCGCGCGGTGTCGGACTTCGAATACGAGTTCCAGCTGGCGAGCATGAACCGCCATCTGATCCCGCAGGCGGAGACGCTGTTCCTCACGCCCGCGGAGCAGTACAGCTTCATCTCCTCCTCGCTGGTGCGCGAGATCGGTCGCCTTGGCGGCGACATCTCCAGCTTCGTGCATCCGGCAGTCCAACAGGCCATGCGACAGCGCTGGCGCAAATAAGGATGTACCGGTCCATTTGACGCACCCTGCGTAGAATGGATCGGGACATCTTCGAATCCACTCACAGGGAGACACCCATGCGTAAGTTCCTGATCGCCGCAACCCTCGTCCTCGCCGGCACCCTGGCCCTGTCCGCCTGCAACAACCAGGACGAGAGCCAGCAGAACACCCAGCAGGCTGCCGCTCCCAAGCCGACCAACCCGAACGATGCCCAGGCGTGGAACGCCTACCTGGGCCAGATCGTGCAGAACAACATGCAGGGCATGACCGCCGAGCGCCCGTACGCCTACCTGGTGCCGGCCGGTGACGACGAGGACGCCAAGGCCAAGTACGACCGCCAGCTGACGAACGTGCAGGACGTCATCGCCCGCGGCGTGCTGCCGGGCAACCTGCTGGCCTTCGCCGGCCCGAACTCGGCCAAGACCGCCGATTTCATCATCGCCGCCTTCGCAGGCGCCAAGCCCGGTACCTTCAAGGACGTGATCGTGCTGTTCATCGGCGACCAGGCGGACAAGGACCGCGTGACGACCGCGCTGCAGGCGACCGGTGCGACGGTGCGTTTCGTCGCCATGTAAGCGCCCGCGCGAATGCGCCCGATGCGCCCGCGATGCCGGAAGGCTTCGCGGGCGTTTTCGTTTGCGGGGTCAGGGTGGGTCCAGCCCACCATTGCGTGCGAGGCGATGGACCGAGGTGGACTGCAATCCGCCCGGCATTCCCGCGGGGATGACTCGCGCGGGTAAGGATGGCCGCTCCGCGCTACCATTGAGGCCATGTCCCTGAAGATCCTCGACACCTGCGTCAACTGCGACGTCTGCGAGCCCGCGTGCCCCAACAAGGCAATCTCGATGGGCGAGGACTACTACATCATCGATCCGGCCCTGTGCACCGAGTGCGTGGGCCATCACGACGAGCCGCAATGCATGGTCGTCTGCCCGGTCGAGTGCATCATCATCGATGCCGACCTGGGCGAGACGCGCGAGCAGCTCGAACTGAAATACCGCCAGTTGATGGCCAAGGAGACCACGGCATGAGTTTGTCCCCGCGTTGGCGAGTCCTTTTGCTGAGCCTGCTGCTGACCAGTACCGCCGCCTTCGCATCGGACCCGCCCGCCCGGACGACTCCCGCCAGCGCCGCCGCGCAGACGCAGAAGCCCGGCCACGCCGCCATCGCCAGCGCCAACTTCCTGGCCACCAACGCCGGGCTGGAAGTGCTGGCCAAGGGCGGCAACGCGTTCGACGCGGCCGTGGCGGTGGCTTCCACGCTGTCGGTGGTCGAGCCGGAAAGCTCGGGGCTGGGCGGCGGATTCATGGCTGTGCTGCGACGTGCCTCGGACGGCCGCGAAGTGTTCATCGACGCGCGCGAGGTCGCGCCCGCGGCGGTCGACCCGAAGGATTACGTCAATGCGGATGGCTCGCCCAACCGCGACGCCGCGCTGACCGGCCCCCTCTCGGCCGGCATCCCTGGCGAACCGGCGGGCCTGGCCTGGTTGGCCGCGCACTACGGCAAACTGTCGCTGTCGGCCTCGCTGGCCCCGGCGATCCGCACCGCGCGCGACGGTTTCAAGCCCGACAGCCGCCTGCGCAACGCCATCGCCGAGCGCGCCGACGACCTCAAGCGCTGGCCGGCCTCGGCCGCCAAGTACTTCGTCGACGGCAAGACCCCGGCGGAGGGCGTGACCTGGCGCGACCCCGACCAGGCCCGCACCCTCGAGGTCCTCGCCCGGCAGGGCCGCGACGGCTTCTACCAGGGCGACGTGGCGAAAAAGCTGGTGGCCGCCGTGCGCGCGGCCGGCGGCAACTGGTCCGAGGCGGACCTGGCGGGCTACCGCGTCAAGGAACGCGCGCCGATCAGCGTCGACTATCGCGGCTACCGCATCGTCACCGCACCGCCGCCGTCCTCCGGCGGCGTGGCGATCGCCGAGATCCTCAACATCCTGCGTGGCGTGGACATGGAGAAGCTCGATCGCGCCCATCGCGTGCATTACGTGGTGGAGGCGATGCGTCGTGCCTTTCGCGACCACAACGATTACCTCGGCGACCCGGACTTCGTGAAGATGCCGCTGGACATGCTGTTGTCGCCGTACTACGCCGACGGCCTGCGCCAGGGCATCCTGCCCGACCGCGCCACGCCTTCCTCGATGCTGCCGCACACCGGCGCATCCGACCCGGGCCCGCACACCACGCATTTCTCGATCATCGACAAGGACGGCAACATGATCGCCGTCACCTCGACGGTGAACTACACGCTCGGTTCCACCTTCGTCGCCGCCGGCACCGGCATCCTGCTCAACGACGAGATGGACGATTTCGCGCTGGTCCCCAACAAGCCCAACGTCTACGGCCTGCTCGGCAGCAAGGCCAACGCGCCGGTGGGCGGAAAGCGCATGCTCTCCTCGATGTCGCCCAGTCTCGTGATCGGGCAGGACCGCACCGCAGTAATCGGATCGCCGGGCGGCTCGACCATCATCACCCAGGTGCTCGAAGGCATCCTCGCCTTCATCGACGGCAAGGACGCAACCGCCGTCGTGGCGCAGAAGCGCTACCACCACCAGTTCATGCCCGACCGCGTGGACGTGGAGGAGGGCGTGTTCGACCCGGCCACCGCGCACGAGCTCGAGCGCATGGGCTACACGCTGCACCCGCGCGATCCCTGGGGTTTCATGAACGTGGTGACCTGGGACCACCGCAGCAACACGCTGCAGGCGGCCAGCGATCCGCGACGGCCTTCGGGCCTGGGCAAGGTGCAGTAAGCCTCCGCTGGCGGCGGGGGCAAAGGGGCGGACCTCGTCGCACCGTTGCGCGCGCTGGCTGCGTGTCCCAGAGTGGCGGCGCAGTGCGGGGAGACAGCCCCGGCACCCCTGCGTAAAATCGGGTCATTCTTTGACAGGGGCGACGTGTCATGCAGCTGTGGTCCCTTGAGGGCAACACCCAGAAACTCGATGGCGGCGCGATGTTCGGCAACGCGCCCAGGGCCATGTGGGCGCGCTGGATCGAGCCGGACGCGGAGAACCGCATCCCGCTGGCCTGCCGCTGCCTGCTGGTGAAGGACCTGGACGGTCGCAACGTGCTGTTCGAAACCGGCATCGGCGCCTTCTTCGAGCCGAAGCTGCGCGAGCGCTACGGCGTGGTCGAGGACCGCCACGTGCTGCTGGAGTCGCTGGCCCAGGCCGGTCTTTCCCACGAGGACATCGACGCGGTCGTGCTCTCGCACCTGCACTTCGACCACGCCGGCGGCCTGCTGGCGCCCTGGGCCGAGGGCGAACCGCCACGGCTGCTGTTCCCCAACGCCACCTTCCTGGTCGGCGCCGAGCACTGGCGCCGCGCGCAGTCGCCGCATCCGCGCGACCGCGCCTCGTTCATTCCCGAACTGGCCGGGTTGCTGGAGGCCAGCGGTCGGCTGGAGCTGGTCGAAGGGCCGTATTCGAAGGCGTTGGGCAAGTCGGTGCGTTTCCATTTTTCCAACGGCCACACGCCGGGGCTGATGCTGGCCGAAGTCGGTGGCGTGGTGTTCTGCGCCGACCTGATCCCCGGTCGCCCGTGGGTGCACCTGCCGATCACCATGGGCTACGACCGCGCGCCGGAAACCCTGATCGACGAGAAGCGCGCGTTCCTCGAAGACAAGCTCGCGCGTGGCGTGCGGCTGTTCTTTACCCATGACCATGCCTGCGCGCTGGCCCAGGTGACCCGCGACGATCGGGGCCGCTTCGGCACGACCGCAGAACAGGCCAGCCTCCACGGCGAGCCTGCCGGGGCGGTGGGGTGAGGCGGCAGCTGCGGGTCGGTACCCGGGCCTTGCTGCTGCGCGGCGGCGGCGCGGTGCTGCTCATCGCCGGCCTGGGGCTGGCGGCAATCACCGAACGGGGCCTGCTGGTGCACCATCTGGCTGCCGTACGCCACGGTGGCGACGTGGTCCAGGCGGGCTCGCGCGGGCCGCAGCCGGGGCAACACGGCAGCATGGTGCTGGTCTCGGGCACGCCAGAAGTGATCGAGGCGCCGCACGATGCGGACTTCAACCTCACCGTGCCCACGCCGCTCTTGTCCCGACGCGTGGAGATGTTCCAGTGGCGGGAGGTGCACGTGGGCAGCGACGTGCATTACGAACTGGACTGGTCCGACGAATTGCAGGACACCGGCAAGTTCGAGCAGCCGCGCGGACACGCCAACCCCGCGACGATGCCGCTGCGCAGCCAGCGCTTCGTGGCGGGGAAGGTGCAGGTCGGCGGCTTCACGCTGGGGCCGTTGCTGCTGCGCGCGCTGCCAGGCACGCAGACGGTGGCGCCGGACCCCTCGCGCCTGCCGGCCAACCTGGCCGCCAGCTTCAGCCTGTACCACGACTACCTGACTACCAGCGTCGACCCGGGCTCGCCGCGGCTGGGCGACGTACGCGTGAGCTGGCAGGCGGTGCCGGTGCAGCAGGTGACGATCTTCGCCCGCCTCGATGGCGACCGGCTGGTGCGGGCCAGCCAGGCGGACGACCAGGGCTACCAGGTGCAGGTGGGCGAGCGTTCGCTCAGCGACGTATTGCCCGACGTGCCCGACCCGCCGGAATTCACCCTCGCCCGCCGTGGCGGCGCGATCCTGCTTGCCGCCCTGGGCGCCTTCCTGCTGCTGTGGGAGCGCCGTCGGCACGTCGGCGACGTGGCGCTGGCGCTGGCGGTGGGCGTGACCGCGATCGGCGCGGTGTCCTGTGCGTCCTGGCTCGGCGGCGAGTGGTCGCCCGTGTTGAGCTGGCTCGCCGTGACGGCTGCCGGCGTGCTGGTGGTGGTCGTGCTGCACCGGCGGATGGCGAGGGTCTGATCCGGGCGGTATTCCCTACTGCGGCTGGCCTTTGGCCATCCGCTTCGCCCGACCCACCTGTCGTCACCCTCTCCCGGCGGGAGAGGCCTCGAACAGACCGTCTGAGGGACGCGCCGCGACTGCGGCGCCGCCCGTCTACGCTCAGCGCGGACGGGATTGCGCGCGCGGATTCAGAGTAAGCGGAAGTCGGAGTCCGTTACGCCGCGGCGGCCGGGGCCTTGGGTTCGGCGAAGGCATAGACCTGGTCCGCCCACTGGGTGGCTTCCAGGTAGATGCCGGCCATGCGCTGGATCTGCGCGGGCTGGGCCTGGCCGCTCAGGTGGCCGGCTTCCCAGGCGTGGATCTGTTCCAGCAGCGGGCCGAACGGGCCGCGGTTGCCGATCAGTGCCTCGCGGATCTCCGGTACCAGCGGCAGTTGCTCCAGCACGAACTCCATCGGCGCGCACATCAGCGTGTCCAGCAGCGAGAACAGGCCGACGGTGAAGGCCATTTCCTTCTGCGGACGCGGCATGTGCGAGGCGAGTTGCTCGCACATGTGCGCGCGGATCAGCGCGGTGCGCAGGAGCTCCGGCGGACGGTCATCCATGCCGCCGAGCGACATGGTGTAGATCCAGTTGCGCATGCGGGTGACGCCGAAGAAGATCGCCGCCTGCTGCACGGACTTGAGCTGCTTGGGCAGGCCGAAATAGGCCGAATTCACGCAACTCAGGAGCTTGTACGAAAGGATCGCGTCGTTGCGGATGATGTCGCCCAGTTCCACCGGACCGGGGCTGTTTTCCTGCAGCTCGCGCATCAGGCGCAGCATCGACAGGCGGTTGGCCGAAAGCACCGGCACTTCCACCTGGTCGGGGATCAGCAGGTAACGGCCCTGGATCGCCTGCAGCGGCAGCTCCAGGCAACGGTGGTAGGTGGCGTGGTCGTCGACGTGGCCGGCGATCACCCAGATGCCGCGCTCGTGCAGGTACTGGGCGCGCTCGCGCAACTGCTCGGGCGAGAGTGCCCGGGCGTCCAGCCGGACGAACTGCACGATCTGCAGCAGCGACTCGAAGGCGACCGAGCCGTGGAGATCGATGGCGCCGGCGTCCAGCATCAGCAGGCAGCCGCGCTGGGCCATCTTGTTGAGCCGGTCCATCAACTCGGCGTCATCGGCCATCGCCGGCTGCAGCACCACGCCGAAGCGCGGCTGGTGCAGCAGCACGTCGGTCTGGTCCAGCAGCAGTTCGCGCGAGAGGGTGAGGAAGGTGCGGTTGCCGCGCACCAGACGGGTGAGCGCGCCGTCGGCCAGGGTCGAGAGCACGCGCTGCATCAGCGTCTGCTCGTCGCCGGCGTGGCGGTGGAACATGACTTCGTAGGCGAACAGCTCGCGTTTCTGGTCCAGCATCGGCACCCGTACCACCGGCAGCGGGATGTCGCGATTGCCGGCAAGGCGGGACTGGGCGGAAGCGGTGGCGGTATCGCTCATGTCTTGATCTGCTCGCGGGGCTATCCCGCCTGGGGTGGATCGCCACCGGCCTTGCGGCGCGGTGTCCGGAAGGCTCTCTCTTTCAGTCAGACCGAACCCAGGTGGTGCGAGCGCAGGGCCGTGCGCACTTCGCCACCGGGTCCGTACACACTGCGCACGTCGCCGCCCTGGCCACTCAGCACGGCCAGCGCCTCGCGCACCTGCGCCAGCCGCTGGCTGACCAGGCTGCCATTGCGCTGGTTCATTTCCTGGCATCCGCGGATCACCTCGAGCACCTCGCGCCAGCGCGCCTCGACCCGCGCGGCTGCGTTCGGCTCGAGCTTGAGCATCTGCACGCGCTCGGCGTCCAGCTCTTCCAGCCGCTGCATCAGCGCCTGCTTGTGCGTGCCGGCGCGGTCCAGCGCGACCGCGTCGGCGGCGACCAGCGCGTCGCGTTCGGCGACCAGCGAGGCGGAGAGCTCGGTGGCGGCCCGATGCAGGTCCTCCACCACCGCGTCCAGCGCGGCTTCGAGCTCGTGGTGCAGCAGCTTGCTCATGGCGTGCGGTTACGGCTTCGCCGGGCCGCCGATCTGCGCGTCGAGCGCGATCATCTTGTCGGCGATGGCGGCCGGATTGACCTGGTAGCTGCCATCGGCGATCGCCTGGCGGATCTTCTCCACCCGCTTGGTATCGATCGCGGCCTGGCCGTCCACCTTGGCGGCGTCCTGCAGCGCGCGCGCCGAGTCGGTCAGGCGGACGCTGTCGTCCTTGCCCGGCACGCTGGCGGGAACGTCGCTGGCCGCATTGCTGTTGCCGGCCGCCGTGCCATTGGCCTGGTTGCCCGGTGCCTGGGGCAGGAGCGGCAAGCCGTTGTTGGAAATGGTCGTGTTCATCGGTCCTTCTCGAGTCGGTTAGGCCCTGTCCCTTGGGGAATCGGCCGGGCTGGAGAAAACTTTAGTGTCTTGGGGAACATGGATTTTCGGCGACCGTTCAGGGTAACGCCACGACCACGCCGGGGCCGCGCACGATGGCGTCCACGACGCGGCCAGAGCTGCCGTTGCGCACCCGCAGGCGGGCGCCCGAGTCGCCGCTGCCCAGGGCCACGCCCTCGGCGCGCACCGCGATCCCGTCCAGTTCGGCGAGCAATTGCACGTGATCGCCCGCGCGTACGGTCTGCCGTCCGCCCAGCGCCCCGGGTGTAAGCACGCTGCCGGACCCGACCGGTCGCGACAGGCTGCGCTCGGCCACCTGGTCGAGGCTGGCGACATAACCGTAGGGCAGGCAGGTGACGTCGCGCTCCTCGGCGTGTACGTCGGTCGCCACGATGCCGTCGCCGCGGATCAGCGGGCGATTGGCCACCAGCACCTGGCGCCAGACTTTCAGCGTCACCGGCACGCGCAGGGTCCAGCCGTCCGCGGCCGGGCAGCGCATCACGACGCTCAGCCTGGGCGTCATGCGCAGTCCGCCGGGGAGGCTGGCCGCGAGTGGCACGGCACAGTCGGCGACGTGCAGGCGAGGATCCAGCGCTTCGGACTTGACCTCGACCCGGCTACCGGGCGCGGCGTACTGCTGTTCGACGAAGCGTTCGGCCTGGGCGCGCAGGTCCGCTTCCGACATCGGCGCGGCAAGGGCCGGCAGGGCCGTCCCGAGCAGCGCGAGCAGCAGGCAGCGGCGCGCCAGGGCCATCAGGCGGTGGCCAGCAACGCGGCGAGGTGGGTGACTACCGCCTCGCGTTCGGACTCCAGCTGCTGGCTCAGCTGCTGGGCCTGTTCGATCTGGCCATTGCAGAGCAGGCCGACGAAAGCGTTGCCGTGCTCGGACAGCCGTGCGCCCGCCTCGCTGAGCGCGCTGGCGGCCGGCTGGTCCGGATGTTGCGCCGCGAGCCGGCGCACGGTGCGGTCCAGCGCATCGGTGTCGAACCAGCGCCGGTCCAGCGCGCCTGGTTCGAGCAGTGCGAGCTCGGTTGCCTGGCGGAGGCCCTGCGCCGATTCGCGCACGGCCAGGCTCAGGCTGGCCGGGTCGTTGCCGGCCTCCTGTTCCAGCCAGCCCAGCGCCAGGCGATGGGCCAGCAACGCGGCGCGGCTGAGCGCCTCGCTCTGCCGGCGCGCCTCGGTGCTGCGCCGCTGCAACGCGCCGAGCGCCGCCTGCGCCGCGGCGGCGCGGGCCTGCTGCACGTCCTGGCCCTGCCGCAGCTGCGCGACCTTCTCGCTGGCGCTGGAAAGCGCCTCGGCGCTCCTGCCCATGGCGCTGTTGGCCTGGCTGACGCCGGACTGCGCGTGTTCCAGGCGCTGCATGCCCTGCTGCACGTCCACATCCAGCTGGCGGGAGAAATCCCCGATGGAGCCGGTGACCGTCTCGATCTCGGTGGTGGCCTGGGTGGTCTTCTCGGCCAGCTGCTTGACCTCGTCGGCGACCACCGCGAAACCGCGGCCGGCTTCGCCCGCACGGGCGGCTTCGATGGCGGCGTTCAACGCGACCAGGTTGGTCTGGTGGGCGATTTCCTGCACCGCGCCGGTGAGCTTGCGGATCTGACCGACCTGCTCGGCCAGGCGCGCCTGGTTGCGGTTCATCGCCGACAGCGCGCTGCGCAGGAGGCGCAACTGGCCATCCAGCTCGCTCACGCCGGCGCTGCCGGTCTGGCGGGCCTGCTCGACCTGCGCCAAGCCGTTGGCGACCTGCTGCAGGGCCGTCGAGATTCCGGCGCTGGCGTCCGTCAAGCGGCCGACGCCATCGCGGCTTTCCTGGGTGGCCTTGTCCAGCGCGGACTGCTCGCGCCCCAGTACCTGCGCGGCGGCCAGCACCAGGCCCTGCTGCTCCAGGGTCTGCAGCGCCAGCGCGGACGGCTGGCCGGCGTCGAGGCGGGCCAGCAGCGGGGCAAGTGCGCGGGCGACCGCCGGATGCTGGTTCGACAACTGTTCGAGGCGGGCCTCGTCGCCAGCGGCGGCCGCTTGGACCAGCGCGGCCAGGGACTGGCTACGGATCAGGCTCATGTGGATTGCGGTTCCTGCGGATGAATGTTCAGGACATCGTCTGGATGCGTCGAAACTTGAACAAGCAATGCATGTGCCACCGGCGCTCCGGCGCATCGTCGGGAGAAAATATGGGGCAGCTGCGCGGTTGGAGCCCGAACCTCAAGAGCCGGGCCGGGCCGCCGATACGCAGGAGCTAGTCCTTACTTTGCTGGAGACACGCATGGCCGGCGCGCTGCTGGAAAACGTCGAACGCCAGACCCGCCTGGCCGGGCACAACCGGGTGGCGATGCTGCTGTTCCGGTTGGGCGATGCGCAGTTGTTCGGCATCAACGTGTTCAAGGTGCGCGAGGTGCTGCGCCGCCCGCCGCTCGAACGCATGCCCGGCGCCCACGCGCTGATCGCCGGCAGCTGCGACTACCGCGGGCAGACCATCCCGGTGATCGATCTGGCCGCGGCGCTGGGCTATCCGGCGCTGGTCGCCGAGCCGTCCGCGCACCTGATGGTCACCGAGTTCAGCCGCACCGTGCAGGGCTTCCTGGTGTCCGACCTCAAGAACATGGTGCATTGCGAGGGCGAGTCGCTGGTCGCGCCGAGCGCCGCGCTCGGCTTCGGACCGCGCGTCAACGCGGTGACCCGGATCAACGGTGCGCTGGTGGCGGTGGTCGACGTGGAACACGTGCTGGCGAGCATCGACGGCGCACCGGGCGAGCTCTCCACCCAGATGCAGCGCGCCGCAGGCGCCCACACGCTGCGCCCGCGCCGCGTGCTGGTGGCGGACGATTCGGTGGTCGCGCGCCGCCGCCTGATCAGCATCTTCCAGCAGATGAACATCGAATGCGTGGTGGCGCAGGACGGACGCGAGGCGCTCGATCGGCTGACCGAGCTGGCTGCGGCGCCGCCGGGGGAGGGCGTCAACCTGGTGGTGTCCGACATCGAGATGCCGCGGCTGGACGGCTATGCGCTGACCCGCGCCATCCGCGAAACGCCCACGCTGCGGCGCCTGAAGGTGGTGCTGCACAGCTCGCTGAGCGGCCTGTTCAACGAGGCGATGGTGCGCGAGGTTAACGCCGACCGTTTCATCGCCAAGTTCCAGCCGGACCTGCTGGCGCAGGCGGTCATCGACCTGCTGCCCGAGGAAGGGCTCGCCTAGGGTAGGCGTCAGCCAACCGTTTCCGGCGGCCTGACGGTCGGCTTCAGGCCGCCCTGAAGGACCGTCGGAAAACCGACTCCGCGCCGGGGACGTAAACCCCAGCGCCCGCGCAAAGCCAGCTGCGGCGAGGCTTCGCGCCCCCATGGCACACAACTTGCCTCAAGCCCCGTGCGGACACATCGACCGCGCGGAGGCAAGCGATGAGCCAACCCATCGACAACCTGTTCGGCATGCACACCGGCGCGCTCGCGCTGTGGCAGCGCCGTACCGAAGTGCTGGCCAGCAACCTGGCCAACGCCGACACGCCCGGCTACCTCGCCCGCGACGTCGACTTCCGCAAGGCACTGGCCGCCGCCGGCGGCAACGGCGCCGGCAACTTGCCGCTGGCCGCGCCGACCCAGGGCCAGATCGATCCGGTGGCGCAGGCGCGCGACACGCTGTCCTATCGCGTGCCGACCCAGCCGAGCATGGACGGCAACACCGTCGACGCCCAGCAGGAACAGGCCGCCTTCGCCGCCAACAGCGTCCACTACCAGGCAAGCATGGCCTTCATCACCGCGCAGATCCGCATGTTGCGGACCGCGATCACCGGAGGCCAGGGCTGATGTCGCTTTTCAACGTCTTCAACGTCGCCGGCTCCGGCATGGCGGCGCAGTCCACCCGGCTCAACACCGTGGCCAGCAACCTGGCCAATGCCGACAGCGTGGCGAGCACGCGCGATGCCGCCTACCGCGCCAAGGAGCCGCTGTTCGCGGCGATCCGCAACGGGCTGGACGGCCAGCCGGCCGAAGCCGGCAGCGAGGGCGTCAAGGTCCTCGGCGTCACCGAGAGTCCCAACGCGATCACCAGCCGCTACGAGCCGGGCAACCCGCTGGCCGACACCGACGGCTACGTCTACCAGAGCAACGTCAACCCGGTGGACGAGCTGGTCAACATGATTTCCGCCTCGCGTTCGTACCAGAACAACGTCGAGGTGATGAACACCGCGCGCCAGCTGATGCAGAAGACGCTGGACCTCGGAAAGTAAGGAGCGGCCATGAGCGACCTCGCAATCAACTCCAGCAACGCCGCCGGCACCGCCGGCGCGCTGGGCCAGACCAAGACGCTGAGCCAGGCCGACTTCCTGAGCCTGCTGATCCAGCAGATGCGCAACCAGGATCCGACCCAGCCGATGGATTCCTCGCAGATGGTCAGCCAGTTGGCGCAGATCAACCAGGTCTCGGCCACGCAGAACCTGCAGACCTCCTTCGACGCGTTGTCGCAGTCGATGCAGGGCAACCAGTTGCTGCAGGCCTCCAGCATGGTCGGGCGCAACGTCACCGTGCCCTCGGCGGTCGGTCGCCTGCAGGGCGGAAGCCTCGATGGTGCCGTGAACGTGCCCGATGGCGGTGGCCGCACGCTGGTGCAGATCGTCGACAACGCCGGCGACGTGGTGCGCACGATCGACCTGGGCACGCAGACCGCGGGCCTGGCCGACTTCCACTGGGACGGCACCGGCAACGACGGCCAGCCGCTGCCCCCGGGCACCTACGGACTGGCGGCGCAGACCGGCAACACCGCGGTGGCCACCTATGTCACCGGCAAGGTCGCCGGCGTGGGCATGACCGGCGCCGACGGCGCCTACCTGGACGTGGACGGTTTCGGCGGCGTGCTGCTGAGCCAGGTCGCGCGCGTCAACTGACACATCAATTCACGGACATCACACCCGTACAGGGGAAACAACGATGGCTTTCAATATCGCGCTGAGCGGCCTGAACGCGGCTTCCAAGGACCTGGAAGTCACTGCCAACAACATCGCCAACACCGGCACCACCGGCTTCAAGGGCTCGCGGGCCGAGTTCGCCGAGTTGTACAACTCGGCCGGCCGCAACCTCTCGGCGACCTCGATCGGCAGCGGCGTGCGGCTGGCCGACGTGGCGCAGCAGTTCGCCGCCGGCAACGTGGAGAACACCGGCAACAGCCTGGACTTCGCGATCAGCGGCGATGGCTTCTTCACCATGCGCGACGGCAAGGGCTATTCCTACACCCGTGCCGGCGCCTTCCAGCAGGACAACAACGGCTACGTGGTCAACGCCAGCGGCCAGCACCTGCAGGTGTTCCCGCCGGCGGGCAACGGCTTCGACACCAGCACGCTGGTCGACCTGCAGATGACCACTGCGCAGAGCGCGGCCAAGGCCACCAGCAATGTGGAGATGTCGCTCAACCTGCCGTCCGACGCGACGGTGCCGACCACGGCACCGTTCAGCCCGACCGACGCGCTGAGCTACAACCAGGCCACGCCGTTCACCGCCTACGACTCGCTCGGCGCCACACACAACGGCACCGTGTACTACGTCAAGGGCGCGGCGCCGAACAGCTGGAACGCCTACCTGTACGTCGACGGCGTATCCGCCGGCGCGCCGCAGGCGCTCTCCTTCACCAGCAGCGGCGCGCTCGCGACGCCGGCCGGCGGCAAGCTCAACTTCCCCGCGCTGTCGGTCAGCCCGGGTGCCGCCCCGATGACGCTGTCGATCGACGTCAACAAGGCCACCCAGTTCGGCAATGCGTACGCGCTGAGCTCGATCAACCAGGACGGCTACCCGAGCGGCACGCTGTCGGGCATCGACGTGTCCAGCGAAGGCGTGGTTCAAGCCAAGTACTCCAACGGCCAGGCCATCTCGCTCGGCCAGCTGGCCCTGGCCAACTTCAACAACCTCAATGGCCTGCGCCAGCTCGACAACACTGGCTGGGCGGCCTCGTTCGACTCGGGTACCGCGACCATGGGCGTGGCCGGGCAGGGCACCTTCGGCGCGGTGCAGTCCGGCGCGCTGGAGGCGTCCAACACCGCCGACCTGACGGCCCAGCTGGTGAACATGATCAAGGCGCAGCGCAACTACCAGGCGAACGCGCAGGTGATCTCCACCGACGACAAGCTGACCCAGACCATCATCAACATCCGCAACTGACGCTGACGTCCGAGGCTCCGCATGGATCGTTCGCTTTACGTCGCCATGACCGGCGCCACGCAGATGATGCGGGCGCAGACGGAAGTGGCGCACAACCTGGCCAACGCCGACACCGTCGGCTTCAAGGCGCAGATGTCGGCCTTCCAGGCGCTGCCGGTGCAGGGCCCGGGCATGCCCACGCGCATCAACGGCGTGGCGCAGGGCGAGGGCGTGGACCTGCGCGGCGGCGCCGAGATACAGACCGGCCGCGAACTCGACGTCGCCGTGCAGGGTGACGGCTGGCTCGCGGTGCAGGCGGCTGACGGCAGCGAGGCCTATACCCGCGCCGGCAACCTGCAGCTCACCGCCGACGGCCTGCTGACCGATTCGCGCGGCAACCTGGTGCTCGGGGACGGCGGCCCGATCAGCCTGCCGCCCGCGACCCAGGTGAGCATCGGCAACGACGGCACCGTCTCGGTGGTCCCGACCGGCCAGGGTCCGGAAACGATCGCCTCGGTCGGCCGCCTGAAACTGGTGAACCCGCCCGCGAACCAGCTCGCGCTGGGCAGCGACGGCCTGATGCATCTGGCCGGTGGCGCCACCGCGCCGACCGATCCGGCGGTGGGCATCAAATCCGGCGTGCTCGAGTCGAGCAACGTCAACCCGTCACAGACGCTGGTGCAGATGATCGAGCTTTCGCGCCAGTACGAACTCCAGGTCAAGGCGATCAAGAACGCCGACGACAACGCGCAGTCGGCGACCCGCCTGCTGTCGCTCACCTGATCGATTAGGAGACAACCATGTTCTCTTCCCTGTGGGTCGCAAAGACCGGTCTCGATGCGCAGCAGACGCGCATGGACGTGGTCTCGCACAACCTCGCCAACGCCAACACCACCGGCTTCAAGAGCTCGCGCGCCTCGTTCCAGGACCTGGTCTACCAGAACCTGCGCCAGCCCGGCGGCCAGACCACCGAGCAGACCAACGCCCCGTCCGGCCTGATGCTGGGCACCGGCGTGCGCGTGGTCGGCAACGAGAAGCTCTTCACCCAGGGCAACATCGAGCAGACCGGCAACTCGCTGGACCTGGCGATCCAGGGCCGCGGCTTCCTGCAGGTGACCCAGCCCGACGGCACCATCGCCTACACCCGCGACGGCTCGCTGCACATGGACCAGAACGGCCAGGTGGTCACCGCCAACGGCTACGCGGTCGATCCGGCGATCACCATCCCGGCCAACGCCCAGTCGATCACCATCGGCAGCGACGGCACGGTCAGCATCACGCTGCCGGGCCAGGCCGCGCCGCAGCAGGTCGGCACCGTGCAGCTGGCCGACTTCATCAATCCGGCCGGCCTGCAGCCCAACGGCGACAACCTTTACCTGGAAACCGCATCGAGCGGCTCGCCGCAGATCGGCCAGCCGGGCCTGAACGGTCTGGGCACGCTCTCGCAGGGCGCGCTGGAGTCCTCCAACGTCAACGTCGTCGAGCAGATGGTCGACATGATCGAGACGCAGCGGACCTACGAGATGAACTCCAAGGCGATCTCCGCAGCCGACCAGATGCTGCAGTTCCTCACCAACAAGACCTGAGCACGAACCCGATGTCACTGTTCCGTCTTTCCACCGCTGCCCTCGCGCTGGCGCTGCTTGCCGGGTGCATGGCCATGCCCGCGCGCGACGACGGCGAGTGGGCGCCGACGCCGCCGATGCAGCCTGAGGTTGCCGCCGCGCCTGCCGACGGCGCGATCTACCACGACAACCAGAACATGGAACTTTTCTCCGATGCGCGCGCGCATCGGGTGGGGGACATCCTCACCATCGTGCTGGTGGAAAGCACCCAGGCCAGCAAGAAGGCCAGCACCAGCACCAGCAAGAAGGACAAGGCCGACGTTGCCGCGCCCACCATCATGGGCAAGGATCTGACCATCAACGGCAACCCGCTGAGCGTGGGCCTGGACAGCGAACGCAACTTCGATGGCAGCGGCTCGTCGAGCCAGTCCAACCAGCTCACCGGCCAGATCACCGTCACCGTGGCGCAGCGGCTGTCCAACGGCAACCTGATCGTGCGCGGCGAGAAGTGGCTGACCATCAACCAGGGCCAGGAGCTGGTGCGCATCGCCGGCATCGTGCGCCCGCAGGACATCGGCCAGGACAACACCGTGGCTTCGACCCGCGTCGCCGACGCGCGCATCAGCTACACCGGCCGCGGCACGCTGGCCGATGCGAACACGCGCGGGTGGCTGTCGCGCTTCTTCAATTCCAAGTGGATGCCGTTCTGATGAAGGCCCAGCTGCCCGTCCCGCCCGAGCCGATGGAAGAAGCCCCCGAGGTTTCCGCGACGCCGGCGCCTTCCACCACCGGCGAGCCGTACGACCACTCGCGCGCCCAGGAAACCCGACGCACCGCGCTCAGCCGCGCGTTGCAGCGCTGGCGCAGCTTCGGCCTGCACGTGGTGGCCGCGCTGGTGGCGATGCTCGCCTGTGCGCCGCTGCACGCGGACAAGATCCGCGACCTGGCTTCGGTCGGAGGCGTGCGTTCCAATCAGCTGATCGGTTACGGCCTGGTCGTGGGCCTCGATGGCAGCGGCGACCAGACCACCCAGGCCCCGTTCACCACCCAGAGCCTGGAGAACATGCTCCAGCAATTCGGCATCACCGTGCCGCCGAATGCGCGCCCGCAGCTCAAGAACGCGGCGGCGGTAACCATCACTGCGGAACTGCCCCCGTTCGCCAAGCCCGGCCAGGCCATCGACGTCACCGTCGCCTCGATCGGCAACGCCAAGAGTCTGCGTGGCGGCGAACTGCTGATGTCGCCCCTGCGCGGTGCCGACGGCAACGTCTATGCGATCGCGCAGGGCAGCGTGGTGGTCGGCGGCATCAGCGCGCAGGGCAAGAGTGGCTCCAGCGTGCAGGTGAACATTTCCGCCAGCGGCCGCATTCCCAACGGTGCCTCGGTGGAGCGCAGCGTGCCCAGCGCGTTCAGTGGTGCCGGCGACCTGATGCTCAACCTCAACACCCCCGACTTCACCACCGCCGCGCGCGTGGCGCAGGCGGTCAACACCGCTTT
This sequence comes from Frateuria edaphi, assembly GCF_021117405.1. Classification (NCBI taxonomy): domain Bacteria; kingdom Pseudomonadati; phylum Pseudomonadota; class Gammaproteobacteria; order Lysobacterales; family Rhodanobacteraceae; genus Frateuria; species Frateuria edaphi. The sequence continues at coordinate 744,554 of NZ_CP088251.1, forward strand.
CGGCGCGGGCACCGCCACGCCGGTCGATGGCGGCACCATTTCCGTGCGCGGCCCGCAGGATCCGGCGCAGAAGGTCGCCTGGCTCGGCATGATCCAGAACCTGGACGTCACGCCGGGCGACGCCCCGGCGCGCGTGGTGGTCAATTCGCGCACCGGTACCGTGGTGATCGGCTCGGACGTCAAGGTCACCGCCGCGGCGGTGGCGCACGGCGCGATCCAGGTCACCATCAGCGAACAGCCGCTGGTCAGCCAGCCGCAGCCGTTCTCGCGCGGCCAGACCGCGGTGGTGCCCAGCTCCGACGTGCAGGTCAGCGAGGACGGCGCGCACATGTTCAAGTTCGGCCCGGGCGTGAGCCTGGACACGATCGTGCGCGCGGTGAACCAGGTCGGTGCGGGTCCCAGCGACCTGATCTCGATCCTGCAGGCGCTCAAGCAGGCTGGCGCGCTTCATGCAGAGCTCGTGGTGATCTAGCGACACGCGACGGAAACATGACGCCCGCCAACGCCTCCCTGCCGGCACTCGACACCTGGACCGACCTGTCCGGGTTCAACCAGTTGCGCGCGCAGGCCAAGGGCGACGACAAGGCGGCGCTGCCGAGGGTCGCGAAGCAGTTCGAGGCGATCTTCACCCAGATGATGTTGAAGTCGATGCGCGAGGCGAATGCCAGCTTCGGCGACAACGACGTCGGCGACAGCCAGCAGGGCAAGGCCTACCGCGACCTGTTCGACCAGCAGCTTTCGCTCTCGCTCTCGCAGGGCAACAACGGTCTGGGCATCGCCCGCATGCTGGTGCGCCAGCTCGGCGGCAAGGACGCCGAGCCCAAGCCCGCGCCGACGACGGACAACAAGGCGCTGCTCGCCAGCGTCGCCGCCGGCGCGCTGCCGGGCACCGCGGCCGCGAGCCTGTTCGGGCCCCTCGCGGCGGGCGCCGAGGCCGGTACCCGCGCGCTGCTGCACCTGGGCGAAAGCGTGGCGGGGCAGGGCGACGGGCTGCTGCCCCTCACCGCCGATGCGAACCCGGCGCAGGGCTGGCGCGCCGCGCTCGGCGAGCTGGCACAGGGCGCGGTTAACGTGGCCAGCAAGTTCATCCCGGGCGATCCGGCCGGCTTCGTGCGCGCCATGGCGCCGCACGCGCAGGCCGCGGCCGACAAGCTCGGCGTCTCGGTGCGCGCGCTGCTGGCGCAGGCCGCGCTGGAGACCGGCTGGGGCAAGCACCTGCCGCACCGGCACGACGGTTCCAGCAGCTTCAACCTGTTCGGCATCAAGGCCGGCGGCAGCTGGGGTGGCGACAAGGTCAGCGTGCCCACGCTCGAATACGAAGGCGGCGTGGCGGTGCGCAAGCGCGACAACTTCCGCGCCTACGACAACCCTTCCGAGGCTTTCGCCGACTACGCCCGCATGCTGGCGGACAACCCGCGCTACGCGCAGGCGCTGGGAAAAGGCGAGAACATCGCCGGGTTCGCGCATGCGCTGAGCCGTGGCGGCTACGCGACCGATCCGTCCTACGCGGCCAAGCTCACCACCATCGCCAACAGCCCGCAGATGCGCGAAGCGCTCGCGGCGCTGGATGCCGGGACGCTCAAGTGATGCGTCAAACGGCCGTCACAGCGGGCATGACCCATGCCCTGATTCCGTCGCGCGGTCTCATGCGGGGCCGCGTGTCGCGGCCCGCGGCCCGTCCGCGCGCCTACCATCCGGGAAACCTTCATGGCTGACCTGCTTTCCACCGGCGTCTCCGGCCTGCTCGCCGCCCAGGTGGGCCTGAGCACCACCGGCCACAACGTGTCCAACGCCAACACCGACGGCTACAGCCGCCAGCAGGTGAGCTTCGCCGCGCGTGCGCCGCAGGCGCAAGGGCAGTACTACGTGGGCACCGGCGTGGACACGCAGGCCGTGCAGCGCGCCTACAGCCAGTACCTCAACACGGCGCTGTGGTCGGCCTCCTCTTCCAAGGGGCGTGCGGACGCCTACCAGGCGCTCACCGACCAGCTCAACAACCAGCTTTCGGGCAGCAGCAACCTGCAGGCGTCGCTGGACACCTTCTTCGGCGCGGTGCAGGACATGGCCAACGCGCCAGCCGATGCCTCCGCGCGCGGCGTGCTGCTGGCTCGCGCCGGTGCGCTCGCCAGCACCTTCCGTGCGCTGTCCGGACAGTTCGGCAGCCTCGATGGCCAGGTGCAGCGCCAGCTCACCGACACCGTCGCCTCGATCAACAGCGACAGCGCCGCGATCGCCAAGCTCAACGAACGCATCCGCTCCTCCACCGGCACGCAGCCCTCGGACCTGCTCGACCAGCGCGACGCGCTGATCAAGAAGCTCTCCGGCGAAGTAGGCATCAGCGTGGCGACGCAGAACGACGGCACGCTGAGCGTGTTCGTCGGCAACGGCCAGGCGCTGGTCAGCGGCACGCAGTCCTACGAACTGGGCACGGCGCCGAACGCCTACGACGCGACCCGGCTGGAAGTGGTCGACAAGGGCACCGGCGCGGTGCTGAGCGGACGCATCGGCGGTGGCACGCTGGGCGCGCTGCTGGACTTTCGCGGCAACGTGCTCGACCCGGCGCAGAACCAGCTCGGCCGCGCCGCGCTGGCGATGGCCGACGCGTTCAACGCCCAGCACGCGCAGGGCGTGGACCTCAACGGCCAGCTCGGCGGCGATTTCTTCACCGTCGCCGGTCCGGCCGTGCAGGCCGCCAGCGGCAATACCGGCAGCGCCACGCTTTCGGCGGGCATCGCCGACCTCGGCGCGCTGGGCAGCCAGGATTACACGCTGTCCTTCGACGGCACCGCCTGGAACCTGCGCGACGGCAGCGGCGCCGCGGTGGCGATGAGCGGCACCGGCACCGCGGCCGATCCCTTCCTGGCCGGAGGCCTGAGCTTCGTGGTCGGTGGCGGCGCGGCGAGCGCGGGCGACAGCTTCCGCATCCAGCCCACCCGCAACGCGGCCGGCAGCATCGCGGTCGCGATCACCGATCCCAACAAGATCGCAGCCGCCGTCCCGCTGCTGGGCAGCGCGGCCAGCGCCAACACCGGCACCGGCGCGGTCGGTGCGCTCACGGTGGCCGATGGCACCGATCCCAACCTGTTCACTGCGTCCAGCATCGTGTTTTCCTCGCCCACGACCTACAGCATCGACGGCGGAGCGGCGCAGACCTTCACCGCCGGCACGCCGATCGTGCACAACGGCTGGAGCCTGACCCTGGACGGCGCGCCGTCCGCGGGCGATACCTTCGGCGTCAAGGCCAACGCCAACGCGCGCGGCGACAACGCCAATGCGCTCAAGCTCGGCGCGGTCGCCAACCTGGGCGTGCTCGATGGCGGCGCCACCAGCGTCGGCCGCGCCTACGGCCAACTGGTCGGGCAGGTCGGCAGCGCCGGCTCGCTCGCCGACGACGCGGCCAAGACGCAGACCGCCGTCTACAACCAGGCGATGGCATCGCAGCAGAGCGTCAGCGGCGTGAACATGGACGAGGAGGCGGCCAACCTGGTGCGCTTCCAGCAGGCCTACCAGGCGTCGGCGCAGATCATCACCGCCGCCAACACCGTGTTCAACGCGCTGCTCGGCGCGTTCAAGTAAAGGATCGGGGCCATGCGAGTCTCCACCAGCTGGATGCAGCAACAGTCGGTCAACACCATGATGGAGCGGCAGGGCGACCTGTCCGACATCCAGACCCAGATGGGCACCGGCAAGCGGATCAACCAGCCCTCCGACGATCCGGTCGGCGCCGCGCGTGCGGTCGAGCTCACCCACCTGGACGCCGACACCGCGCAATACCAGCGCAACATCACCTCGGCCAACGCGCGGCTGGGCCTGGAAGACCAGACCCTGTCCTCGGTGAGCAACGTGCTGGACCGCATCCGCACGCTGACCTTGGAGGGCATGAACGGCACCCAGACCGACGAGTCGCGTTCCGACATCGCCGCCGAGATGGTCCAGTTGCGCAGCCAGTTGATGGGCATCGCCAACAGCAAGGACTCCCAGGGCGACTACATCTTCGCCGGCAACCGCACCGGAGCCGCGCCATTCGTGTCGCAGGCCGGCGGCGTGAGCTACGTGGGCGACGAAGGCCAGCGCATGGTCGCGGCCGGGCCCGGCCTGCAGGTCGCCACCGGCGATCCGGGCAGCACCATCTTCATGGACGTCCCAACCGGCAACGGCACGTTCGTCGTCGGCGCCACCGCCGGCAACACCGGCACCGCGGTGGCCGGCGCGACCAGCGTGACCGACGCCAGCGCATGGGACGGCGGTACCTACCAGATCAGTTTCACCGCGCCGGATGCGTATGAAGTGCGCGACAGCGGCGGCACGCTGGTGGCGAGCGGCGCCTACGACACGCAGAAGGGCGGCATGGTCGCTTTCAACGGCGTGCAGGTGGCGCTGTCCGGAGCGCCGGCGACAGGCGACAGCTTCACGGTCGCGCCCTCCTCGACGCAAAGCGTGTTCGCCACGATGGACGCGATCATCGCCAGCTTCACCCAGACCAACAGTGGCGGCACCGACGCGCAGAACGCGCTCAACGGCCAGCTCGCCAACCTCGACCAGTCGATAGGCTCGCTGACCCGCGCACGCGCGGCGGTCGGCGCGCGCATGAACGCACTCGACCAGCAGCAGGCGCTCAACGACGACCTGACGCTGCAGTACAAGACCGCGCTGTCGGACGTGCAGGATCTCAACTACTACGACGCGGTAAGCAAGCTCAGCCTGCAGAGCTCCGCGCTGCAGGCCGCGCAACAGACTTTCAGCAAGTTGCAGAATCTTTCGTTGTTCAACTACATCAAGTAAGCAGCCAGGCCCCTGCAGGGGCCCACTCGTGGGCGATGCGCGCTTTCGGCAGCCTGGAAAAATGCATCGCCCACGAGTGGGCTCACGCGAAAAGCCCGGCCTTTCACCTTCACCCGCAAAAAAACCCATTGACCTGCTCAAGTTTCCATGATCGACGTCGAAACAGGCTCTGAGGCGGCGGTGTACCAACCGGCATCCCGCTGACAACCACCGCCGACAAACGGCAACGACCCGATACGGAGCAAATCCCATGGTCATGAGCGTTCTCACCAACATCAGCTCGCTGAATGCCCAGAACAATCTGGCGAAGTCGCAGAGCAAGCTGTCCACCGCCATCGCCCGCCTGTCCTCCGGCATGCGCATCAACAGCGCCAAGGACGACGCCGCCGGCCTCGCGATCGCCACGCGCTTCACCACGCAGATCAACGGCCTGAACCAGGCCGTGCGCAACGCCAACGACGGTATCTCGCTGTCGCAGACCACTGAGTCGGCGCTGGACGAAGTCACCAACAACCTGCAGCGCATCCGCGAGCTGGCCGTGCAGTCGGCCAACGCGACCAACTCCGAGAACGACCGCGCCGCGCTCGACGCCGAAGTGCAGCAGCGCCTCGCGGAAGTGACCCGCATCTCGCAGCAGACCACCTTCAACGGCCGCCACGTGCTGGACGGCTCGTTCGGCCAGGCCGCCTTCCAGGTCGGCGCGAACGTCGGCGAGACCATCTCGGTCGACCTGACCAAGGGCACCCGCGCCGCCGACGTCGGCGCCGTGGCTTCCGCTTCCAGCGACGTCAGCGGTGCGTTCGGTTCGGCCGCCGGCCTGACCCTCGCCGCCGGCGACCTGACCGTGCAGCTGGGTTCCGGCACCGTGGTGAACGTGGCCGCCGGCAACTACGCCGACGCCACCAGCCTGGCCGCCGCGATCAACACCGCCGCCACCTCGGCCGGCGTCGGCGGCACGCTCGCCACCGTCTCGGGCAACGAAATCGCCTTCGACAACGCCGAGAGCAGCGCCGTGACCTTCGGCGGCAGCGCCGCCACGACCCTGGGCATGAGCTCGGTCGCCGCGCAGTCGTCCACGACCACGGACACCACCGCGACCTCGTCGGGCGTGATCTCCAACTTCACCGTGACCGACCTGACCATCGACGTCGGTAGCGGTGCGCAGACGGTCGCCACCGGCTCGTACACCGACGCTGCCGCCCTGGCCGCCGCCATCAACACCGCCGCCGGCAGCACGATCGCCGCGGACGACGGCACCGGCAAGCTGCAGATCACCAACTCCACCGTCGCCGCGTTCACGTTCGGCGGTTCGACCGACAACGCCGCGCTCGGCCTGTCAACGGTGGGTGCGGCCACCAGCACGACCACCGACGGTGCGGCCACCTCGACCGGCGTCAACGCCGCCGTGACGGCTGCCGCCGCCTCGACCCCGCTGACCCTGGCCTCCGGTGACTTCAGCATCAACGGCACCGCGATCACCGGTACGTTCAAGGACTCCAAGGCCCTGGTCGACCAGATCAACAGCTCGGGCATCAGCGGCGTGTCGGCCTACATCAACGACGCCGGCCAGCTGGCGATCAACTCGCAGGACGACCTGGTGCTGGCCGGCAGCAACACCTCGCTGGGCTTCACCGCGGGCACCACGGCCGCTTCGGGCGACCTGACCACGGCCAACGTGAAGACCGTCGCCGGCGCGAACGAGACGATCAACCGCATCGACTCGGCCCTGCAGTCGATCAGCTCGATCCGCAGTGACCTGGGTGCGGTGCAGAACCGCTTCGACTCGACGATCGCCAACCTGCAGACCATCTCGCAGAACCTCGACTCGTCGCGCAGCCAGATCCAGGACGCCGACTTCGCGGCCGAAACGGCCAACATGTCCAGCGCGAACATCCTGCAGCAGGCCGGTGTCTCGGTGCTGGCGCAGGCCAACTCCACCACGCAGAGCGTGCTCAAGCTGCTGCAGTAACAGCGGCGACAACCTGAGTGAGGCGGCCGCGGCGACGCGGCCGCCTCACCCATAAAAGGATTCCACGACCATGGCTATCACCGTCGGCTCCACCAGTTCCTCCAGCGCGCTGTTCAGCGCCGCCGGCATCGGATCCGGACTCGACGTCGACAGCCTGGTCAGCCAGCTGGTCGCGGCCAAGAAGAAGCCGCAGCAGGACCAGATCGACGCACAGACCAGCAAGGCGCAGACGCAGATCTCGGCCCTGGGCCAGGTCAGCGCGGCGCTTTCGGCACTGAAGTCGGCGCTCAGTCCGCTGAGCGACGGCAGTGCGCTGGCCGCGCATGCGGTCGCCATCGGCGACACCAGCGTGCTGTCGGCCACTGCCCGCACCGATGCGGTCAACGGCACCTACAAGATCGAAGTGACCAAGCTCGCCGGCGCCATGAAGGCGTCGTCCGGAGCATTCACCGACAGTGACGCGACCGTCGGCACCGGCACGCTCACCATCGCCGTCGGCGACAAGCAGATGAGCCTGGACATCGACGCCGCTCACGCCTCGCTGGCGCAGATCCGCGACGCGATCAACAAGTCCTCCGACAACCCCGGCGTCAGCGCCACCATCGTCACCGGCACCGACGGCGCGCACCTCGTGCTGCGCGGCACCCGCACCGGCACGGACAACGGCTTCAGCGTGAGCGCCAGTGGCGGCGATGGCGGCCTGTCCGCGCTCAGCTACGACCCGAACGCGGCCTCGGGCAACGGCTTCACCGTGATCGACCCGGCACAGGACGCCGAGTACACCATCGACGGCCTGCCCGGGCACAGCGCGGGCAACACCATCAGCACGGCCATCGACGGGCTGACCCTGAACCTGGTCGCCGAAGGCACCAGCACGGTGACCGTCAGCAGCGACACGGCCAAGGCGACCAGCGCGGTCACCAACCTGGTCAACACGTACAACAGTTTCATCGGCATCTACAAGAACCTCACCAAGTACGACGCGACCACCCAGACCTCCGGCGCCCTGATCGGCGACGCCACGCTCAACAGCATCAAGGGCACGCTGGCGGCGGTGATGGGCGGCGCGGCCAACGGCAGCACGCTGAGCGACATCGGCGTGACGCTGCAGCTCGACGGCACGCTCAGCCTGGACAGCGGCGAGCTGAGCGATGCGCTCAGGGGCGGCGGCGCGGCCGTGTCCAATCTGTTCGGCGGCGACGCCGGCCTGGCCGGCAAGCTCGGCGGTGCGCTCGACAAGTGGGTCGGCGACGACGGCATCCTCGAGACGCGCACCGACAACCTCAACAAGCAGCTGACGGACCTGGACGACCGCCAGAGCGAACTCGACAGTCGCATGCAGGCGCTCACCACGCGCTACACGCGCCAGTTCAGCACGCTCGACACGCTGCTGACCAAGCTCAACAGCACCAGCAGCTATCTCACCCAGCAATTCGACGCGCTCACCGCGGCGAACAAGAACAAGTAAGTCGGAGGAAACCCACCATGGCATTCGGACAGGGCGCCAACGCCTACCAGCAGGTCCGCTCGCACGGCGGCGTCGAATCGGCCGATCCGCATGGCCTGATCACGCTGCTCATGGACGGCGCGCTGGAGCGCCTGGTCACCGCGCGCGGCCACATGCAGCGCGGCGAGATCGCGCCCAAGGGCGAGGTGATCGGCCGCGTCATCGAAATCATCGGCGGCCTGCGCGACGCGCTCGACCCGAAGGTCGAGAGCCCGCTGGTCGGCCAGCTCGACGCGCTCTACGACTACATGGGCCGTCGCCTGCTGCACGCGAACCTGCGCAACGACGTGGGCGCGCTCGACGAAGTCAGCGCGCTGCTGCAGAAGGTCCGCAACAGCTGGGTGATGGTGCCGCCCGAAGCGCGCCGTCCCGCCGGCGCCGCGGCATGAACGACGCGCTGCCGCTCGCGCTGGCCCTGGCGCTGACGCGCGCCATGCTCGAGGCCGCCCGCGCGGGCGACTGGGAGCAACTGGTCGCGCTGGAGGCCGAGCGTCATCCGCTGGTGATGCGGCCGGTGGCGCAGGACGCGGACAGCGTGCGCCAGTTGGGCGAACTGCTGGCGATCGATCGCGAGCTGCAGGCGCTGGTCATCCAGGCGCGCGACCAGGCCGGCGAACAGTGGCAGGCCGGGCAGGATCGCGCCCGCGCCATCGCCGCCTACGTCGGTTAGCGTCTTTGCTCCCTCTCCCCTCCGGGGAGAGGGCTGGGGCGAGGGGTCAAGGCTTGCGGGAAGATCCGCACGAGCCAGATCAGGTCTAGTTGTCGGGACGAAAACCGGGTCGGCTCGGTGAGAGCTTCCCGCGAGCCCTGGCCCCTCGCCCCAACCCTCTCCCCCTGCTCCCATCAAAAATGGGGGAGAGGGAGCGAACGTCGTCCTGCGGATGCGCTTCATTTGATAAGAGCTTGGGCCCGCAGCTTGCATACTCCCCGCCGATGAAAGCCTCCGTCGGAGAAACGACATGACCGCCAGCGCCTGGAACGAGTTCGAGCAGCGCCTTGCCTGCGAGGACAGCTGGCACGCCGACAGCCAGGCGCTTGCCTGGCCGCTGCCCGAAGGACTCGCCCAGCGACTGGCCGAGCGCAATACCGCCGCGCTCGCTTCGGTGGCGGCGCTGGAGGAACGGCGCGTCGAAAGCGCCGATGACGACAGTCCGGTCATGCAGGAACTGTCGAGGCTGGATGCCAAGCTCAACGCGTTGATCGACATGATCAACCGCCTGGCGATGCCTGCCGAAACGTTGCCGCCCCGCCAGGCCTTGCGCTTCAACGCGATCGGCGCGGTATTGCCGGCGGCGCTGGTGCCCGCGGGCGACGCCCTGCTGCTGCGCCTGCGCTTCGACGCTTGCCCGGGCGTGCCGCTGGAGTTGCCCGCGCACATCGAGCGACGGTTCGCCGACGGCGGCGCGTTCGTCGCCTTCCACGCACTGGGCGATGGCGTTGCTGCGTCACTCGAAAGGTTCGTGTTTCGTCAACACCGACGCAAAGTGGCAGGTGCGCGCCAGGCCGCTCCGTGAATGCCGGTCGGCGCGACGTGAAGCGGTGCGCGCATCGCGCGTGAAGCACTTCACACTTTCGCGAGGTCACGCGTCGTCCGTTTGACGGTTGCCGACAGGGCGGTGTCGTGGTGTGTCACTCCTTCGACGGCCCCGTGGCGCCAGCAAACCGTCGCCGCTGCTCGGTTCTCGCGTAACACCCTTTCGACGCAATCTTCACATGTGACGCATTAGGGCCATCCGCCCGTCCGCGGACAGCCGCAACGGCCGCCTGCGCTGGCCTTCTTCTTGCTCCCTCCCTCGCGTGACCGGTGACGGAAAGCCGGCGGTCCCAAGAAGTACGAACACTGCAGGACAGCCGGCGGTTCGTCGTTCAAAGCGTCAACGTGGAGGGCATACATATGAGCAAGGTCGATTTCCTGGTGATCGAGTCGAACGAGGCGCGGGCCGAGTCCATTCTGTCGGCGCTGCACTTTCTCGGTTACCACCCGCAGCGGGCCGAGGATTGCGCCGCGGTGGAGGAGTCGACCCATGCCTGGCGCGCCGTGTACGTCGGTACGGTCGAGGACGCTGAGGCGGCCGAACGCCAGTTCGCGCTGCTGGGCGACGCCGCAAGCCACGTGCCGGTGCTGCTCGCCAGCGACTCGGCCTGGGCTGCGCGCCTGTGCGCCGCCAGCTCCCCGTTTGCCGCCCGCGTCGGCATGGTCGAGTTCCCGCTGCGCTACGAGCAGCTGGCCGAGGTGATGCGCAGCCTGTACGCGCGCCTGCTCGGCGGCCGCCGCGGCGAGCTGCGCTTCGTTGGCGAGTCCGCGCCGATGCGTCGCGTCAACGCGCTGATCCGCCAGGTCGCGCCGTTCGATTCGTCCGTGCTGGTGCTGGGCGAGTCCGGCACCGGCAAGGAAATGGTCGCGCGCACCATTCACGAGTGTTCGCCGCGCCGCGACAAGCCCTTCGTGGCGATCAACTGCGGCGCGATCCCCGCCGAGCTGCTGGAAAGCGAGCTCTTCGGTCACGAGAAGGGCGCCTTCACCGGCGCGATCAGCACCCGCAAGGGACGCTTCGAGATGGCCGAGGGCGGCACGCTGTTCCTGGACGAGATCGGCGACATGAGCCTGACCATGCAGGTCAAGCTGCTGCGCGTGCTGCAGGAGCGCGTGTACGAGCGCGTCGGCGGCACCAAGAGCCAGCGCTGCGACGTGCGCATCATCGCCGCCACCCATCGCAACCTGGAGCAGGCGATCGCCGGCGGCCAGTTCCGCGAGGACCTGTTCTATCGCCTGTCCGTGTTCCCGCTGGAAATGCCCGCGCTGCGCGAGCACCTGGACGACCTGCCGGTGCTGATCGGCGAATTCAACCAGCGCCTGGCCCGCCGCGGCCTGGGCAGCGTGCGCTTCTCCGCCGGCGCGGTGAACGCGCTGCACCAGTACGGCTGGCCGGGCAACGTGCGCGAGCTGTGCAACCTGGTCGAGCGCCTCGCGATCCTTTACCCGCACGGCGAAATCCGCGCCAGCGACCTGCCGGAGAAGTACCGCGGCCGCCAGGCCGTGGAGGAAGCGCAGGGCGCCTCGCTGCTTGCGCTGATGGACGGCGCGCCGATGCCGGCGTCGATGGCCGCCGCCGTGGCGGTGTCGCCCGACGCGACGCTGCTGCCCGAGGGCGGGCTGGACCTCAAGGACCACCTGGCCGACATCGAAGTGGGCCTGATCCGCCAGGCGCTCGACGTCACCGGCGGCGTGGTCGCCCACGCGGCCAAGTTGCTGCACATGCAGCGCACCACGCTGGTGGAAAAGCTGCGCAAGTACGGCCTGCAGAACAGCCTGGCCGCGTAAAGCGGGAAACGGGAAGGGGAACGGGGGCGTCGGCCGCGCGCCGGTTCGGCGGCCCGCGCATCCGCCGACATCCGTTTCCGCCCGGCCACTGTCCGCATCGCACGCCGCCTGGACCCGCACGTTTTCCCGTTTTCCGTTCCCCCTCCCCGTGGCACGCCTCGTGCAGTCATACCCCCAGAACCTGCCACGCGCCGGAAACCCGACATGAGCACGATCGACGTCAACAACCTGCTCGCCCAGATGCGCCAGATCTCCAGCCAGGTGCGTCCGGCGGAGACCGCGCTGAAGGCGGCGCCGGCGGCGAAGGCGGACTTCGGTGCGCTGCTGAAGGAATCGATCGGCAGCGTCGGCCAGAGCCAGCAGCAGGCGGGACAGATGGCGGCGGCGTTCGAGCGTGGCGATCCGGGCGCGGACCTGGGCCGCACGATGGTGGCGATCCAGAAGGCCGACCTCTCGCTGCGCACGATGACCGAAGTGCGCAACAAGCTGGTCGATGCCTACAAGGAAATCATGAACATGCCGGTCTGACCGCCGGCAACACGTTCTCCCCTTTGCTTTACGGATGATTCGTTCCCATGGCTGACAACGCCATCGCCACCACCGACAGCTCTGCCAACCGCTTCGATCTCAAGCAGCTTGCGCGCAGCCCGGCCTCGCGCCAGTTGCTGCTGCTGGTCGGCATGGCCGCGGCCGTGGCGCTGGGCGTGGCAGTGGTGCTGTGGTCGCGCGGACCCAACTGGGGCCTGCTCTACGCGGGCCTCGGCCAGCAGGACGCCGCGGCGATCACGCAGGCGCTGCAGTCGACCAACACGCCCTACCAGCTTGGCAACGACGGCAGCTCGATCATGGTGCCGGCCTCGGACCTCGCTGCGGTGCGCCTGCGCCTGGCCGGGCAGGGGCTGCCGCAGGGCACCGCCACCAACTCCGTGCCGCAAGCCGATTCGCCGTTCGGCATGAGCGACCTGGCCGAGCGCACGCGCTACCAGCAGATGCTCGAGACCGACCTGGGCAACACCATCGGCAGCCTGCAGGGCGTGCGCGCCGCGCGCGTGCACCTGGCGCTGGCCAAGCCCTCGGCCTTCATCCGCGACAGCCGCGAGGCCAGTGCCTCGGTGCTGGTCACGCTCTATCCGGGACGGCAACTGGACGCGAGCCAGGTGGCCGCGATCGTGCATCTGGTCGCCGCCTCGGTGCCGGACCTGGACGCCAAGCAGGTGTCGGTGATCGACCAGCAGGGCCAGCTGCTCACCGGCAGCGACCCGGACAGCGCCGCCGCCGTCGGCGACAGCCGCCTGCGCCTGGCCACGCGGATCGAAAACAGCTACGCGCAACGCATCGAGGAATTGCTCACCCCATTGGTCGGGCCGGGCAAGGTGCACGCACAGGTCTCGGTGGACCTGGACTTCAGCGCCACCGAGAAGGCCAGCGAGACCTTCGACCACGAACACCCGGCGCTGCGCAGCGAACAGACCAGCAGCGAACATCATGCCGATGGCACGGCCGCCGACGGTGGCGTGCCCGGCGCGCTCAGCAACCAGCCGCCGGTGATGGCCGCGCAGCCGACCGCGGCCAATCCCAACGCCGGCGGCAAGGCCGCCGTCGCGCCGGCGGCCGCCACCGCCCAGACCAACACCGGCGACAGCTCCTCCAGCGCCACCCGCAACTACGAACTGGACCGCACCATCAGCCATACCAGCGACCCGGCCGGACGGCTGGCGCGCCTGAGCGTGGCGGTGGTGGTCGACAACAAGACCGTGAGCGGCCCCAAGGGCGACGCCAGCGTCCCGTTCACGCCGCAGGAACTGGACCACCTCACTCAACTGGCCAAGAACGCGGTCGGCTTCGACCAGACCCGCGGCGACAGCGTGAGCGTCATCAACCAGGCTTTCCGCACCGCGCCGGCCGCCGACGCGCCCGAGCAACTGCCGCTGTGGCAGCGCCCCGGCGCGCTGGACCTGATCAAGCAGGCCATCGGCGTGCTGATCGCGCTGATCGTCGCCTTCGGTCTCCTGCGCCCGCTGCTCAAGGGGCTGCTGCGCAGCGCGCCGCAACCGGCGCTCGCTGGCGCCGGGCGCGTGCCTACGGTTTCCGTGCGGATTGCCGATGACGATGACGAGGGGAACCGACTGTCGGGCCCACAGGTGATCGGTTATGAGCAGAAAGTGGGCCTGGCCCGACGCATGGTCAGCGACAACCCCAAGCAGGTGGCGCAGGTGGTCAGGAACTGGGTCGGCGAGGATGGCGGCTAAGCGTCGATGAAACAGGAACCGCAAATCACCGGTGCGCAGCGCGCCGCGATCCTGCTGCTCACCCTGGGCGAGCAGGACGCCGCCGAGGTGCTCAAGCATCTGTCCGCACGCGACGTGCAGGCAGTCGGCCAGGCCATGGCCGTGCTGACCAGCGTGTCGCGCGAACAGGTCGACAAGGTGCTCACCCGGCTGCACGACGACATGGGCTCGCAGACCGCGCTCGGCGTCGGCACCGAGGACTACATCCGCAAGATCCTCACCAACGCGCTGGGCGAGACCAAGGCGGGCAACCTGATCGACCGCATCCTGCTGGGCCGTTCCAGCAAGGGGCTCGAATCGCTCAAGTGGATGGAAGGCCGCGCCATCGCCGAGATGGTCGGCCAGGAACATCCGCAGATCATCGCGCTGGTGCTGGCGCACCTGGAACACGACCAGGCCGCCGAAGTGCTCGGCTACCTGCCGGGCCGCACCCGCTCGGACGCGATCATGCGCATCGCCACGCTCGATGGCGTGCAGCCGCATGCGCTCAACGAGCTGGACGAAATCATGGAGCGCCAGTTCTCCGGCAACACCAACAAGTTGAAGTCCGCCAGCGTGGGCGGCCTCAAGGCCGCGGCCAACATCCTCAACGCGATGGAATCCTCGCGCGAGGCCGAACTGATGGCCGCCATCCGCAGCCACGACCCGGGCCTGGGCAGCAAGATCGAAGACCTGATGTTCGTCTTCGACGACCTGGTGGAGCTGGACGACCGTTCGATGCAGGCGCTGCTGCGCGAAGTGCCTTCGCCGCGCCTCATCGTGGCGCTCAAGGGCGCCGAGCCGTCGATCCGCGAAAAGATGTTCGCCAACATGTCCAAGCGCGCCGCCGACATGCTGCGCGACGACCTGGAAGTGGCCGGGCCCGTGCGCGTGTCCGAGGTGGACGCCGCGCAGAAGGAAATCCTCGGCATCGCCCGGCGCCTGGCCGATGCCGGCCAGATCACCCTCGGCGGCTCGGATGACCTGGTCTGATGAGCGCCGTCCTCAACCGCGACGCGGTCGCCGGCTACCAGCGCTGGGAGCCGCCGCAGATGGGCGACGCGCCGTCGCAGGCGCCCGCCGAGCCGGCCAACCATCCCACCGTCAGCGACCTGGAAACGCTCCAGCAGCAGGCGCGTGAGGAAGGCCATGCCGCCGGCCTCGCCCAGGGCCTGGCCGAGGCGCGCGCGCAGGGGCGCGAGCGCGTCGCAAGGCTGGAGGCGATCTGCGCCCAGGCGGCGCGCCCGCTCGACGCGCTCGATGCCGCGGTGGAACAGGAGCTTGCGCAACTGGCGCTGCTCGTCGCACGACGCGTGATCGCGGAGGAACTGGCGACCCGCCCGGAGCTGATCGTGCAGGCCGTACGCCAGGCCGTCGCCGCGCTGCCGGCCGCCACGCGCGAGCTGCGCGTGCGCCTGCATCCGGACGACCTGGCGCTGATGCGCGAGCTGGAGGCCGCCGAGACGCACTGGCAACTGGTAGCCGATCCCGCCCTCAAGCGCGGCGACTGCCTGCTCGAAAGCGAACGATCGCGGCTCGATGCGCGATTGGAGACGCGCCTGGCCGTGATGATCGATGCCGTACTGGGTGACGAGACCGGCGCATGAGCCTTCGTCGCCACCCGCTTTCCCGCAAAGAGCCCGCGGCATGAACGCCTGGTCGCAGCAACTGGCCCGCCGCCGCCAGCGCGCGCAGGCGGCCCATACGCTCACGGTCGAAGGACGATTGCGCCGCGTGGTCGGGCTCACGCTCGAGGCCGAAGGCTGCGAAGCCGCGCTCGGCGCGCGCTGCCTGGTCGACACCGCCGACGGCAGCCAGCTCGACACCGAGGTGGTCGGCTTCGCCGACGAACGCCTGTTGCTGATGCCCGTCGGCGAGATGCACGGCGTGCTGCCCAACGCCCGCGTGCGCCCGCTCAGCGACGCCGGCGGCCTGCCGGTGGGCGCGGGCCTGCTCGGACGCGTGATCGGCGCCGACGGCGTGCCGCTCGATGGCATGGGTCCGCTGGACACCGGCGAACATGCCGCGCTCAAGGCCGAACCGATCAACCCGATGGCGCGAAAGCCCATCGACACCCCGCTGGACACGGGCGTGCGCGCGATCAACGCGCTGCTCACCGTCGGTCGCGGCCAGCGCCTGGGCCTGTTCGCCGGCTCCGGCGTGGGCAAGTCCACGCTGCTGGGCATGATGACCAAATACACCGATGCCGACGTCGTGGTCGTCGGCCTGATCGGCGAGCGCGGCCGCGAAGTGAAGGAGTTTGTCGAGCACACGCTGGGCGTGGAAGGGCGCCGCCGCGCGGTGATCGTCGCCGCCCCGGCCGACGCGCCGCCGCTCAAGCGCCTGCGCGGCGCGCAGTACGCCACCGCGATCGCCGAGTGGTTCCGCGACCGCGGCCAGCGCGTGCTGCTGCTGATGGATTCGCTCACCCGCTACGCCCAGGCCCAGCGCGAGATCGCGCTGGCCATCGGCGAGCCGCCGGCGACCAAGGGCTATCCGCCGTCGGTGTTCGCCATGCTGCCGGCGCTGGTCGAACGCGCCGGCAACGATGCCGGCGGTGTCGGCTCGATCACCGCCTTCTACACCGTGCTGACCGAAGGCGACGATTACCGCCACGATCCGATCGCCGACGCGGCGCGCGCGATCCTGGACGGCCACATCGTGCTCTCGCGCGACCTGGCCGAGGCCGGCCACTACCCGGCGATCGACATCGAAGCCTCGATCAGCCGCGTGATGCCGGCGGTCACCGCCCGCGAGCACCAGCGCGCCGCGCAGCGTTTCCGTCAGGTCTATTCGGCCTACCGCCAGCAGCGCGACCTGATCGCGGTGGGCGCCTACCAGAAGGGATCCGACCCGCAGGTCGACCAGGCCATCGTGATGTGGCCCCGCCTGCGCGCGTTCCTGCAGCAGGAAGTGGACGAACCGATGAGCCTCGCCGACGGCATCGCCGCCCTCAACGCCCTGGCCGCCGAGGCCACGCAGTGAGCAAGCGCGCCGACCGACTGCAACCGGCCGCCGACCAGGCCAAACAGCGCAGCGAAGATGCGGTGCTCAAGCTCGCCGAGCAGCAGCAGCGGCTGGCCAAGGCCGAGCGCCAGCTTGCCGAACTGCGCGGCTACCGCCAGGAGTACGCCAGCCCCGGCGTCGGCGGTTTGACGGCCGTAGCGCTGATGAACCGCCAGCAATTCGTCGAGCGCATCGACCGCGCGATCGACCAGCAGGTGCTGGAGATCGAACGCCAGCGCCAATCGCTCGATCAGATGCGCGGGTCCTGGCGCGACGCGCATGCCCGCGAAGCCGCGCTGGACAACGTGATCGACCGTTATCGCGAGCAGGAACGCAAGACCGAGGAGCGCCGCGAGCAGAACGACATCGACGAGCGCATGCAGCATCGGCGACCCGCCCGATAGGCCTTGGCGCGAAGTTTGCTGGACTGACTCGACGCATGCCGTTTGAAGCCTTGATGAGGAAGTGCCCATGAGCGCGACCACCGCCGCCGTGAACCCCGTCCAGCCGGCTCCGCCGCCGGCCCGCCCTGCCGCGGACCCGGCCGCCCGGTCGGACGACAGCCGCTTCGACCGCCACCTGGACGCCGCCCGCCAGCAGCACGGCGAGTCGCAGGACAAGCCGGCGCAGGACGAGGGCAAGCATGAGGTGGCGAAGGCCAAGGGTTCCTCGAAGACCGACGCCGACAAACAGAAGCCGGCCGACGCAAGCGCGAAGGACCCGAGCGACGCGGATGCCGCCGCGCTGGCGGCGGCCATGCTGGCGCTGATCGGCCAGGCCGCGCCGGCCAAGCCGCTCGCCGCGGCCGGCATGCCGGCGCATGCGGCGACCGGCGCCATCGCCGATGGCGCCGCCGCCAAGGCGCCGGCCGCGCTGGTGTTGCTCGCCAATACCGCGGCCGCGGCAGCGACGGCCAAGCCAGCGATCAGCCTCGATGCCAATGCGTTGGCGCCGATGCTGGCCAAGCCCGCCGAGCAGAAGGACGCGTCGATCGATGTCGCGCAGCTGGGCAGCCTGTCCGCCAACCCGATGCCCGTGCCCGACGCCGGCACGACCGCGGCGCCGGCGCACAACCTCAACCTCGCCAGCCCCGCCGGCACGCCGGCCTTCGCGCAGGAGCTGGGCCAGCACGTGGTCTGGCTGGGCCAGCAGGACGTCAAGCAGGCGCGCATCCGTTTGCATCCGGAAGACCTGGGCACGCTCGACGTCAAGGTCAGCCTGAACCACGACCGCGTCGACGTGAGTTTCGCCGTGCAGCATCCGGCGGCCGTGCACGCCGTGCAGCAGACCCTGCCGCAGCTGGACGCGTTGCTGGCGCAGCATGGCCTGGCGCTGGGCCAGGCCGACGTGGGCCAGCGCCAGCAGCATGGCGAAGGTGGTCGTGGTGGCGAGGCGGCGGGTGCGATCGGAGAGGTCGACGCCGAACCGGCCGTGATGGCCAGCATGCCGGTGGCCGCGCTCGGGATGCTCGATACGTTCGCCTGACGCGGAGCGCCCTGCGACTCTGGTCTGCGGCCTGCGCCCCAAGGTGAACGGGGTTTTCCGGTCGTTCTTCCCGCAACGTTTCCATCGTCCCATCCTTGCCGAGCGCAGGCGCGCAGCGCCGAAACCGAAGCGCCTCGCCCCGGCCCAATCCCTCTCCCGCCAGGAGAGGTGCCGAAGGGCGGGTGGGAGTCCGGGCAAAGCAGGGCGCATCGGCGCCATCGAACGGTCCTCCCGACGCTTCTCCCGATGGGAGAGCGTGGCCGAGCCTCGCGTGCCTCGCCCATCCCGTTCGCGCTGAGCGCAGGCGCACCGCGCCCGAAGTCGGAGCGCTCCCGACCCGCCGATTTCCAGACACCCGTCGTGATCGCGACGCGCCCGTTCCCCGGCGCGCGTCAAGAAAGCGCCGCGCCTGCCGCAAACCAAGCAGGACCAAGCCCTCCCGCCGTGGCACGCGGATTGCAACAAGGTCCCTGCAAGGTGGCGCCCCCGGGAGCCAACAAGAAAAACAACACCGAGGTTTTCAAGGCATGGCAATTACGGAAGAAGAAGCGGTAGCGGTGGCGCCACCGAAGAAAAAGCGCTCGCTGCTGGTGATCGGCCTGGTGGTGGCGCTGCTGGCGGTGTCCGGCGCGTGCGCGTACCTGTTCGTATCGCACGGGCAGCACAAGCCCGCCACGGCGGCGGCCGGTAAGGACGCCGGCGACGCCCAGCCGACCAAGATCCAGCCCGAATACTTCCTGCCGCTGGACCCGGCTTTCGTCGTCAACTTCCGCGACGACGACGCCATGCGCTACCTGCAGGTCGGCGTGACCCTGATGTCGCACGACCAGGCCGCGCTGGACACCGTCAAGGGTGTGGACCCGGTCGTGCGCAACGCGCTGGTGATGCTGTTCAGCCGCCAGAACTACTCGATCCTCAGCGACCCCGTCGGCAAGCAGAAGCTGCAGGCCGATGCGCTGGACGCGGTGCGCAAGATCGTCGCGGCGCGCACCGGCAAGCCCGGCATCGACGCGTTGTACTTCACCAGCTTCGTGATGCAGTGAGGCCCTGAGCGCCCATGAGCGATCTTCTTTCCCAGGACGAAATCGACGCGCTGCTCGACGGCGTCACCGGCGGCAGCGTCGCCACCGGCGAGGACGAGCCACCTCCCACCGAGGCGGTGCAGTCCTACGACTTCACCCAGCAGGACCGTATCGTGCGCGGCCGGCTGCCAACGCTGGAGATGGTCAACGATCGCTTCGCGCGCTTCTTCCGCCTGGGCGTGTTCAACGTCCTGCGCAAGAGCTGCGAGGTGTCGGTGCTCGGCGTGAAGATGGTCAAGTTCGCCGAGTACGTGCACAGCCTGGCCGTGCCGAGCAACCTCAACCTGGTGAAGATCAAGCCGCTGCGCGGCACCGCGCTGGTGGTGTTCGAGCCGCGGCTGGTGTTCACCGTGATCGACAACTTCTTCGGCGGCGACGGCCGCTTCCACGCGCGCATCGAGGGTCGCGATTTCAGCGCGATCGAAAACCGCGTGATCCAGATCATGCTCACCGAGCTGTTCGGCGCCATGACCGAGGCGTGGAACCCGGTGCTGCCGCTGGAGTTCGAGTACATGAACTCCGAGATCAACCCGCAGTTCGCCAATATCGTCAGCCCCACGGAAACCGTGGTCGTCTCGCGCTTCCACGTCGAACTCGACGGCGGCGGCGGCGAAATCCACCTGACCCTGCCGTACGCGATGGTCGAGCCGATCCGCACGCTGCTCGACGCCGGCGTGCAGAGCGACCTGGCCGACCGCGACGACCGCTTCACCGAGCACCTGCACGAGGAAGTGCTCGACGCCGAGGTCGAGATCAGCTCGCTGCTGATCGAGGCGCAGCTGTCCATCGGGGATTTCCTGGGCCTTCGCCCGGGTGACGTGATCCCGGTGACGCTGCCCGAACTTTGCACCGTCTTCGCCGAAGACGTGCCGGTGTTCCGCGGCCGCTACGGCCAGGCCAACGGCCACACGGCGATCCAGTTCCAGGCCCAGGTCGGCCGGCGCGAAAGGCGCGCGGCCGGCGAATTCATCGAGAAGAAAAGCGCATGAACGCCAACGACGCCGCGGTCGCCGACCGCATCGACTCCGACACCCTGGCCGGCTTCGCCAGCGAAACCGGTGACGTCAACCTGGACATGATCCTGGACGTGCCGGTGATCCTGGCCATGGAAGTCGGCCGCACCCGGATCAGCATCCGCAACCTGCTGCAGTTGAACCAGGGCTCGGTGGTGGAACTGGACCGCGCCGCCGGCGAACCGCTGGACGTGTTCGTCAACGGCACCCTCGTCGCGCACGGCGAGGTGGTGGTGATCAACGAGAAGTTCGGCATCCGCCTGACCGACGTGGTCAGCCCGGCCGAGCGCGTGCGCAAACTGCGTTGATCCGATGCTCGCCCTGATCTTCGCCGCGCCCGCCGCCACGCCCGACATCAACGTCGGCGGGGAGTTGTTGCGGGTGCTCTTGAGCCTGGCAGCGGTGATCGCGCTGATCTTCGTGGCCGGGTGGATGAGCCGCCGCCTGCAGGCGCGCAACCTGCCGGGTGGCCGGCGCATCCGCTGCGTGGAATCGATGGCGGTCGGCGCGCGCGAGCGTGTGCTGCTGATCGACGCCGACGGCAAGCGCCTGCTGGTCGGCGTGGGGCAGGGTGGCCTGCGCACCCTGCACGTGTACGAAGGCGTGGCTCCGGCCGATGCCAACCCGCCGGCGCCGCTGCCGGTCGCTCCCAACTTCGCGCAACTGCTGTCGCGCTGGAAAGGCAAGTCGTGAAACTGTTTTCCTTCTGCGGCGCGCGCTGGGTGCTCGCGCTGGTGCTGATGTTGTTGCCGTTGTTCGCCTTCGCCGCACCGCAGGCCACACCCGGCCCGGCGGCGCCGGCACTGAGCATGCCGGCGAGCCCTGCCATGCCGGGCGGCATCCCGGTGCTGACCGTGCACGACGCGCCTGGCGGCGCGAAGAACTGGACGCTGTCACTGCAGTTGCTGGGTCTGATGACGGTCCTGACGCTGCTGCCGGCGATTCTTTTGATGATGACCTCGTTCACCCGGATCATCATCGTGCTCGGCTTCCTGCGCCAGGCGCTGGGCACGCAGTCGACGCCGCCCAACCAGGTGCTGCTCGGGCTGGCGCTGTTCCTGACGATGTTCGTGATGGGCCCGGTGTTCAACAAGGCGTACAGCGATGGCGTCAAGCCGTACATGGACGGCCAGCTGACCGCCGAGCAGGCGTTGCCCGCCGCCAGCGCGCCGTTCAAGCGCTTCATGCTCGACCAGACCCGTGATGCCGACCTTCAGCTGTTCACCCAGCTGGCCAAGGAGAAGCCCTACGCCAGCAAGGACGACGTGCCGTTCCGCGTGGCGATGCCGGCGTTCCTGACGAGCGAGCTGAAAACCGCGTTCCAGATGGGCTTCCTGCTGTTCATCCCGTTCCTGATCATCGACCTGGTGGTCGCCAGCGTGCTGATGTCGATGGGCATGATGATGGTCTCGCCGATGATCATCTCGCTGCCGTTCAAGATCATGCTGTTCGTGCTGGTGGATGGCTGGACGCTGCTGATCGGGACGCTGGCGGGGAGCTTCTACACGTGACCCCGGAATCCGTCATTCAATTCGGCCAGCACGCGCTGTACATCGCGATCCTGGTCGCCGCGCCGCTGCTTCTCACCGCGCTGGCCGTGGGCCTGCTGGTCGGCGTGATCCAGGCGGCCA
This sequence comes from Frateuria edaphi, assembly GCF_021117405.1. NCBI lineage: Bacteria > Pseudomonadati > Pseudomonadota > Gammaproteobacteria > Lysobacterales > Rhodanobacteraceae > Frateuria > Frateuria edaphi. The sequence goes on from NZ_CP088251.1 coordinate 766,618, forward strand.
CGCAGATCAACGAGATGACCCTCTCGTTCATCCCCAAGCTGATCGCCATGGCGGTGGTCGCGCTGATCACCGGTCCGTGGATGCTGCGCACCCTGGTGCAGTTCACGCGGCAACTGATCGAGGGGCTGCCCGGTGCCGTCAAATAGTGGGGCCGTGAAATGACCACGGTGGACCTGGCCCAGCTGGAGAACTGGCTGGGCGGCCTGCTGTGGGCGCTGGGCCGCGTCGGCGGCCTGTGCCTGATCGCGCCGGTGCTGGGTTCGGGCGTGATTCCCGCGCGCATCCGCGTCGCTCTGGTGGTGATGCTGACGCTGGTGCTGGCGCCGCTCGCGCCCGCAGCGGTCGATCCGCTCAGCGCCAGCGGCGTGGCGACGATGGTCAGCCAGATCCTGATCGGCGCCTCGGTCGGCTTCGTGCTCAAGCTGGTGTTCGAAGCGGTGGCGTTTGGCGGCGAGCTGGTGGGGCAGGGCATGAGCCTGGGCTTCGCCGAAGTGGTCAACCCGGGCGGCGGCGGCAGTACGCCGGTGCTCAGCCAGTTCTACATGGTCCTGGTGACCTTGCTGTTCCTGGCGCTCAACGGCCACCTGCGGCTGATCCAGCTGCTGGCCGACAGCTTCCAGACGCTGCCGCCAGGCCCCGTCGCGATCAATGCCGAAGGGTTGCACGCGGTGGTGCTGTTCGGCACACATCTTTTCGCCGGCGCGGTGCGCGTGGCGCTGCCGGCGGTCACCGCGCTTTTGGTGGTGAACATCGGTTTTGCCGCGATCAGTCGCGCAGCGCCTTCGATGAACCTGTTCGCGGTCGGCTTCCCGATCACCCTGTGCCTGGGTTCGATCGCGCTGTGGATGGGTCTGCGCGCGCTCCCGGGTGCGTTCGAAACGCTGCAGGACAGCGCCTGGTCGCTGATGCACGAACTGGTCGGAGGCTGATGTCATGGCCGAGAACGACGACCAGGAACGCACAGAACAACCATCGGAAAAACGGCTCAAAGAGGCCCGCGAAAAAGGCGACGTACCCCGATCGCGCGACCTTTCCGGCGCCCTGGTGGTGCTGGCCGGCGTGGCGGCGTTGCTCTCGGGCAGCGAAGGGGCGATGGCGCATGCCCGCACCATCTACAGCTTGGGGCTTTCCTACAGCCGCGACGCGCTGTTCTCCGATGCGCTGCCTGCCCGGGTACTCGGCATGGCGGTGCACGAGGCGCTGATGCTGTTCATGCCGGTGGCTGTGGCGACCGTGCTGGCGGCCTTCGCGGGGCCGATGCTGCTCGGCGGCATCAGCTTCAGCGGCCAGGCGTTGCAGCCGAAGTTCGACCGGCTCAACCCGGTCGCCGGCCTGGGCCGCCTGGTCTCCATGCGCGGGCTGGTCGAGCTGGTCAAGTCGCTGGTCAAGCTGCTCTTCATCGGTGGCGCGCTGGCGCTGCTGCTCAAGCATTCGGTGGATGAGCTGCAGGCACTGGGCCGCGCGGACGTGGCGCTTGGCGTGGCCCGTGCGATGTCGCTGCTGGGCCGCTCGGCATTGCTGTTCGGCGCGCTGCTCGCGCTGATCGGCGGCGCGGACGCGCTCTACCAGAAGTTCGACCACGCCAAGCGCCTGCGCATGACCAGGCAGGAACTCAAGGACGAGGCCAAGGAAACCGAGGGCAACCCCGAACTCAAGGGCCGCATCCGCCAGGTGCAGTTCGAGATGTCGCGCCGCCGGATGATGCAGGAGCTGCCCAAGGCCGACGTCATCGTCACCAACCCGACCCACTTCGCCGTCGCGCTGAAATACGACGAAAACGGCGCCGGCGCGCCGCGCGTGATCGCCAAGGGCGTGGACGTGCTGGCCCAGCAGATCCGCCTGGTGGCAAGCGGCCACCGCATCCCGATGGTCGAGGCGCCGCCGCTGGCACGCGCCTTGTATGCGACTACCTCGCTGGGCCGGGAAATCCCGGTCTCGCTGTACGTGGCGGTGGCCCAGATCCTGGCCTACGTCTACCAGCTGAAGCAGGCGACGGCACGTGGCGACGAGCCGCCGCCGGCGCCGCAGCCCCAGGTCGATCCGGACCTGATGGGCCCATACAAGCTCTAGAAATTCAGGTTCTAAGGGGAATACCGCATGGCCGCCGCTGGCGCAATGGAATCTCTCAAGCAGCTCGGACGCCGCGGCGTCGGCGCGCCGGTGGTCATGCTGGCGATGCTGGCGATGGTCATGCTGCCGATGCCGCCGTTCCTGCTGGACATGCTGTTCAGCTTCAACATCGCGCTGTCGCTCGTCATTTTGTTGGCGGTGATCTACGTGATGCGGCCGCTGGAGTTCGCAGCTTTTCCGACGGTCGTGCTGATGGCGACGCTTTTACGTCTCGCCCTGAACATCGCCTCGACCCGCGTGGTGCTGCTGCACGGCCACGACGGCCCGGGGGCGGCCGGCAAGGTGATCGAGGCGTTCGGCGAGTTCGTCATCGGCGGCAACTTCGCGGTCGGCCTGGTGGTGTTCGCGATCCTCACCATCATCAACTTCGTGGTGGTCACCAAAGGCGCCACCCGCGTATCGGAAGTGACCGCCCGCTTCACCCTGGACGCGATGCCCGGCAAGCAGATGGCGATCGACGCCGATCTCAACGCCGGCCTGCTGACCCAGGAGCAAGCACGGGAGAGGCGCCAGGAAGTACGCGAGGAAGCGGACTTCTACGGCTCGATGGACGGTGCGTCCAAGTTCGTCCGCGGCGACGCCACGGCCGGCATCCTGATCCTCTTCATCAACATCATCGGCGGCTTCTTCGTCGGCATGTTCCAGCACGGCCTGGGCGCCGGCGAATCGGCCAAGACCTACACCCTGCTCACCATCGGCGACGGCCTGGTCGCGCAGGTGCCGGCGCTGATGCTCTCGATCGCCACCGCGGTGATCGTCACCCGCGTGTCCAAGTCCCAGGACATGGGCAAGCAGGTGATCGGCCAGGTGTTCGGCCAGCCGCGCGCGCTGGCGGTGGCCGGCGCGGTGCTGGGCGTGATGGGCCTGATCCCGGGCATGCCGAACCTCGCCTTCCTGCTGCTGGGCGGCTGCTGCGGCGGCGCGGCGTACCTGATGATCAAGCGCGAGCGCGAGACGAAGGAAAAGCTGGCCGAGGCGATCGCCGAACCGGCTGCCGCGCCTGCCGTTCCCCCCGAGCGCATGGAGCTCAACTGGGACGACGTCGCCAGCGTTGATCCGCTGGGCCTGGAAGTGGGCTACCGGCTGATCCCGCTGGTGGACACCCACCAGGGCGGCGAGCTGATGGGGCGGATCAAGTCGGTCCGCCGCAAGCTCTCGCAGGAATTCGGCTTCCTGGTGCCGGCGGTGCACATCCGCGACAACCTGGACCTGGGGCCCAACACCTACCGCGTGACCCTGATGGGCGTGCCGATGGGCGAGGCCGAAGTGCACAGCGAGCGCCTGATGGCGATCAACCCCGGTCGCGTGCACGGTCCGCTGCAGGGCATCCAGACCAAGGACCCGGCGTTCGGGCTCGAAGCGGTCTGGATCGAGCAGGGCCAGCGCGAGATGGCGCAGAGCCTGGGCTACACCGTGGTCGACCCGGCCACCGTGGTGGCCACGCACCTGTCGCACATCCTGCAGACCCACGCGCACGAACTGATCAGCCACCAGGACGTGCAGCAGCTGCTGGACCGCCTGGCGCAGACCGCGCCCAAGCTGGTCGAGGACCTCGTGCCCAAGCGCATGGCGCTGGGCGTGGTGGTCAAGGTGCTGCAGAACCTGCTCGCCGAGCGCGTGCCGATCCGCAACATGCGCACCATCGTCGAAACCTTGGCGGAGCACGCGGGCCAGAGTCAGGATCCCGGCATGCTCACCGCCGCCGTGCGCGTCGCGCTGGGCCGCCAGATCGTGCAGGAGATCACGGGGCTGGGCACCGAGGTGCCGGTCATCACGCTGGCGCCGGAGCTCGAGCAGATCCTCATGAACTCGCTCTCCGGCGGTGGCGTGGCTGGCGCGGCGGTCGAACCGGGCCTGGCCGACCGGCTGCAGCAGAGCGTCGCCGACGCCGCGCGCCGCCAGGAAATGAGCGGCGAAGCGGCGGTATTGCTGGTCGCGCCGCAGCTTCGTCCGTGGCTCGCGCGCTTCACCCGCCACGTGGCACAGAACCTGCACGTACTGGCCTACAACGAGGTGCCGGACAACCGCAGGGTGCGGCTGGTCCAGGCGCTGGGACGTTAAAGGCCGGGAGACGGGCATCGTGATTCGCCAGTTGCACATGCAGACAGCGCAAGGCCCTGGGGCCGCCGCGGCGATGGACACGATGGCCGCGACCCGCTTGCGGAGCAGGCAATGAAGATCAAACGTTTCGTGGCGCCGGACATGCGCCAGGCGATGCGCGAAGTACGCGAAGAGCAGGGACCCGATGCGGTGATCCTGTCCACGCGCAAGCTCGACGAAGGCATCGAGATCATCGCCGCCGTCGATTACGACGAGGCGCTGGTGCGCGAAGCCGCGCGCCATGGCGCGGCCCCCGCGCCGGCCGCCGAGCCCCCGGCGCTGCCGCCGCGTGCCGCCGCCATACCGCCGCCGCCGGTGCGCGAGGCGCGCGTCGAAACGCTGGCGCCTGCCAATCGTCCGACGCCGATCGAGACCGCCGCGAAGGCCTCGGTCGCCGCGGAGGAAAGAGAGCCGAAGCCGGTGCGTGCCGAAGTGCGCGCTCCGCACGCCTCGCCCCGCGCCCAGGCCGAGGGTCTGGTCCAGGCGAAGGCGCAACCGTCGCCGTCTCAGCCGGCGCCCGAGGCCCCGGCCGAGCCGGCGGTCCATCCGTTGATCGAGCGTGCCGCGCAGGACACGGTGCGCATGCGCGCAGAGCTTTCCAGCCTGCGCGAGATGCTCGAGATGCAGCTCTCCAGCCTCGCCTGGAACGACATGGAACGCCGCCAGCCGATGCACACCCGCGTGCTGCGCGAGCTGACCCGGCTGGGCATCGACGCCGACGTCGCCCGCGCGCTGGCCGATGAACTGCCGCCGCAGATGACGCCCGAACAGGCGCGCTACCTGCCGCTGGGCATGTTGAGCCGTGGCATCGCCGTCAGCGGCCGCGGCCGCTCGGACGAAGCCGGCGTTACCGCGCTGGTCGGCCCGACCGGCGTGGGCAAGACCACGACGCTGGCGAAACTCGCGGCCCGGGCAGTGGTGCGCCACGGCGCCTCGCAGGTCGCGCTGGTCAGTACCGACCATTACCGCATCGGCGCTGCCGCGCAACTGGAGCACTACGGTCGCCTGCTCGGCGTGCGGGTGTACCCGGCGTACGACGCGCAGAGCCTGCGTCAGGTGCTGGAACTGCTGAAGGGTTGCCACACCGTGCTGGTCGACACCGCGGGCCTGGCCGGCAACGACCCGCGGCTGAAAGAACAGCTCGAGGCGCTGGGCGAGGCCGGCGACCTGCGCGTCTGCCTGGTGCTGGCCGCCAATGCGCAGGCGCAGTCGCTGGAAGAAGCCGTGCGCGCGTACCTGCCGGCCAATCCGCACGCGGCGATCCTGACCAAACTCGACGAGGCGCCCAGCCTCGGCGGTGCACTGTCGGTGCTTATCCGCCACCGGCTGGCGCTGGACTACACCACCGACGGCCAGCGCGTGCCCGAGGACATCGCCGCCGCCGATGCACGCCTCTTGGTGTGCCGCGCCGCGCAGGCGCTCAAGGGCAATGCGCCGGCCGCCGACGAGGCGGTGCTGGCCGAGCGTTTCGGGACGATGGTGGCCCAGGCATGAGCGGAATCCTTGCAATGAATCAGGCGTGGGGCTTGAAAGACATGTTCAACGCGATCACGGGCGAGCGCGATGCCGCGCCGGCCGCACCGCACCGGCCGCACCAGGCGACCAACGCAGGCGCACCGCGCCGCCGCTGCCGCGCGATCGCGGTCGCCGGCGGCAAGGGCGGCGTCGGCAAGACCACCGTGGCGGTCAACCTCGGGATGAGCCTGGCGATGGCCGGGCGCGAGGTGATGCTGCTGGATGCCGACATGGGCCTGGCCAATGTCGACGTACTGCTCGGCCTGGCGCCCTCGCGCCACCTGGGCCACCTGCTGGACGGCACGGCCACGCTGGAGGAGCTGCTGCTTGACGCCCCCCACGGGCTCAAGGTCATCCCCGGCGGCTCCGGCGCGCGGCGCCTGGCGCAGCTGGGCAACGGCGAGCATGCCGCGGTGATCCGCGCGTTCGACGAGCTGCCCCGTCCGCCGGACTACCTGCTGGTCGATACCGCCGCGGGCCTGTCGGACAACGTGGCGATGTTCGCCGCGGCGGCCGACGACGTCGTGCTGGTGGTTTGCGACGAGCCGGCCTCGCTCACCGACGCCTATGCGCTGATCAAGGTCCTCTCCCGCGACTTTGGCGTGCGCCGCTTCCGCTTCGTCGCCAACATGGTGCGCAACCTGGGCGAGGCCCGCGCGCTGCACCAGAAGCTGGCCAAGGTCAGCGACCGCTTCCTGGACGTGGTGCTGGATTTCTTCGGGTTCGTGCCGCAGGACGAGCGGCTCAAGCAGGCCATCCGGCGCCAGAACGCGGTGGTGGACATGTGGCCGGCGGCGCGTTCGTCGCAGGCATTCAAGCAATTGGCAGGTGCGGTCGATAACTGGGAGGAACCCGCGCGCGCGGGCCTGGACCGCATCGCATTCTTCGGTGGCCAGGCCGTGACGGCGTCGGGGTGGTGAGATGAGCGTGGCATCGGAATATCTCCAGCTGCAAAAACAGAGTGCAGATGAGTTGGTGCGCCAGCACGCGCCACTGGTGCGTCGTATTGCCTATCACCTGATGGGCCGTCTTCCCCCCAGCGTGGACGTGGGCGACCTGATCCAGTCCGGCATGATCGGCCTGCTCGAGGCCGCGCGGCACTACGCCACCGACCGCGCCGCCAGCTTCGAGACCTACGCCGGCATCCGCATCCGCGGCGCCATGCTCGACGAGCTGCGCAAGACAGACTGGACCCCCCGCTCGGTGCACCGCAAGGTGCGCGAAGTGGCCGAGGTGGTGCGCCAGATCGAGATCGAGACCGGCGCCGACGCCGAGGATGCCGAAGTCATCAAGCGCCTCGGCGTGAGCGCGGAGGACTACCACCAGATTCTCGCCGACGCCGCCAGCGCGCGCCTGCTCAGCCTCACCGCGCCGGACGACGGCGACGGCGCGCCAGCCTTCGACGTGGTCGACCAGGGCACCCTGGGGCCGGCCGAGAGCATCGAGCAGGACGGCCTGCGCCAGGCGTTGATCGACGGCATCTCCGGCCTGCCCGAGCGCGAGCAGCTGGTGATGTCGCTGTACTACGAGCAGGAATTGAACCTGAAGGAAATCGGCGCCGTGCTCGGCGTGACCGAGTCGCGCGTGTGCCAGATCCACGGCCAGGCGATCGTGCGGCTGCGTGCGCGCATGGGCGACTGGCGCGACGACGTGCAGGGGGAGTCGGAAACCGGCACCCGCAAAGGCAAGGGCCGCCGCGCTTCATCCGATCGTTCCGTTTCCCGCTGACCCCTCCGACTTCCGATCCCGAATCCCGATTTCCTACCAGAGGAACCAATGGACAAGAACATGAAAATCCTCGTGGTGGACGACTTCTCCACCATGCGGCGCATCGTCAGGAACCTGCTGGTGGAGCTGGGTTTCACCAACACGCTGATCCAGGAAGCCGACGACGGCAACAACGCGCTGACCATGCTGAAAAGCCAGCCGTTCGACATGGTCGTGACCGACTGGAACATGCCCAACATGACCGGCATCGACCTGTTGCGCGCGATCCGCGCCGAACCCTCGCTCAAGGGCCTGCCGGTGCTGATGGTTACCGCCGAGAACAACCGCGACCAGATCATCGCCGCGGCCCAGGCGGGCGTGAACGGCTACATCGTCAAGCCGTTCAACGCGGTCACGCTGAAGGAGAAGCTCACCAAGATCTTCGAGCGCCTGGCCGCCGCGGGAGCCAGCGCATGAGCGCCGTGCTTTCCACCTTCGACGAAACCGCGCTGCCGCAAGAGCTGCAGGACCTGCTCAACAGCGAAGATGGCGCGGCCTTCGAGCACGCGCTCGATGCGCTGGTGCGCCAGCGCGAGCAGCACCTGTTCCGGGCGTTGGGCCTGCTCGCGCGCGACCTGCATGGCGCGGTCAGCCGGCTCGGCAACGACCTGGCGCACGAAGGTGTGCCGGGCAAGGTCGCCGACGTGCGCAAGCACCTGAACGACGTGCTGGAGATGAGCGCCCAGGCGGCCCATCGCAGCATCGATTTCGCCGAACGCATGAGCCCCGAGGCCGACGCGCTGGCGCAGAGCGCCGAGCAGGTGCTCGCCTCGGCGGCACCATGCGACCCGGTCGCGGACCTGGCGCGCCAGGCCGGCAACTTCGCAGGCGCATGCCGCGAGGGCCTCAACGACATGGTGATGGCGCAGTCCTGGCAGGATCTGTCCGGCCAGCGCATCAAGAAGGTGGTCAACTTCATCGAGTCGGTGGAGTCCTCGCTGCTGGAGCTGGTCCGCCTGACCGGTGCATTGTCCGGCCGCGAGCCGCCGCCGGTGGTTGAGAAGATCTCCGGCCAGGACGAGGCGGACCGCCTGCTCAGCGAATTCGGTTTCTAAGGGAGTCCCAGGCGAATGGATCCCTCGCTCGACGCCGAACTGCGCGACGATTTCCTGGTCGAGGCCGGGGAGCTGGTCGAGCGCCTGTCGGAACAACTGGTCGAGCTGGAAGCCAGCCCGCGCGACGCCGAGCTGCTGAACGCGGTGTTCCGCGCCTTCCATACGGTCAAGGGTGGCGCGGGCTTCCTCGCCATCGAGCCGATGGTGCAGCTGTGCCATCACGCCGAGGACCTGCTCAACGTCGCCCGCAACGGCGCGCTGGTGCTGGATTCGGCGAGGATGGACGCACTGCTCGAAGCGCTGGACCTGCTCAACGCGATGATGGATGCGCTGCGGGGCGGCACCTCGATGGCCATGCCGCCGCCTGCGCTGCTCAAGCGGCTGACGCCCGGCGCCGCGGCGCCCGCGCCGCCGCCGGTCGCCGCGCCCGTGGCCGCACCGCCGGCGGACGGCAGCATCGACGACAGCGAATTCGAGGCCCTGCTGGACAGCCTGTACGGCACCGCCGCGCCGGGCACCGTCGCACCGGCGCCGGCCGTGCCGTCACCGACCCACATCAGCGACGACGAATTCGAGGCGCTGCTGGACAACCTGCACGGCACGGCGGCGCCCGGCGCCAGCGCCGTACCGGCATCCAGCACGACTATCGCCGACGACGAATTCGAGGCCCTGCTCGACAACCTGCACGGCAAGGGCGCCGCCCCCGGCGCCCAGCCCATAACCGCCGCTCCGGCGCCTGCGCCTGCGCCCGCGCCCGCACGCGCGGCCGCGCCGGCCGAGACCAGCGTGCGCGTCGATACCGGCCGGCTCGACGCGCTGGTCAATCGCGCCGGCGAACTGGTGCTGGTCCGCAACCGCCTGCAGAGCCTGGCCCAGAAGAGCGGCGACGACATGCTGGCGCAGGCCGCGGCCGAACTCGACCGCGTCGCCGACGAGATGCAAGGCGCGGTGCTGTCCATGCGCATGCAGCCGGTCGGCCGGCTGTTCCAGCGCTTTCCGCGCATCGTGCGCGACCTCGCCCGCCAGCTGGGCAAGGAAGTGGACCTGGTGACCGAAGGCGAGGGCACCGACCTCGATCGCAGCCTGGTCGAGGCGCTCGCCGATCCGCTGATCCACCTGTTGCGCAACGCACTGGACCACGGGCTGGAAATGCCCGAGGAACGCGTCAAGGTCGGCAAGTCGCGCCGTGGCACGGTGCGCCTGTCCGCCAGCCAGCGCGGCGAGCGCATCGTCATCGCGGTGAGCGACGACGGCCACGGCATGAACCCCGAGGTGCTCAAGCGCAAGGCGGTCGAGAAGGGCGTGATCGACGCGGCCCAGGCCGCGCGCCTGAGCGAGAACGAGTGCTACGAACTGATCTTCCGCCCGGGCTTTTCCACCGCCGCGCAGATCTCCGACATCTCCGGCCGCGGCGTCGGCATGGACGTGGTCAAGACGCGCGTGGCCGAACTCGGCGGCACCCTGCAGGTGCGCTCGAAGCTCGGCCAGGGCAGCGAACTGCAGCTGACCGTGCCGCTGACCCTGGCGATCCTGCGCGTGCTGATGGTGCGCGTGGGCCCGCGCCTGTTCGCGCTGCCGCTGTCCAACGTGGAGGAAGTGTTCGAACTGTCCGCGGGCCAGGACCGCATGCTCGATGGCCGGCTGGTCGCCAACCACCGCGGTCGCGCGCTGCCGCTGGGCGATCTGGCCGGCTGGGCCGGCGTGGTCGGCGTCGCGCCGCGCCACGTGGTGGTGCTGCACATCGGCCACCAGCGCATCGGTTGCCTGGTGCACGAGGTGCTCGGCCGCGAGGACGTCATGGCCAAGCCGCTGGGTCCGCTGTTCGAGGGCCTGCCGGGCATCGCCGGTGCCACGGTCACCGGCGACGGTGCGCTCGCGCTGGTGCTGGACCTGGCCGGCCTGGCCGACGATGGCGGGCAGCTCCTGCCGTCACTGAGGGCGGCGGGCTGACATGGACGTGGTGAGCCTCGTCGGCACGATCCTGGCCTTCCTGGTCATCATCGTGGGCACCATCCTCAAAGGCTCCACGGTCGGCGCGCTGGTCAACCCGGCCGCGTTCGTGATCGTCTTCGCCGGCACCATCGCCGCCTTGATGGTGCAGACGCCCGGCAGCGTGCTCAAGCGCGCGCTGGGCATGCTGCCGATGGTCTACCGCCCGCCGGTGTTCCAGCCCTCGGACCTGATTGCCCGCATCATCGGCTGGAGCGAGATCTCCCGCCGGCAGGGCCTGCTCGGCCTCGAGCCGAGGATCGACGAGGAAAGCGACGGCTTCGTGCGCAAGGGCCTGCAGATGCTGGTCGACGGCGGCGAGCCGGACGCGATCCGCGGCGTGCTCGAGGTCGAGATGGAGGCGCGCGAGCACAACGAGCTGGTCGCCGCCAAGGTGTTCGAGAACGCCGGCATCTACTCCCCGACGATGGGCATCATCGGCGCCGTGATGGGGTTGATGGCGGTGATGCAGAACCTCGCCGATCCCAGCAAGCTGGGCCACGGCATCGCCGCGGCCTTCGTCGCCACCATCTACGGCGTGGCGCTGGCCAACCTCCTCATGCTGCCGATGTCCGCGCGGCTCAAGGGCCTGGTGCGCAAGCAGACGCAGATGCGCGAGATCCTCGTCGAAGGTCTGGTGTCGATCGCCGAAGGGGACAACCCGCGGCAGATCGAGGCCAAGCTGCAGGGGTATCTCTCGTGAAAAAGAAGCATCACCACGAGGATCACGTCAACCATGAGGCCTGGGCGATTCCCTACGCCGACCTGATGACGCTGCTGCTCGCTTTCTTCGTGGTGATGTATGCGGTCTCGGTCGTCAACGAGGGCAAGTACCGCGTGATGTCCGAGTCGATCATCGAGGCGTTCAACGGCTCCAGCCACGTGATCGCGCCGATGCCGGCACAGAATGCGAAGCCGCACAACGTCGACCCGGCCATCGCCGCGCCGCAGGGCCAGCCCGGCGCGGCCGTCGCGCCGGTGGCCGTGCCGATCCCGTTGCGCCCGGCGCCGCGGCGGATGGTCGCCGAACGCGCCCCGCACGAGACCTTGCGCGACGTGCAAGCCACGCAGGAAGCGCAGCGCCAAGCGAACCTCACGCGCATCCAGCACGAGGTGGAAAAGGCGCTGCAACCGCTGATCGACAGGCAGCAGGTCGTCGTGCGCCGCACGGCCAACTGGCTGGAGATCGAGATCCGCACCGACATCCTGTTCCCCAGCGGCGTGGCGCAGCTCTCGCACCAGGCCGATGCGGTGCTGAGCAGCCTGGGCGGCATCCTGGCGCCGTTCGGCAACCCCTTGCGCATCGAGGGCTATACCGACGACAAGCCGATCAATACGGCCGTCTTTCCGTCCAACTGGGAACTGTCCGCCGCCCGCGCCGCCAGCGTGGCGCGGCTATTCACCGAACACGGGGTGAGCCCCTCGCGGCTTGGGATCATCGGCTGGGGCCAGTTCCGCCCGGCGGCCGACAACGTCACCGTCGAAGGCCGCAACCGCAATCGCCGCGTCCTGGTCGTGGTGCTGAGCGACCACGCCACGCCGACGCGCTATTCCGGCGACGCCGATCGGCTCGGCCAGCTTGCCGACGTCGCGCCGCCCGCCGATGCGCCCGCCACGCCTGTTCCGCCGGGCGCGGGACTGGCCAAGGCCGGCGCCACGGAAGGCACGCCCAAGGCTGCGGTGCATGTCGTCGAGCCACCGTTGATCGTCACGCCCGGGCACGGCAAATGAGCCGCGCCGCCACTACCATGAAAACCAAGCCATGAATGCTCCGGCCACCCCGAACACCCAGCACTGGCTCACCTTCCAACTGGATGGCCAGGCCTACGCCGCACCGCTGGTCCAGGTCAGCGAGGTGATCCGCGTCGGCGAGGTGACGCCGGTGCCCGGCGCCGCTGCCGACCTGCTCGGCATCCGCCATCTGCGCGGACGCGTGGTGCCGGTGCTGGATGGCCGCCGCCGGCTAGGCCTGCCACCGCGCGATGGCGACACCGACAGCGTGCGCGTGGTGATGCTCAACCATGCCAGCCATGCCGTCGGCCTGCGCGTCGATGCGGTGGGCGAGTTGCTGTTGCCGGGCGCCGATGCCGTCGCACCGCCGCCGCCAGGTCGCGCCGCGCGGGTGGATGATCCGGTCATCGGCGTGTTGCCATGGAAGGGTGGTTTCGTCGCGCTGCTGGACGTGCGCCGGCTGTGCCGGTTGCCGGAGGCGGATGCGGCGTAAGTGTGGGCTCGCCGCAAGGCTGCCCCCATCCGCCCTCCGGCACTTCCCCTGCAGGCGGGGGAAGGAACAACCCTGGCGTAGAGCTCCCCGACCGAGCCTTCCCCCGTTGACGGGGGGAGGGAGCCGACCGGCGGAAGGGGCGACCTTGCCGGATCAATCCGGCTCTTTCGGCACCTCGCCGTAGCCCGCCGCCTGCAGCTCCTCACGCGTGGTCAGCGCCGACAGCGAGAGCTTCATGCCCGGCCGGATGTTGGCGGCCACGAAGTTCTGGTGCCCGAGCGCCTGCCCGCACACCACCATGTCCACATTGGCCTGGTGCAGTTGCCGGATCAAGCCTGCGTTCGGGTTGGGGCGCCCGAACTTCTTCCGGTAGGCCGCGTCCGACAGCGCGAGGTCGACGCCTTGTCCGTAGAACAGCACCACCAGGTGCACCTTGTCGTTGGGCACGCCCGCCAGCGCATACAGGTTGAGAAGCTTGGCCGCGGTGTGCAGCCGCCGGTTGATTTCACCGTGGCTGGGTTCGTCGCTGTCGATGTCGATGTACAGGCGATGGTCGGCCCGGGTCGAGGGCATCAGCGCGTCCGGGCCCACCGGCAACACGCCGCCGGCGCCATGGATGCGCGGGTAGGTGAGGCGCGGGTCGGGGCGCGGGCGCGAGACCGTGAAGGCAACGGCCGCGGCACAGGCCACCAGCAGCAGGACGACGCCGCTCCAGGCCAGCATGCGGCGGATCGGCGAAGGGGCGAGATCATCGTCGGACATGGTGGTCGCTTTGCTTTGGGACATCCCTGAGTGGTCTCCTCCGGCCGGGTCGCCCCGGCTCGCGAAATGCGCCAGTCAGTGTAGGAACGGCGCGTGAATTGGCAGGCAAAAACCAGGGCCCGCAATGGTGGTTGTGACGCTGCGCACACTGCTCGGCCGGTCGCTCAATGCGCCGGTTGCGCACCCAACAGGTGGCCGTTGACACGCTGGCCATACAGCGACATCGGCGTGTCGTGGAAGGCCTTGCGCGTGGCGGCCAGGTCGCCTTTGAAGCGCGGATCCTGCGGGCGCTCGTGCGCATCCATGAACATGGCCACGTCCCAGGCTTCCTGATCGCTCAAGCTGCCGCCGCGGCTGAGCGGCATGTTCGCCTTGATGAACGCGCTGGCCTTGTCCAGCTCGTGCATGCCGGCGCCCCAGTTGAACGAGTCCGGTCCCCATAGCGGCGGGAAGACATAGTCGCCGGCGACCTTCTGGCCCTGGCCATTCGCGCCGTGGCAGAGCGCGCAGTCGCGCTGGAACACCGCCTGGCCGCGCGCGTAGTCCGGTTTCCTTGCCGGCGCCGGGACCTTGGGGTAACCGGCTCCCTCGAGCTTCACGCCGTGCGGCGCGCCTTGCGCCATCCACGACGAATAGGTTTCCAGCGCGAGCATCACCTTGTCGTCCAGCGGCGGGGCCTTGCCGTTCATGCTGTACATGAAGCAGCCCTGCAGCCGCTCGCCGTAGCTGTTCACGTGGCCGTTCTTCTTGCGGTATTGCGGATACATGCCATAGGCGCCCCACAGCGGCGCCGCGTCGGCGAGCCGTCCCGCGTCCAGGTGGCAGTTGACGCAGGCGAGCCCGTTGCCGACGTAGGCCGGTGCGGCCTTGCGCGTGTGCAGGAAGATCTCGCGGCCCAGCCGGACCATGTCGCCGTACGGCCCTTGCGGGATGGCCGATTCGGACGGTGGCGCGAAGATCGGCGGCTTGGTCGATGGCGTCGCGACTTCGGCGGCGTGCGCATCCATCGGGCTGCGATCGGCGCATCCGCCGAGCGCGAGCGTGGCGAGCAGCAGGTAGAGGCGCTTGCTCATCGTCCGCCGCTCCCGGCCGGAAGCGGTTGCGCGGCGAACCACTTTGCCACCGCGGCGATGTCCTCGGCGCTCAGCGCACGGCTCAGGTGCTGCATCAGCTGCAGCGGATCGTTGCGCCGCGCGCCCTGCTGCCAGGCTTTCAACTGCGCCTCGATGTAGCTCGCCGGCTGCCCGGCCAGCGGCGGGAAGTGGGCGCCCACGCCCACGCCGCCGGGACCATGGCATTGCTCGCAGGCCGGCACCCGTTGCGACCAGCGCCCGCGCGTGGCGAGCGTCGCGCCCAGGTCGTTCGCCGACGGCTGCGACGAAGGCGGAATCGCCGGCACGGGCAGTCGGCTGTAGTAGGTGCCGATCGCCTGCCGCTCGTCCTCGGACAGAGCCCGCGCGATCGGTTGCATCACGGCGTTGGCGCGCGTGCCGGCGGCGTAGTCGGCCAGTTGTCTGGCGACATAAGCGGCATCCAGCCCAGCCAGGCGTGGAAAGCCCGCCGCTGCCTGGCCCGCGCCGTCCGCCCCATGGCAGGACTGACAGGGCGGCGCGCCATGACCGTTGCCCTGGCTGACGAGCTCCTGCACCGACGCGGCATGTGCCAGCAGCGGCCATGCCCCCGCAATCAGCGCGCTCCCCAGCACGCGCACGGTCAATCCCCTGCGCACTCTCGCACCCCCGACATCCCGATCGTTCCCGCGGGCAGGCGGTCCCCGCGGTTCCAAGGACGTGAGGAATAGCGAGCCTTGCGTGCAGAAAGCGTCAGCAGCCTGGACAGCAGCCGTCCGGTTGCGTGCATGCAGGGGCGCTGGGCGCCCGCGCGACCGCCGGGCGCAACAGCGTGACGTCGACGCGACGGAACGGCCTCATCGCAACGGCAGCGGCCTGCGGCGAAGGTTACGCAGCGGACTCGTCGCTCGCGTCGTACGCGCTCGCCAGCACCGCGGCGGCGGCGGCGTAGAGCAGCACCGGGACGTCCTCGCGCAGGCGCAGGGCGGCCAGTACCGCGGCGATCTGCGGATCGTGGTGCAGCGGCAAGCCCAGCGCGCGGGCGCGGGCCAGCAGCAGGTCGAGCGCTTCGGGCGGCATCGGCGCGGGCTTGGTCTCCGGACCGGCCAGACGCAGGGTGACGCGCCGTTGTGGCGGCGGCAGGCCGTTGCTCATGCAGTGGCCTTCAGCAGCAGGGCGCTGGCGTGGCTGCGGCCCTGCGGCAGGCCGGTCTGGCAGCTCAGCTGTTCCAATTGCAGGCCGCTGGCGGCCAGGCGCTGGCGCAGCGGGGTGAACTGGCGTTCCAGCCGCTCGGTGGTGGCGCTGCGCTCGGCCCACAGGCGCACGTTCAAATGCAGGTCGCGCAGTTGCAGCTCGCCTTGCAGCGGCCCGAGCGCGGGCAGGTCGATGGCGAAGCCCAGGGTCCACGTGCCGGCGCCGGTCTCGGCGTCCTGGCCCTGCTCGAGGTGCAACTGCAGCACGTCGCGTCCGTCGGGGCCCTGCAGGGGGATGTCGATCATCCAGGCCTGCGCGCCGGCGGCGTCCAGCTGGGCGATTTCCAGCCGGGCGAGCGCGGCATGCACGTCGCCGCGCAGGCGGCCGAGCAACTGGTTGACGTCCTCGTCCGCGGGCAGGTCGGCGAACGGCATGGCCAATGGCGCGCGCGGCTGGGCCTGCAGGCCGCGCTGGCGCAGCGGCGGCGGCGTATCGGCGTTGCTGGAGGGAACGTGGGCGGGCAGGCGCGGTTGCCGGTCGAGCAGCGCTGCCAGGCGCAGCAGTACGGCCTTGAAGTCTTCGTCGCCCAGCGGCATCGGGTTGCTGCGCGGGCGCGCCAGTTGCGATTCCAGGAACAGGCCGCTGCGGGCGATCGCCTCGCGCAGGCCCTCCGGGCGGCTGATGTCTTGCGGCGTGCGCACGCCCTGGTCGAGCAGTGCCAGCGCGGCGCGCACGGCCGGGGGCAGCTGCCGCACCACCGGCCGCTGCGCGAGCGCACCGAGCGTGGCCAGCAGCGGCGCGTAGCCGTTCTGCTGCGGCAGTCGTTCGCGCAGCGCCTGTTGCACGCGCGGGTCGGTGGCGGCGCCGGCAAGGATCTCCAGCAACGGCGGATTGCCCATGGCGAGCACGCGCACCTGGAACTGCGAGGGCAGCGGGATGCCCAGCG
Source organism: Frateuria edaphi (assembly GCF_021117405.1). Classification (NCBI taxonomy): domain Bacteria; kingdom Pseudomonadati; phylum Pseudomonadota; class Gammaproteobacteria; order Lysobacterales; family Rhodanobacteraceae; genus Frateuria; species Frateuria edaphi. Next base: position 783,370 of record NZ_CP088251.1, read on the forward strand.
GGTCGGTTTCGACCGTGAGCGCGCCGATCTGCAGCACCATCCGGCCCTGGTCGCCCATGCCCAGCGGACGCGCGGGCAGCACCGCGCCCACGCGCCAGCTTTCCGACGCGGCACCGGAGGCGGCACCCGCCCAGGTCATCGCAGCGAGGCTGGTGGGTTGGATGATCACGCGGGTCTCCTGCCTGCCGGCCGGGCAGGTTGGGCCGGTTCCGTGCAGTCGGTAAAGGAATCGACCCGAACGACGATAACTTGAGCCTTGGGGCGATAGCGGCCGCGACCATGAAATTCGCGTGAAATCAGGGCAGACCTTCCCTAGCCGCGCGTTTCACCGGATCCGGCGCAGCGTCCGCAAGAATTTTCGCAGGCGTCCACGGGGAGGCGTGGGCGCACTGTGCCGGAGCCGCTTGAAATCGGCTGCCCGTTATCCCGATGTCGCCTCGCCCCCGCAAGGCCCAGCCCGGCGGGGACATGCCATGCCCGGGGCAGCCACGCAATCAGGGGGAACACACCCGCGAGGAACGTGGCATGAAAACGTCTGCTTTGGTTTATTCCGTGCTGGCGCTGACCGTGGCCAGCTTGTCCGCGCCGATGCCTTCACGCGCCGGAGTCGCGCAAGGCGATGCAGTGCTGGTGGCCCGCCAGCTCGTGGTGAACAGCGACCAGAAGGGGACCGGCTTTGCCGTGGTCGATACCCGGGGCCGCGAGGCTTACCTGATGCCCCCCGAGGAAGGCGTGTATCGGGACCTGGGCGGCTGGTCGCCCGGCGGTTCGAACATCGTCTTCGAGGTGTCGCGTGACGGCATCTTCGATCGCTCGCACTTGTGGGTGATGGATCGCCAGGGCGGCGGGGTCAGGCGCATCACGCAGGGTATCGGTGTGCGTCTACAGCCGGTCTGGGGCCCCGGCGGCATTGCCTACATCGAAAACTCCAACTGCCTGCACATCGTCGGTGGGCAAGGGCAAAACCATCGGCGCCTGTTTTGCCTGCCCGAGGACGCCCTCATCGTCAGGCTGCAATGGTCGCTGGACGGCAAGAGCGTGCTGTTCTTTGGCGAAACTGAGATCGGCGGCGGCCTCGAGCCCCCCACCGACCAGAGCATCTATCGGGTGAACGTGCGCACGGGCCTGGCCACCCGCATTTTCCTGCGCCGACTGAACGGGCCTTCCAGTTCGCGTCTCTTCCTGTCGCCGGATGCCGCCTGGGCGGTCGATATCAACTACGACCGGGCCGAACAATTGAGCCTGATCGAGCTTGCGACCGGGGCCGAGTCGGGGTTGGTCAGCTACGGTAGCAATCCGGTGTGGTCTCCGGACAGCAAACGCCTGGCATACGACCTCTTCGGCGACCTCTACGTCATGGATGCGGCGACCCGTCCCAGCGAACGGCGCCTGCGCCGGCTTACCAACAATCCGACCGACATCAACTATGAGCCGATTGCCTGGTCCAGGGACGGAACATGCCTGCTCGCCAACCGCCTGCACTACGTGGGCTCGGGTGAGCACGCCTACACCGAGGCGGATCCGGTGATCTTCAACCTCGTCACCGGCGAGCGCACGCGCTTGCCGCCAGGGGCGGCGGTCGAACACGGCTGGTTCCAACACGAGTAGCCGCATGCGTTCGTGAACAACCGCTCCTGCTGGCCCAGACCCGGCGACTGGCCCGCTTCGTGCAAACGAGGCGGGCCGACGGGTTTTTGTCGCGCGGTTTCCGGCGTCCCACGCGCCCGGCTAAAGGCATCGGCCTTTGCGCCGATATGCCTTGGGCAGGGGCCCGGTACGACGCGGAGGTAAGCATGGGCAGCAAACGAGAGCTCAAACAGCCCAGAACGGTCGAAATCGGCTTGCCGGCCGACTGCCGCATGGCGGCGCAGTCGGCCTTGCTGGCCGATCTGCTGGGCGCGCTGGACGCACCGGCCACGCAGATCGACGGCAGTGCCGTCGAGCGCGTGGACACGGCCGCGCTGCAGCTGCTGACGCTGTTCCGCCGCGAGGCCCTCTCGCGCGGTTGCGAAGTCAGCTGGCGGGGCGCGAGCACCACATTGTGCGAGGCGGCGGACACGCTCGGCCTCGTCAAGGCACTTGATCTACCGGTCGCTGCGGCGGCCTGAAACAACTGAGGAAAAACGATGGCAAAGATTCTTGCGGTGGACGATTCGGCGTCGATGCGCGGCATGGTGGCCTACACCCTGCGCGGCGCGGGCCACGAGGTGACCGAGGCGGAAAACGGCCAGCTCGCGCTGGACGCCGCGGCCGCGGGCGGGTTCGACCTGGTGCTGGCCGACGTCAACATGCCGGTGATGGACGGCATCAGCATGGTGCGCGAGCTGCGCACGCGCCCGGCGTACAAGGGCGTGCCGATCCTGATGCTGACCACCGAGTCGCACACGGACAAGAAGATGGAAGGCAAGGCCGCCGGCGCCACCGGCTGGCTGGTCAAGCCGTTCGACCCGGACCAGCTGCTGGCCACGGTCAAGCGCGTGCTCGGCTAAAGCCGCGGAGAAACACCCATGAGCAACGCGGGCCTGGCGCAGTTCCAACAAGTGTTCATCGAGGAGAGCCTGGAAGGGCTCGACACGATGGAATCCTCGCTGCTCGCGCTGGACGAGGGCGGCGACGGGGAACTGGTGCACACCATCTTCCGCGCGGCGCACTCGATCAAGGGCGGCGCGGCCACCTTCGGTTTCCCGGAGATGGCCTCGTTCACGCATGAGGCCGAGTCGCTGCTGGACGAGGTCCGCGGCGGCAAGCGCGCGATCGACAAGCCGATCGTCGAACTGCTGCTGCGCTCGGTCGACTGCCTGCGCGGCATGTTCGACCGTGCCAGGGCCGGCCAGCCGTTGAACGACGCCGTCTCCGACGGCGTGCGTGGCGAACTGGCGGCGATGATGGGCCGCGAGGCGCCCGCGCAGGCGGGCCCGGCCCGCCGTGCCGGGGACCAGGCCGAGGCGTGGATGATCCGTTTCCAGCCGCACGCGGGCATGCTCGCGGGCGGCAACGATCCGCTGCGGCTGATCCGCGAGCTGGCCGGGCTGGGCGAACTCTCCATCGAGGCCGACCTCTCGCGCCTGCCTTCGCTGGACAAGCTGGACCCGTCCGAGTGCCACCTGGGCTGGAACATCGAGCTCAAGGCGCCGGTCAAGCGCGAGGACATCGCGGCGGTGTTCGACTGGGTCGAGGGCGAGTGCGAGCTGTCCATCGAGCCCAAGCCGAGCACGGTCGTGACGCCCGTCGCGGCTGCGGCGCCCGCCCCGGCGAACATCGCCGATGCGGCGGCCGCGCGTGGCACGCGCGAGGCGAGCGCCGAATCGAGTTCCGTGCGCGTGGCGATCGACAAGATCGACAGCATGATCAACCTGGTGGGCGAGCTGGTGATAACCCAGTCCATGCTCGACACCTTCCGCGAGGATTTCGACCCGGCCCGGCTGCCGTTGCTGCAGCAGGGCCTGATCCAGCTTGCCCGGCATGCGCGCGAGCTGCAGGAAAGCGTGATGGGCATCCGCATGCTGCCCATCGCCTCGGTGTTCAACCGCTTCCCGCGACTGGTGCGCGACCTGAGCCAGAAGCTCGGCAAGCAGGTGAAGCTGGAGCTGCACGGCGAGCAGACCGAGCTGGACAAGACGGTGCTGGAGAAGATCGGCGATCCGATGGTGCACCTGGTGCGCAACGCGATCGACCACGGCCTGGAAATGCCGGACAAGCGCCGCGCCGCCGGCAAGCACGAGATGGGCACGCTCAAGCTCGATGCCTTCCATCGCGGCGGCAACATCGTGGTGGAGGTGTCCGACGACGGCGCCGGCCTCAACCGCGAGGCGATCGTGAACAAGGCGATCGAGCGCGGCCTGATCGCCAGCGGCGAAGGCCTGAGCGAGGAGGCGGTCGGCGAACTGATCTTCCAGCCGGGCTTCTCCACCGCCGCGGTCACCACCGACCTTTCCGGCCGCGGCGTGGGCATGGACGTGGTCCGCCGCAACGTCTCCGACCTCGGCGGCACGGTCACCATCCGCAGCAAGCCGGGGCAGGGCAGCGTGTTCACCATCACCCTGCCGCTCACGCTCGCGATCATCGACGGCCTTACCGCCGCGGTGGGCGAGGAGCGCTACATCGTGCCGCTGGTGTCGATCGTCGAATCGGTGCAGCTCAAGCCCGAGGCGCTCAAGACCGTGGTCGGCGGCGGCGAATTGTTCCGCTTCCGCGGTGAGTACCTGCCGGTGCTGCGCCTGCACGAACTGTTCGGCTGCGACGGCGCCAAGCGGTCGATCGAGGAGGGGTTGCTGATCGTGGTCGAGGGCGACGGTTCCCGCGTGGGGCTGTTCGTCGACGGCCTGGTCGGCCAGCAGCAGGCCGTGGTCAAGTCGCTGGAAGCGAACTACCGCCGCGTGCAGGGCGTGTCCGGCGCGACCATCCTGGCCGACGGCGCGGTGGCGCTGATCGTCGACATCGCCGGCCTCGTGCGCCTGCACAGCCGCCGCAAGGCCGCCTGACCGCCAGATTTCCCGGAGGAGCGCCCTTGGGCGCGACCGCGATGCCATCCAGGCATGGCGGTCGCGCCCAAGGGCGCTCCTGTCTCCGGAAACCGCGACGCCCGCACGTTCCCCTGCTCAAGAACCCCGTCCGGCAGCCGATAGACCCATGTCTCGGTATCTCACCGCGGAAACGCAAATGAACCATCCAGCGAACCCCGCCGCCCCGGAAACGGCCACAGCGGTCCAGTACCTCACCGTGAACCTCGCGCACGAGGAATACGCCATCGACATCCTGGCCGTGCGCGAGATCCGCGGCTGGACGCCGGTCACGCGCATTCCCCAGGCGCCGCACTACGTGCTCGGCGTGCTCAACCTGCGCGGTGCCATCGTGCCGGTGCTGGATCTGCGCCTGCGCTTCGGCCTCGCGCGCGAGGAGTACACGGCGACCACCGTCACGGTGATCGTCACCGTCGCCGAGCGCCTGTTCGGCGTGATCGTCGACGCCGTCTCCGACGTGCTGGACGTGCGCCCGGACCAGCTTCGCCCGGTGCCCGACATGGGCACCACCGTGGACACCGAATACCTGAAGGGACTGACCGCCATCGAGGACCGCATGGTGCTGCTCCTGGACGTGGACAAACTGCTGCAACCGCAGGACGCGCAGATGCTGGAAGCCGCCTTGCCCGCGGCCAATGACGTTAAAGCCGTGGCCTGACAGGAACCACCCATGAAGATGCCGAAATTCAAGTTCAAGATTCCCTCCCTGACCGTGCGTGGCCGGCTGCGCGTGGTCATGGGCATGCTGATGCTCATGCTCGTTGGCGGCGCCGTGATCGGCATCGGCTCGATGCAGCTGCAGAACGAAAGCATGCGCGCGACCTACGAGAACGAGATCGTTCCCGCCCAGGTCGTCGCCCAGCTGCAGCAGAGCTCGCTGTTGTCCTTCATCGTGCTGGGCGAGGCGGGCAACCTGGTCGGCAAGCCGGCCCTGAAGCAGAAGCTGGCCGAGTTCGCCGAACACCAGGCGAACGTCGTCAAGTACAAGAAGATGCTCGAGGGCTTCCCCAAGGGCGAGGCGATCGCCAAGCAGTACAAGGACTACCTCTCGACCAACGAGGATTACCAGAGCGCCAAGAAGGACATGCTGGACGCGCTCAACCAGAACGATGCCGGTGCGCTGGACGTGCTCGACATGGAGGTGCGCCCGCTGCTGATGCTGCGCCAGGAGTCGCTGGCGAAACTGGCCGACCTGCAGCGCGCCGAGGCCCAGGGCATCTACGAGGCACAGGTCAAGCGCTTCCAATGGATCCGCGCCATCAGCATCGGCGCGCTTGCCGCCGGTCTTCTGATCGCCGCCTGGATGGCGCTCTCGCTCAGCCGCTCGATCATCGGCACGCTGACTTACGCCGGCCGCGTCGCCCGCGAGATCGCCCAGGGCAAGCTCGGCCACGCCATCGAGGTCAAGCGCAACGACGAACTGGGCCAGCTGCTGGAAGCGTTCCGCAGCATGGACGAGCGCCTGTCGGCGATCGTCGGCGAGGTTCGCCACGGCTCCGGCGCGGTGAGCACCGCCGCGCAGCAGATCGCCCGCGGCAACGACGACCTTTCGCAGCGTACGCAGGAACAGGCCTCCAGCCTGGAGGAAACGGCCTCCTCGATGGAGGAGATGACCTCCACCGTCAAGCAGAACGCCGAGAACGCCAGCCACGCCAACCAGCTGGCCCGCGGCGCCCGCGAACAGGCCGAGCGCGGCGGCGAAGTGGCCTCCCAGGCGGTCGTGGCGATGAAGGAAATCAACGCCTCCAGCCGCAAGATTTCCGACATCGTCAGCCTGATCGACGAGATCGCCTTCCAGACCAACCTGCTCTCGCTCAACGCGGCCGTGGAAGCGGCGCGTGCAGGCGAGCAGGGCCGCGGCTTCGCGGTCGTCGCCACCGAGGTGCGCAACCTGGCGCAGCGCTCGGCCGGCGCGGCCAAGGAGATCAAGGCGCTGATCAACGACAGCGCGGAGAAGGTCAAGGCCGGTTCCGAGCTGGTCGACCAGTCCGGCAAGGCGCTCGCCGAGATCGTCGACAGCGTCAAGAAGGTCACCGACATCGTGGCCGAGATCGCCGCGGCCAGCCAGGAACAGTCGGCCGGCATCGACCAGGTCAACCACGCCGTGCTGCAGATGGACGAGATGACCCAGCAGAATGCCGCGCTGGTGGAGGAGGCTGCTGCGGCCGCCCGCGCCATGCAGGAGCAGGCCGGCGAGCTGTCGCGCCAGGTCGCGTTCTTCCGCCTCGAGGGCGATGCGGCGGCGGCGCCCGCACCGGTGAAGCCGCAGTCGTCGTCCGTGGTCGCCGAGGCCGAGGCCGTGTTCGCCGCCGTACGCAACACGCCTCCGGTGCGCGCCATGCGCTCGGCCGAACCGGCCGCCGTGGCAGCCGACGCGGGCGTGTGGAAGGAGTTCTGAGCGATGAACGCGGTCGCCAGCCAGGATCAAGCGACGGCCGGCCTCACCGGCCCCGTGCTCGGCGATGACGAGTTCCAGTTCCTGCGCACGTTCGTCTACCAGCACTGCGGCATCGCGCTCAGCGAGCAGAAACACCAGCTGGTGCAGGGGCGCCTGGTGCGTCGCCTGCGGGCGCTGGGCCTGAAGGGCTTCGACGCTTACTGCCAGCTGCTGCGCACCGACCCCGACAGCGAGCTGGGCGAGCTGGCCAGCGCGATCAGCACCAACGTGACGGCGTTCTTCCGCGAGGTGCACCACTTCGAGGCGCTGACCAACGAGATGCTGCCGCGCTGGCTGGAGCAGAAGCGTCGCGAAGGCGATCGCCTGCGCATCTGGTCGGCCGGCTGTTCCAGCGGCGAAGAGCCCTATTCGCTGGCGATGGTGCTGGCCGAGGCGCTGGAGCGCTGCGGCCGCAGCATCGACGCGAAGATCCTCGCCACCGATCTCTCGCCCGCGGCACTGGCCGCGGCGCAGAAGGGTGTCTATCCCATCGAGCGGCTGGAAGGGGTCAGCGCCGAGCGCCGCCACCGCTGGTTCCTGCGCGGCGAGGGCGAGTACGCGGGCCTGGCCTGCGTGCATCCGAAGCTGCGCGAGCTGGTCACCATCGCGCCGCTCAACCTGCTGCACGACTGGCCGATGCAGGGGCCGTTCGACGCGATCCTGTGCCGCAACGTGGTGATCTATTTCGACCAGCCGACCAAGCAGAAGCTGTTCCGCCGCTTCGCGCGGCTGCTGCCCGCGGGTGGCCCGCTGTTCCTGGGCCATTCGGAGTCCATGCACGGTCTTTCCGACGAGTTCGAACTGATCGGCCGCACCATTTATCGGAAAAAGATTGCATGACCCAGGTCGTCGCGAGGCTGCCCCTGGGCCAGGCCATCGCACCCGCTTTACCCGGTTTCGAGCATCTGCGCAGGTTCTGGGATCCGACCCACCAGTGCGTCACCGCGAAGGTGCTGCCCGGCGAGTTCTACGTATGCACGCAGGAGGAGATGATTTCGACCGTACTGGGTTCGTGCATCGCCGCCTGCATCCGTGACCGGCGCCGGTGCGTGGGCGGCATGAACCACTTCATGCTGCCCGAGCCGGTGGGTGAGCGCGACAGCTGGACGGCTGCGGTCGGCCGCGCGGCGCGCTACGGCTCCGATGCGATGGAGCAGCTGATCAACGCGATCCTCAAGGCCGGTGGCCACCGCGAGGACCTGGAGGTGAAGGTCTTCGGTGGCGGGCGCGTGCTGGCGCAGATGACCGACGTCGGCCGGCGCAACATCGAATTCATCCAGCGCTACCTCGCCACCGAAAGGCTCGAGGTGGCCGCCTCCGACCTCGGCGACGTGTATCCGCGCCAGGTCCAGTACTTCCCGGCCAGCGGCAGGGTGCGCGTGCGCCAGTTGCGCGGTACGCGCGACGCGGCGCTGGTCGATGGCGAGCGTGGCTACCTCAAGCGTTTGGCAAACGATCCGATAAAGGGAGAGGTGGAGCTGTTCTGACCTCTGGTGGCGCTGGGCCGTGGGGGCGCGGCATCCGCCGTTCCGGCGGCGCCCATTTCCGGTGCAGACGGATCAACGCCCTCACGACCCAGCGCCACCGCTCCACTTCATTTCACAGGCAAGCTCGAGACATAACGGCATGGACAAGGTGCGAGTTCTGGTAGTCGACGATTCCGCACTGGTGCGCAAGCTCCTGTCGTCCATGCTTGCCTCCGATCCGCAGATCGAGGTGGTCGGCACCGCGGCCGATCCGTTGATCGCGCGCGAAAAGATCAAGCAGCTCAACCCCGACGTGCTCACGCTCGACGTCGAGATGCCGCGCATGGACGGGCTGACCTTCCTCGAAAATTTGATGCGCCTGCGGCCGATGCCGGTGGTGATGGTCTCCTCGCTGACCGAGCAGGGCGCCGACGTCACGCTGCGTGCGCTGGAGCTGGGTGCGGTGGATTTCTTCACCAAGCCGTCCAGCGACCTGGCCGGTGTCTTTGCCGCCAGCGCGCAGGACATCTGCGCCAAGGTCAAGACGGCCGCACGCTCGAAGCCGCGCGCGCGCACCGCCGTGCGCAAGCTGGAAGTGGCGCCGCGGTTGTCGGCCGATGCCGTGCTGCCGCTGTCGCAATCGGCAGGCACGCGCGGCGGCAGCCCGATCATCGCGATCGGTGCGTCCACCGGCGGCACCGAGGCAATCCGCGCCGTGTTGGAGGCGATGCCGCCGGATGCGCCGCCGATCGTCATCACCCAGCACATTCCCGCTGCCTTCAGCGGCCCGTTCGCCACGCGCATGGACAACTGCTCGGCGATGCGCGTGTACGAGGCGCGCGATGGCCAGCCGATCCAGCAGGGCCATGCCTACATCGCGCCTGGCTCGCAGCACCTGCTGGTGATGTGGGATGGCGCGCGTTACGTCTGCCGCCTGCACGACGGTCCGCCGGTGAACCGGCACAAGCCCAGTGTCGACGTGCTGTTCCGCTCGATGGCGGCCAGCGTCGGCAAGGCCGCGGTCGCCGCGCTGCTCACCGGCATGGGTGATGACGGTGCGCGCGGGCTGCTGGAACTGTCCCAGGCCGGCGCCGCGACGCTGGTGCAGGACGAAGAAACCTCGGTGGTGTGGGGCATGCCCGGCGCCGCCTGGAAACTCGGCGCCGCCCGCGAAGCACTTCCGCTGGACCAGATTGCCGCGCGCCTGCTGAGGCTGGCGCGCCAACCCATCGACAGCGCCCCGCGCGTCGCCGCCCTTTGAATGCGGACGAACCCATGAACGCCATCCTCTCCTTCTTCCATACCCGTCACCTGGTCGGATTCTCGGCCAGCGCCGTGGCGCTCCTGGTCAGCCTGCTCTGGCACCCGGCCTGGCTTGCGCCGGTGCTGGTGATCGCGCTGGCCGCCGCCTGGATCGTCGAGGCCCGCCGCAGCGCGGCCGCCGTCGAGGCGGTCGTGCCCGAGGCGGTCGATCCCACCCCCGTGCGCGAAGCGCTGGAAGACGTGCGCAGCGCGCTGGTCGATGAACTCGGCCACGCCACCCGCGAACTGCACCAGGGCCTGGACTTGCTGCGCGACGCGGTGCAGGAGCTGGGCGGCGGCTTCGACGGCCTGTCGCAGAAGACCGGCCTGCAGCAGTCGCTGCTCAAGCAGATCATCGACGCGCAGAACGGCGGCGTCTCCGTGCAGGACTTCGCCGCGCGCACCAGCGACCTGCTGGAGCACTTCGTCGGCATGATCGTGCAGATGTCGCGCGAGAGCCTGCGCATCGTCTACCGCATCGACGGCATGGCCAAGGAAATGGACGCGGTGTTCGGCCTGCTCAAGAACGTCAACACGATCGCCGAGGAGACCAACCTGCTGGCGCTCAACGCCTCGATCGAGGCGGCGCGCGCGGGCGAGTCCGGCCGCGGCTTCGCGGTGGTGGCGGGCGAGATCCGCAACCTGGCCAGCAACTCCAACCAGTTCAACGAGCAGATCGGCAGCCACGTCGAGCGCGCCCGCGCCGCGATGGAGCAGTTGCGCGGGCTGGTCGGCACGATGGCTTCGCAGGATCTGAACGTCGCGCTGTCGGCCAAGGGCGGCATCGACGCGATGATGGCGCACGTCACCGAGTCGGACGCGCGCACCAATGCGGTCGCCGACCAGGTGGTCGAGATCAACCGCGGTCTGGGCTCCGACGTCTCCACCACGATCCGCTCGCTGCAGTTCGAGGACATCCTGAGCCAGCTGCTGCAACAGACCCGCTCGCGCCTGGTCGAGCTGCAGGAAATCACCGCCGACTGCACCCGCGACATCGAGGAGCTGGCCTGCAGCAGGATCGACGCGGCGGCGCTGGAGGCCCGCGCCCAGCGCGTGCGCGCCCGCCTGGCCGTGCAGCGGGAGAAGGCCCGCCTGCGCTCGCGCGGCCCGGCGCTGCAGAGCTCGATGGACGCCGGCGAGATCGAACTTTTCTAAGGAACCTGGGCCATGAGCATCAACGTCCACCACGACAGCGACACCGACTGCCTGACCCTGCACCTGGGCGAGCACTTCGACTTCAGCATGCACCGCGACTTCCACGACGCCTGCCTGGGCTCGGGCCTCAAGGCGCGCAGCTACGTGATCGACCTGGGCGAAGTCACCCGCATGGACAGCTCCGCGCTGGGCATGCTGCTGCTGCTGCGCGAACACGCCGGCGCCGACCGCGCCGAGATCCGCATCGTCAACGCCCGCGACGAACTGCGCGGCACGCTGCGCGTGGCCGGCTTCGACAAGCTGTTCGTGCTGCACTGAGACGTGTAGCACCCTCTCCCCGGAAGGGAGAGGGTGCAGGGCGGGGAATCAGATCAGTTTCCGCGCAATCCCGTAGAACACCAGATTGCCCAGGCCGGTTGCACCGGCCAGCACGGCAACCATGCCGGGAGTCAGGTCGCGCCAGCCGAACGCCTGGATCAGGCCGAAACCGACCGCCAGCGCCACCAGCACGATGCCCCAATGCAGCGAGGAATGCCGCCGACGCAACTCGTCGCCCTCCAGCACCGAGCGCACCAGCCCCTCCGAACCGCCCACGGTCACCATCTGCCGGCGTACCCGCGCGTCGACGATCGCCTTGATGGCGTAGGCGATGCAGACAAACAGCGTGATGGGAATGAGGATCTCGAAATTCACGGTCGTGCTCCTGTGGTGATGGGTTCGCCACAAGAGAGACGGCCACTGTTCGGCCGGTTGCACTCCCGGCACTTGCAACCGTTTGGCCCTCGCGCGTATCCCAGTGGCGATGGACGAGCGCTCTGAAACCAGCCTGGACCGCGACCTGGTCGATGCCGTGTTGCGCGGCGCGCCCGGCGCGTTCGAGCGTCTCGTGCGTGCCTACCAGGGCCTGTGCTGGCACATCATCTACCGCATGGTCCGCCACCCGGAAGATGCGCGTGAGCTGTGCCAGGAGACCTTCCTTCGGGTGCACCAGTGCCTGCACCAGTACCGCTACGAGAGCGCGCTGAAATCCTGGATCGGGCAGGTCGCCTATTCGATCGCGCTGCGCCACCTGCAGCGCAAGCGCATCCCGTTGTTCGAGCCGGCCGCGGACGAAGATGCCACCTCGCCGCTGGAAAACCTGGGCGGGGATTTCGACCTGGAACAGGCGTTCGGCGACGCGCAGGTCGCGCGCCGCCTGCACGCCGCCATCGATGCGCTGCCGCCGGTGCAGCGCACGGTGCTCACGCTCTACCATCTGGAGGAGGCCAGCATCCCGGAAATCGGGACGATCACCGGCCTGGCCTCCGGCACCATCAAGAGTCACCTGTTCCGCGCGCGCCTGCGCCTTCGTGGCGTACTGGAAAGCCCGCTGGGAGTCGCCGTATGAACCACGATCCGCGTTTGTCCCCCCTGGAAGAGTACGAGTGGTCCTTGCAGGAACGGGCGCTGGCCGACCAGCGCGCAGGCCTGGACCCCACGGATGGTGATGCGTCCTTGGGCACCTACCGCCTGATGGCACAGCTGCTTGCGCAGCCATCGGCGGACCAGCTGCCCGCCGATTTTGCCCGGCGCGTGGCGCGGCAGGTGCAGCCGAGTGCGCGCCTGGATACCCGCCTGGAACGCCGCCTGCTCGCGCTGCTCGTCGCAGCGATGGCCGTGGGAGGGCTGGCCGTCGTCGCCCTCTACGGCGGCGCGTGGCTGCCCGCGCTCGACCAGGGCGTGCTCGGTGCATTGCTGGCCAAGCCCTGGGCCTGGGTCCTGGTGGCCTGCCTGGGCCTTTCCCGCATCTCCCGGCACTGGCTGTACCACGGCGAGCCTGCCTGACCTTGCCACGCTAGCTGCTGCGCCCTCTCCCCTCCGGAGAGGGGGCCGGATGTGGGGGCTTGCGGAAAGCCGCCCCAGCCTTTGTCGGAGCCCTGCGTGGGCCGTACCTTCGGCGACCGGCGACGCACGGATCGCCTCGCAAGCGGCCTCCTACGGACGCGCGCCTGCCCCCGGGCACCCGCTTGACTAGCCCAGAGGTCATGCACACCCCTTTGCCGGTTCGCGGCTATCGTGGGCGCCTGTTTCGGCGTGGAGCGAAGGCTATGCAAGCGATGCGATGGATGGTGGCGACCGCACTGCTGTGCGGTTCGGCGGTGAGCGCGGGGGCGTTCGCGGCGGCAGCCCAGCAGGGCAAGGCGCCGGCGGGGATTCCGGCCGGTGGCGCGATGGGCGTGGACCTGGCCGGCATGGATCACTCGGTCAAGCCGGGCGACGATTTCGACAATTTTGCCAATGGCACCTGGCGCAAGAACGCGGTGATCCCCGCGGACCGCGCAAGCACCGGCATCTTCCTGCAGGTGTTCCAGAAGGCCGAGAAGCGCAACGCGCAGATCATCCGCGAGGCCGGCGCCGGTCATCCGGCCGCGGGCAGCGACCAGCGCAAGATCGCCGACTACTACGCCGCCTTCATGAACGAGGCGGCGATCGAGAAGGCGGGCCTTACGCCACTAAAGCCGGAGCTGGACAGGATCGACGCGATCCGCAACCGCAGCGATCTCTCGCGCGTGCTCGGCGGCCAACTGCGCGCCGACGTCGACCCGATCAACGCGACCAACTGGGAGACCGAACACCTGTTCGGCCTGTTCGTGACGCAGGGCCTGGAAGACCCCTCGCACAACATCGCCTATCTGCTGCAGGGCGGCTTGGGCATGCCCAACCGCGACTACTACCTGAGCGACGACAAGGAGATGGCCGGCTTCCGCGACAAGTACAAGGCTTACATGGCCGCCACCCTGCAGCGCGCGGGCGTGGCCGACGCGCAGGCCAAGGCCGACGCCATCTTCGGATTGGAGATGAAGATCGCCAAGGCGCAGTCGAGCCTCGTCGAGAGCGAGGACGTGCACAAGGCGAACAACCCCTGGCCGGCCAGCAGCTATGCCCAGAAGGCGCCGGGCATGGACTGGAACGCCTACTTCGAGGCGGCGGGCCTCGCCGGCCAGCCGGTGGTCGACGCGTGGCAGCCGGAGGCGATCAAGGGTCTTTCCGCGCTCGTTGCCAGCGAGCCGCTCGAGACCTGGAAGGACTACCTCACCTTCCACACCATCAACGAAAGCGCTGGCCTGCTGCCCAAGGCGTACGCCGATGCCAGCTTTGAGTTCTATGGCCACACCCTGACCGGCACGCCCAAGCAGCGCGACCGCTGGAAGCGCGCGATCGGCGCGGTCAACAACGACCTGGGCGACGCGGTCGGCCAGATCTACGTGAAGAAGTACTTCCCGGCCTCGTCCAAGGCCGAAGTGCAGGACATGGTCAAGAACATCCTGGCCGCGTTCGACGAGCGCGTGGACCAGCTCGACTGGATGACCGACGCCACCAAGCAGAAGGCCAAGGCCAAGATCGAATCGCTCAAGGTGGGCGTGGGCTACCCGGAAACCTGGCGCGACTACAGCTCACTGGTGGTCAAGCCGGACGACGCGCTCGGCAACCACCTGCGCGCGGTCGAGCAGGAGTACCGCCACCAGAAGGCCAAGCTGGGCCAGAGCGTGGATCGTGGCGAGTGGTGGATGACGCCGCAGACCGTCAACGCGGTGAACCTGCCCCTGCAGAACGCGCTCAATTTCCCGGCGGCGATCCTCGAGGCGCCGTTCTTCGATCCGAAGGCGGACGCGGCGGCCAACTACGGTTCCATCGGCGCGGTGATCGGCCACGAGATCAGCCACAGCTTCGACAACACCGGCGCCGAGTTCGACGCCCAGGGACGCCTGGCCAACTGGTGGACACCCGAAGACCTGGCCCACTTCAAGGCGGCCGGCCAGAAGCTGGTCGAGCAGTACAACGCCTACGAGCCGCTGCCCGGCCTGCACATCAACGGCCAGCAGACCCTCGGCGAGAACATCGCCGACGTCTCGGGCCTGACCGCCGCCTGGATCGCCTACCAGAAGTCACTGGGTGGCAAGCCGGCTCCGGAGATGCACGGGCTCAGCGGCGCGCAGCGCTTCTTCCTGGCCTTCGCGCAGTCCTGGCGCAGCAAGACCCGCGACGCGGCGCTGCGCCAGCAGATCATCACCGATGGCCACGCGCCGGGCCGCTACCGCGCGCAGACCGTGCGCAACATCGACGCCTGGTACCAGGCGTTCGATCCCAAGCCGGGCCAGAAGCTCTACCTCGACCCGAAGCAGCGCGTGCACATCTGGTAACCGCGAGCTGGCTCCCCTCCCCTCCGGGGAGGGGGAGGGGTCGTGGCTCGCTACGACTCGGCTGGCGACCCGAACCCACCTTCCTGGGAAAGACCAGAAACAAAAAAGGCCCCGATCGGGGCCTTTTTTGCTGGGGTGCATCCAGTCCGATGCTTACCAGGTACGCACGTTCGCCACGCCGGCGGTAAAGCTCTGCATGTCCGACTGGTAGCGGAACAGGCGGCCCAGGTCGAAGTCGACCGACTGGCCCGGGGCGATATTGGCGGTACCGGCCGGCCAGCCCTTCTTGCTCGCCAGCACCTTGCCGCTGGAGTCCTTGGCGTCGATGGAAATCTGCGCGGCCGCGGGCTCGGCGCAATGGTTGACCAGCTGGCCCTTGAGGCTCAGGCGGCCGCCGCTGGCGGCGATCTTGAAATCCTGCACGGCGAAGTCGGTCGGCGAGCAGGCGGCATGCGCGGCCATCGGCACGAGCAGGAACAGGGCGGAGGCGAGCAGGATTTTCATGGCGGATTCCGTGGCAGTAGGGATGTCGATAGGAGGCGACACCCTCGGGAATCGGCCGCGGCCGTAAAATCTTTAGCGCGGGTGCCCCGCCCGGGACCCAGCCTGGGCTGCGTGCTCCAGGAACCACAGTCCGGCGAACAGCTTCGGGTCGATCGAATAGCCCTCGGCGGCACGCGCGAACAGCCAGGCGCCGGCCTCCTGGCGGGGTACTTCATGGACCACGATATTCTCGCTCTCGTCTCCGCCGCCGGCGCCGACCCGGACCAGGTCGTGGGCGCGCACGAAGGCGATCATCTCGGTGCTCATGCCCGAGGAGGAGGGGCCCTCGTGGATGAATTCCACCTGCCCGCAACGGTAGCCGGTCTCTTCCTCCAGCTCGCGCGCGGCCGCCAGCAACGCGTTTTCGTCCAACTGCTCGGCCAGGTCGCCCACCAGCCCGGCCGGCATCTCGATGGTGTGCTTGAGGATCGACACGCGGTACTGCTCGACGAACAGCACGCGGTCCGCCGGCGTCACCGCCACGATGATGACCGCCCCGCCGGGATTGTTGCGCTCGGCATATTCCCAGCGTCCGCGCTTGCGCAGGCTGAGCCAGCGGCCTTCGCAGAGGGTTTCGACCGGGGCGCGGGCGTCGTCGGGGATGCGGTTGTCATTCATAAGGCTATCGGCGCAAGAAGTACGGCATGGTGCCGCGCTTGGCGTGGCCGGGCAATCGCGCCTGCTTTCGGCGGCCGAGCAGGACACCGCGACCCGATCGATGGGGCTGGCCGTGAAAATCCCTGGCGACGCGCACGGGATGGCAGGAGATCGCCTGCAACAGCTCGCCGGCGGCGCTTCCTCCGGTATCGAAGGAAGCCATTTCGTCGTGGCCGGACTCGCGCCTCGCATCCTAAACAGTGGCTTAAACGACTCTTCACGACGTGGCGCGCAGTCGAACTTCCGCGCGGGCGCCGCGGCACTCAAAAGTACGCAGATCCGCGCGGCAAAGGGAGGCGGCCATGACTCTGCAACGCTCCGTTTCGGCGCTGGTCCTAGGCCTGTGGCTTTCGACGGGAGGCCTCCACGCCCAGACCTCCCCGCGAATCGTCTGGTCCGTTCCCACGCCCAGCGGGCTCGCCAATTCCATCGTCGGGGTTGGTTGGTCGCCCGCGGGCGGGCGCATCGCCGTCGGGTCGACAGATCGCTGGGTCCGCGCGCGGGCGGCGTCGAACGGGGCCCTCCAGTGGTCGACGCTGCAGACCCCCATCGGCTCCGGTACCGCCGATCAGGCGATCTTCTCCACCGACGGCGCGATGATCGCCGCACACAACTCCGGGCAGGGATGGACCTGGCGAGTGCATCGCGCGGCGGATGGCGTGTTCGTCGGCAAGCTCGTCGGGACGTTACAGGCGAACGGCGTCGTCGCTTTTGCGCCGGACGCGCAGTTGGCCGCGTTCACAGGCGATGGCGGCTTCGATCATTGGAGCGTGGCGAGCTTTTCGACATTGAGCCTGGCCGGTACCGGTTATCAGAAGATCTCGACCAATTGGGTGTTCTCGCCGGACAACGCGCTGCAGGCTTCGGCGTCGCAAGGCACGATCACTATCCGGCGCCGCAGCGACGGCGCCGTTGTGCAGTTGATCGGCGGCGGTAACGTGCGCGGGACTACGCCCATGCAGTTCTCGCCCGACAGCATGACGCTGGCGGCGTACGTCCGCACGCCCAACGAGACGACTTTGTTCCGCGTCTCCGATGGCACGGTGTTGCGGCGGTTCACCAACCCGACGACCAATGAAGACGTGTCCTTCGTGCGCTTCTCGCCGAGCGGGACGCGGCTTGTCACGACGGGATACCAGCCATTCGAAACGCCGGAAGGCTTCGACCAACGCGGCATCATCCGGTTCTGGCGTGTGTCCGATGGCTCCCTGCGCCACTCGTTCGCGACCGGCACGGGGCTGGGCGTGACATCTCCGGTCGCATGGAACCCTGCGTTCACGCGCTTCGCATTTGGCACCTATGAGGGGAGCACCGTAGTCGCGACCGTTCCGTCGCCATGATGGCGAAAGGAACGCCACGTCGATTCGCACCGGCGCACGTCCCATCGGCTGCGTCAACGCCCTCATCGAGCCATGAAGAAATCCAGGGGGATAAGCTCGACGGCCCATCCACCTTCTTCGCCCAGCGTGGCGGCCGGGTGCATGGATGCGATGCCCAGCGCTTCGTCAAGGCTGTCCGCCTCGATGATGAAGAGGCCGCCCACCACTTCCTTCGATTCGGTGTAAGGCCCGTCGCTGACGTGCGTCCTGCCGCTGCGCGGGCGAAGTGTCCTCCAGCCGTCCAGGTCGCCGAGCGACGCGGAAACCAGCACCTTGCCGGTAGCGCGCATTTTTTCGTCCAGTGCCGGGCACTGGCTTACCAATGCCTTGACATCGTCCGGCGCCAGTTCGGCGAATTTTTCGGGGATGAAGTAGGCCAGGCCGAGGTATTTCATGGGAACTCCGTTGTCTGTGATGCACTGACGACGAAAAGCGCGCCCTGAAATCGACAATGCTCGTCAACGCGTTTGTGCCTGTCGCGGCCAGCCCGTGCGCTGCGGATCGAAAACGGGGATTGCCCCGCCATCGCGTGCGCGGACCTCAATCCGCCCCGAAGCCCGCCAGCGCTCGCAATCGCGAGCGGGTCAGCGGACCGAGGCGCAGCTGTTCGCACACCGCCTCCAGCTGTCCGTTGCCGGCTCGACGGCGCAGTGCATCGGCGGCCGGCGCGACCGGTGCATCCAGCGCGATGCGGGTGAGGCGACGGCACAACAGGGCCAGCTCCGCGTGCTCGCGCAGCCGTGCGGCGCAGGCGGCCGCGCCGCGGATGCGCAGGAAGGCGACTTCGTCGACGCGTTCCAGCAGGACGTCCAGGCTGCCGAAGTGAGCGAGCAGGGCGGCGGCGGTCTTGGCGCCGATGCCGGGGACCCCAGGGATGTTGTCCACCGCGTCGCCGCACAGCGCCAGGTAGTCGGCGACCTGGTGCGGGTGTACGCCGAGCTTCTCGTGCACGCCGGCCGGTCCCCAGCGCACGTTGCGGGCGAAGTCCCATTGTTCGTCGCGCTCGCCCAGCAGCTGGCCGAAGTCCTTGTCGGCCGAGACGATCACGCTGTCCAGGCCGTGGCCGCGCAAACTCCACAGCGCGCTGCCGATCAGGTCATCGGCCTCGTAGCTGTGGTCGATCAGCACCGTGATGCCGAGCGCCTCGGTGATCGCGCGGCAGAGTACGAACTGGCGCTCCAGGTCCGGCGGCGGCAGTTCGCGATTGGCCTTGTAGGCCGGGTAGATGGCGTTGCGGAAAGAACTGGTCAGCGAGGCATCGAAGGCCACCGCGACGTGTTCGGCGCGACTCTTTTCCAGCAGCTCGCAGAGGAAACGGGTGAAGCCGTGCACGGCGTTGACCGGACGGCCGTCGGCGTCGTGGAACTGGTCGGGCATCGAGTGCCAGGCGCGGAACACGTACAGGCTGCCGTCCACCAGGTGGACGGCGGGCGTCGCGGTGGTCATGGCGTCCACGTCGAAAGCACCTCGGCGACGGTCGGTCGTTCGCGGTCGGGCACCTCGATTTGCGGCGTGCCGACATGCACGAAGCCGATTACCCGCTCGTTGCCAGCCAGCCGCAGGATCGCGGCGACGGCCTCGTCGTAGGCCGCCCAGCCGGTCAGCCACTGCGCCCCGTAGCCCAGCGCATGCGCGCCCAGCAGCAGGTTGTAGGCCACGCAACCGGCGGCGATCTCCTGCTCGATCGGCGGGACCTTGCTGCCCGCGGTGACCCGCGCGACCACGACCAGCACCAACGGGGCGAAGGCGTAGCGAGTGCGCTCCTTCTCGCGCTTGGACTCGGACAACGCCGGGTTGCGCGCGGCAATGGCGGCCAGCTGGTCGCCGAACGCCTGCTTGGCGTCGCCGCGCAGTTCGATCAAACGGAACGGCACCAGCTTGCCGTGGTCCGGCACGCGCACGGCGGCTTCCAGCAGTGCGTGTAGTTCGGCACCCTGTGGCGCCGGCTCGCCGAGCTGGCGCGAAGGGACGGAGTGGCGCTGCATCAGCAGCTCGAGCGCAGGGGGCATGGCGGGCTCGGAAAAGGGCGGGCCGCCCATGATAGCCGCCACGGCCGGGTGAGGTCGGTGTGCGCAGGGTGGGCTTCAGACCTGCGCCCTCGCGACAGTGAGGGCGAAGCCCATCCCTCGCTCCGGGATCAGGGCAGGCGGAACGAACCGGGCAGCAGCCGTCCGACGGTGGTCTCCTCCAGCGCATCGGCGAGGTTGCCCATCAGCACCGGCATGGCCTCGTCACAGAGTTCCGCCATCACCTGCCGGCAGGCGCCGCAGGGGCTCACCGGCCCGGGCGTGTCGGCGATCACCGCCAGCTGCACGAAATCGCCAGGCCGGCAACCGGCCGCGATGGCGTTGAACAGCGCGGTCCGCTCGGCGCAGTTGCACAAGCCGTAGGAGGCGTTTTCCACGTTGCATCCCGTGAAGGTACGGCCGTCGCGGGTGGTGACGGCGGCGCCGACGCGGAAGTTCGAATAGGGCGCATAAGCCAGCTCGCGCGCTTCGCGGGCGGCGAGCATCAGCGGATCGACAACGGGAACGGGCATCGGAGTAAACATGGGATCTCCCTTGCAAAGACCCCGTGTGCGCCAGCCGTGGCACTGCCGGTGGGCCAGTCTACTGCGCCTGGCTCGGCGCCGGTCAAGCGGGCCGGTGCTTGCGGCCCTGGCCGTTGGGCTAGGATGAGCTGTCAGGTCCCGGGGGAACCGTATGGCGATCACGGTAGGCGCGTTGCGCGAGGTGGCGGCGGGCGAGCGGCGGGTGGCGATCACGCCCGAGATCGCGCGCAAGCTGCGCGGCAAGGAAGTGCGGGTGCTGCTGGAGCACGGTGCAGGGGCGGCCGCGGGCTTCCCGGATGCGACGTACGTCGATGTCGAGTTTGGCGATGCTTCGCAGGTGCTGGCGCAGTCGGACCTGCTGGCGTGTGTGTTGCCGCCGACGGACGAAGCGCTGGGCCAGTTGCGCGAGGGCGCCATCGTGGTCGGCCAGCTGCGTCCGCACGGCGCGGCCGCGCGCATCGCGGCGCTCGGCAAGCGGCGGCTCACCGCTTTTGCGCTGGAACTGCTGCCACGCACCACCCGCGCGCAAGCGATGGACGTGCTCAGTTCCCAGGCTGCGGTGGCCGGCTACCGCGCGATGTTGATCGCCGCCGAGGCCTGCCCGAAGTTCTTTCCCATGCTGACCACCGCCGCCGGGACCATCCGCCCCTCGCGCGTGCTGGTGATCGGCGCCGGTGTCGCGGGCCTCCAGGCGATCGCCACGGCGCGGCGGCTTGGCGCGCAGATCGAGGGCTACGACGTGCGGCCGGAAACGCGCGAGCAGGTCGAATCGCTGGGCGCCAAGTTCCTGGATCTCGGTGTCAGTGCCGCCGGCAGCGGCGGTTACGCGCGCGAGCTGTCGGAGGACGAGCGCCGCGCGCAGCAGCAGGCGCTGGCCGAGCATTTGAAGGTCGTGGACGTGATCGTGAGCACCGCGGCGGTGCCCGGTCGCCCGGCCCCGAAGATCCTGACGGCGGCGATGGTGGAAGGCATGAAGCCGGGCGCGCTGATCGTGGACCTCGCCGCCGAGAGCGGCGGCAACTGCGAGCTGACCCGGCCGGGCGAGCGCGTGGATCATTCCGGGATCACCATCCTCGGTCCGCTGAACCTGCCGGCTGGTGCACCGTTGCATGCGTCGGAGATGTACGCGCGCAACGTGTTCAACTTCGTCGAGCTGCTGTCGCGCGATGGCGCGCTGCAGCCGGATTTCGAGGATGAGCTGGTTGCCAGGACCTGCCTCACGCATGGTGGCGAACCGCGGTTTCCTGGTCAGGCGGCGTAGCCCCGCACACCCTCCGGAAGGAAGATTTCCGGACCGCCGAGCACTCAGCCCGCTCCCCACCCCAAGGGGAGGCAGGGATGGATTCCAGTCAGTGCCCTGGCGGACGCCGGGGCGGCGGAGGCGGCGCGGGCGGGGGCGGTCCCGGCGGATGCTCAAGCCCTTGCAAACGCTGTTCGATCGTCTGCGAGCGCCACTGCCGCAGCAGCCGCTCGCGCTGGTCGGGCGGCATGTGCTGGAACTGTTCGTAGGCCTCGTGCAGTCGCGCGCGCTGCTCCGGCGGCAGGCGGTGGAACTTGTGCATGTTTTCGCGGGCGCGTTCGCGCTGTTCGGGCGACATCGTCTGCCAGCGGGCGATGCGCTGACGGATCTCCTCGCGCCGGTCAGGCGGCAGGGTGACCCAGTGTTCGGCGCGCTTGAGCATGTGCGCCTGCTTGCGTGGCGACATCTCGTTCCAGTGGCCGCGCAGCGGGGCGAGCACGTCCTGCTGGGCCGGATCCAGGCTTTGCCAGGGGCGCGCAGCCGCGGGCGCGGAAGAAGCGCTGGGGGGCGGCGCGTCCTGCGCATGCAGCGGCGCCACGCCAGCCAGGGCGAGCAGCAGTGGGAGCAGTGCGAAGCGGGTCATGGGTCAGCGACGTACCTTCACGCGGTCGTTGGCGGCCAGCCAACCGTAGAAATCGAGGTTTTGATACAGCTGCGGATCGGCGATGTCGGCGTCCGGCGGCAGGTCGCTGTCGGCATCGACGGTGGTCGCCGCCGGCACCGCGCGCGAAGGCGCGTGATCCATGTTGCGCAGCGGTTGCCAGATCATCAGCGTCGCCAGCGCGAGCACCGCGAAGGCGCCGGCCGGCAGCAGCAGGCGCGGTACCAGTTTTGCGGGCGCCGGTCGCGCGGCGTCCAGCGCCTGCCGGCGCGCGGCGCGCAGGCGGCCGGCGGTGGCCGGGTCGAGTTGCCGGCTGGCGTCCAGGTACAGCGCGCGGGCGCGCCGGGCCAGCTTGTCGGGATCGGGCCTGTCAGGACGGGACTTGTCGGGATCGGGCGTCATTGCCAGTCCTCCAGTTGGTCGCGCAGGTGGTGCATGGCGCGCGAAAGGTGGGTTTTCACGCTGCCTTCGGAGCAGCCCATCGCCTGGGCGGTCTGCGCCACGTCCAGGCCTTCGAGCATGCGCAGCAAGAACGCTTCGCGCTGGCGCTGCGGCAGGCGTTGCACCGCGGCGGAGATGTCGGCCCAGGACTGGCTGTCGTGCAGCCGCTGCAGTGGGCTCGGGCCGTTGTCGGGCGGCTCCCACGCGGGCAGGTCCTCACCGTCGTCGTCGCGTCCACCAAGCCAGCCGACCACGATCGAGCGCACCTTGCGGCGACGCTGCAGGTCCACGATCCGCCGGCGCAGGATGCCCCAGAACAGCGGCGTCCATTCCTGTGCGGGCTTGTCCCGGTAGCTCCTGACCAGCCGCAGCATGGCGTCCTGTACCGCGTCGAGCGCGTCCTCGCGGTGGCCCAGCTGCAATTCGGCCAGGCGGAAGGCGCGGCGTTCCACGTCGGCCAGGAACGCGTCCAGCGTCGCCGGCACGGCGCGTTCCTGGGGCACCAGCAGGTCGCTGTCCAGGGTGCCTGCAAGGCTGTTCATGGCATCGAGATCCGCGTCATCGGCTCGCTGGCCCGGTTCCGGTTCGGTCGGATGCTTCAACGCGGCAGGCTCGCACGGGTTGACGCGCGACCGTATGATGCGGTCACAACCGCTCGAAGGGGCGCGCGGACAGGGGAAGGGGTCATGCTCGACGGTTTCCTGGCGCTGTATGTCTTCATGCTCGCGGCCTTTACGGGCTACGAGATCATCGCGCGGGTGCCGGTGATCCTGCACACGCCGCTGATGTCCGGTTCGAACTTCATTCACGGGATCGTGCTGGTCGGCGCCATGATCGCGCTGGGGCACGCGCAGACGCCACTGGAAATCGGTATCGGTTTCGTCGGCGTGCTGCTGGGCGCCGGCAACGCGGCTGGCGGCTACGTGGTCACCGAGCGGATGCTGGAGATGTTCAAGTCCAGCCGCCCCGGCGGCGGGGAGCCCCGCTGATGGCCTGGCTGCCGTGGGTGATCAAGGGCTGCTACTTCCTCGCCGCGTTGCTGTTCATCCTGGGCCTGAAGCGCATGAGTTCCCCGCGCAGCGCGCGCGGCGGCATCGTGTGGGCCGGCGTGGGCATGGCGCTGGCGGTGGTGGCGACTTTCGCGCTGCCGGGGCTGGCCAACCGCGGACTGATCCTGGCCGCGTTGCTGCTGGGCACACTGGCTGCGTGGTGGTCCGGACGCCGCGTGGCGATGACCGCCATGCCGCAGATGGTCGCGCTGTACAACGGCATGGGCGGCGGCGCGGCGGCGGCGATCGGCGCGGCCGAGCTGGTCGCCTTCTCGGGTGCGGCGGTCACCCTGCTCGACGGTGGCCGCTTCACCGCGGACGGGGAGGCGCCCGGCACCGTGCAGCTCGCGCTGGCGGTGCTGGGTGCGTTGATCGGTGCGGTGAGCTTTTCCGGTTCGTTGGTCGCCTTCGCCAAGTTGCAGGGGTGGCTGGACCGGCGTTTCGTGTTTCCGGGGCAACGCGCGTTCAACCTGCTGTTGCTGGTGCTTGCCATCGCGCTGGGCGCGGTACTGGTCACCGGCACGCTGGCGCCGTGGGCTATCGCGGGATTCTTCGCGCTGGCACTGCTGTTCGGCCTGATGATGACGTTGCCGATCGGCGGTGCCGACATGCCGGTGGTGATCTCGCTGTACAACGCGTTCACCGGGTTGGCGGTGGCGTTCGAGGGTTTCGTGCTGGGCAACGAGGCGATGATCATCGCCGGTACCGTGGTCGGCGCTGCCGGCACGCTGCTCACCCAGCTGATGGCCCGTGCGATGAACCGTTCGCTGGGCAACGTGCTGTTCGGCAGTTTCGGCGCCACCACGGGCGCGGCGCAGGCGATCGGCGGCGCGCAGAAGCCGATCGAGGCGAGCGACGCGGCCGTGATGATGGCGTACGCCGAGCGCGTGGTGATCGTGCCCGGCTACGGCATGGCCGTGGCGCAGGCACAGCACAAGGTGTGGGAGTTCGCGCGGCAGCTGATCGAGCGCGGCGTCAAGGTGAAGTTCGCCATTCATCCGGTGGCCGGGCGCATGCCGGGGCACATGAACGTGCTGCTCGCCGAGGCCGGCGTGCCGTACGACCTGATCGCGGACATGGACGAGATCAACGCCGAATTCCCAAGCACCGACGTGGCGCTGGTGATCGGCGCCAACGACGTGGTCAACCCGCTCGCCAAGACCGACCCGGCCTCGCCGATCTATGGCATGCCGATCCTGGACGTGGCGGCGGCGCGGAACGTCATCGTGGTCAAGCGCGGCAAGGGCACCGGTTTCGCCGGCATCGAGAACGCGTTGTTCTACGCCGACAACGCGCGCATGCTCTACGGCGACGGGCAGGCGGTGGCGGCAGAGCTGGTGGCGGCGCTCAAGGCGCTGGACGCGTAGCGGCGTAGCGTGGGTGTCGGTACACGAGGGCTCGTTCGGGAAGCGGCGCGCTGAAGCCCGCCCTAGGAAGCCTTTCGCGGCTGGCGACTGGCGATCCAGCCGGCCAGCAGCGCGCCGGCCAGGGTGAACGCGATACCGGTCGGCCGTACCGCCAGTTCGGCCAGCGACAGCAGCATCGTCAGGCCGGCGCCGCGCAACGCGTCGAGCAGGCCGATGTCCATGGAGCCGGCGATGCGCGCGGCGGCAGTCAGCACGTCCACGTAGGCGGCAGCCAGTACGGTCGCGCCCGCGGCCAGCACAGCTGCCACGCGCCCGGCCGGTCGCACCCAACTGCGGATGGCCAGCGCCAGCAGGGCGCCGACCAGCGGCGCAAGCGCGGGCAGCGGGCGTTGCAGCGCCATCGTCGGAAGCATCCAGACCGCGCCGGCAGCGAGGCCCAGCATGGCTGCGCTGAAGGCGGCGAACAGCAGCGGGATCAGGCGCACGGGCACAGCCCACGCGGTGGCGGAAGGTCGAACGGCATGCGGCTCCCGGATCGTCGAAACAAACGCACATGATAACCCGCACAAGCGTCCAGCCCGGCTGCGCGCGCGTGTGCATTGCTTGAGATCGGCCGCCCCGGCCTGATCTTGATCAGCGGGATACGCCGCGGGCGCGGCATAATAGGTCGCTTCCGCCGCGTCCCCGCGCGGCCTTGAGTATCGGCAGGATCGGCATGAGTGGTTTCAGTCTGAGCAGCGAACCCTTCACCCTGGAACGCGACTGCGTGGCCGTGATGGTCCCGCAGGGCGAGAGCGTGACGCTGCCGGCCGGCCAGATCGGTTACATCACCCAGGCCCTGGGCGGCAGCTTCACCGTGTACGTGGAAGGCAACCTGTTCCGCATCGCCGGCCACGACGCCGACGCGCTGGGCAAGGAGCCGCCGCCGCCGATCGAGCTGGCCGCCGATGCGAGCGACCAGGACGTGGAGAAGCTGGTCTGGCAGCAGCTGCGCACGGTGTTCGACCCGGAGATCCCGATCAACGTGGTGGAACTGGGGCTGGTCTATGACGTGTCGATCGAAGCGGGCGACAACGCCACGCGCAAGGTCTACGTAAAGATGACACTGACCGCGCCCGGTTGCGGCATGGGCGATATCTTGGTCGACGACGTGCGCACGAAACTGGAGCTGATCCCGACGGTCGGCGAGGCGGATGTCGACCTGGTGTTCGATCCGCCGTGGAATCATTCGATGATGTCCGATGCGGCCAAGCTTGAGACCGGCATGCTCTAGCGAGGTCTTCGAATCGGCTTCCAAAGCCCGGCCCGGCCGGGCTTTTTTTGTGCGTGGGCCACGCGGGCCGGCCCGTCTGTAACCGCGCTGTGACGCGGTTTTCGCAAGGTCCTAACAGCGGCCATCACAGTTCAAACCCCTAGGAAAAATTCACCCTTGTTGCACCGTAATTTCCTGCTTATTGTCGACGAATCCGTTGGCGGGGAGGTTGACGGATGGTCCTGCAGCGACGTCGGGGGGGTTCCTGACTCGCCCTCGCATGATGAGCCCGCGTACTGCCCTCTCATGGAAGGAAGGGGGAGAAGCAGCGCGCATCGGGATGCAGCAGGGACCGTTGGCAATAAGCACGTGGTGCCGTGCCTGACACGGCCAATTCACGCATGGGGTCCGAAGTGACCGCATCAGGTTCGCTCGCCCCGAATTTCTCTTTTATGGAGTACCTGAAATGCCAAGTAATGTCCGTCTGAAGCTCCTGGTTGCCGCCATCGGCATGGCGTGTGCCTCCACCGCGATGGCAGCAAACAGCGAGCACGTGAACGTGCAAAACCTCGGTGCGGTGCCGGCCGGCAGCCTCGCGACGCGCCTGAACCTCGGCGCGAACATGTCGTTGACCGCGCGCAGCACCGCCCACCTGCCCAACGGCAAGCAGGTCGTGCGCCAGCAGCAGATGTACCGCGGCGTGCCGGTATACGGCCGCAGCGTTGCGGTGGAACAGGACGCGCACGGGAACGTGCTGCACGCCTCCGGCAACGTGATGAAGCTGCCGGCGAACCTTGCCGCGCCGCTGTCGGTCACCCCGAAGCTGAGCGGGGCCCAGGCCATCGCCAAGCTGCAGGCCCACGCGCACACCACGCTGGCCGGCGGCGCGTCCATCTACAACAAGAAGGCCGACCTGTTCGTCTATCCGCAAGAAAATGGCTCGCCGCGCCTGGTCTACCTCACCTCCTACGTCGTCGGTGGCCAGCATCCGAGCCGTCCGACCGCGATCGTCGATGCGCACACCGGCGCGGTGATCCAGAGCTGGGATGGCCTGACCGACGCCACGGCCAACGGTCCCGGTGGCAACCAGAAGACCGGCGAGTACTACTACGGCACCGACTACCCGGCGCTGCAGGTCACCCAGTCCGGCAGCACCTGCACCCTGCAGAACACCAACGTCATCACCTACAACCTCAACCACGGCACCAGCGGCGGCACCCTGGTCAGCTTCACCTGCCCGACCAGCAACACCGACCCGATCAACGGCGCCTACTCGCCGGTCAACGACGCCCACCACTTCGGCGGCGTGGTCCACGACATGTACGTTGCGTACAACGGAGCGCCCCCGCTCAACATGCAGCTGCGCATGAACGTGCACTACAAGAGCAACTACGAGAACGCGTTCTGGGACGGCACCGCGATGTACTTCGGCGATGGCGCCAGCACCTTCTATCCGCTGGTTTCGCTGGACGTGACCAGCCACGAGATCAGCCACGGCTATACCGAGCAGAACTCCGGCCTGCAGTACAGCGGGCAGTCGGGCGGCATGAACGAAGCCTATTCGGACATCGCCGGCGAAGCGGCCGAATTCTATGATCGCGGCCAGGCCGACTTCCTGGTCGGCGCCGACATCATGAAGAGCGGCACCGCGCTGCGCTTCATGTGCAACCCCCCGCAGGATGGCGGCTCGATCGACAACGCGGCCGACTACACCAGCGGCCTGGACGTGCATTATTCGTCCGGCGTCTATAACAAGGCGTTCTGCCTGCTCGCAAAGACGTCCGGCTGGGACGTGAAGAAGGCCTTCCAGTCGTTCGCGCTGGCCAACAAGTCGTACTGGACCGCGACCTCCAACTTCAACGACGGCGCCTGCGGCGTGGAGTCGGCCGCGACCGCCCTCGGCTATAGCTCGACCGATGTGGCGGCGGCCTTTACCCAGGTGGGTGTCACCTGCCCGACCGGTGGCGGTGGCGGCGGTGGCAGCACCGTCGAACTGCAGAACGGCGTGGCCGTGACCGGCGTGTCCGGTTCGGCTGGCCAGGATCACGACTACCTGATCAAGGTGCCCGCGGGCGCTTCCAATCTGGTGATGTCGATCTCCGGCGGCAGCGGCGATGCGGACCTGTACACCAAGTTCGGCTCGGCGCCGACGCTCAGCAGCTACGACTGCCGTCCGTACAAGACCGGCAACAGCGAGAGCTGCTCGGTCTCCTCGCCGCAGACGGGCACCTACTACATCAAGGTGCACGGCTACTCCTCGTACTCCAGCGTGACGGTGAAGGCGTCCTACAGCACCAGCGGTGGCAGCGGCGGCGGCACTACCTCGGTCAGCCTGCCGACCGTGAGCACCGGCAACTGGTCGGCCACCTACACCGAGACGGTGCAGGCCGGTCACACGGCGAAGTTCGCCATCTCCGGCGGCACCGGTGACGCAGACCTGTACGTGCGGGCCGGCGCCGAGCCGACCACCACCAGCTACAGCTGCCGTCCGTACCTCACCGGCAACAACGAGAGCTGCAGCTTCACCCCGTCGACGACCACCACCTATTACATCAAAGTGCGTGCGTACCAGACGTTCTCGGGCGTGACGCTGACCGAAACGCTCAACTGAGGTCGGTCCTGGGGTCCGCGTCTGGCAATCGACGCGGGCTTCCCGGGTCCAGTAAAACCCCGGCTTCGGCCGGGGTTTTTTTATGCCCGCAGCCTGAAAACGCGGGATCGCCAGGTACCACGCCTGCTCGCTGCTGGTACCGGCGTTTTCTGGCGTCATCGCCGTGAAGGTGGTTCGCCCAACGCGGCTTGCGCTGCCAGGGCCGATTCGGATGCGCACCGACCCTGCATTGCCCCCAAGCGAACTCGACGGCCGGTGATACGACCGGAGCGGTGCATTTGCAAACCGCCTCATTTATTTGCGAATAAATGAAAAGTAAATCGAAAGATAATGCGCATTGAAAATGCGTGTAGGTAATGGATTTCGGTTATTTTTCCTATTGACCGCGTATTTTCAAAAGCTCTAGTTTTCTTCGGTCCGATCGCCACGGCTGGCGACCGGCATTCCGGACTGACGCCTGCGACGACAGCAGGCGCACCTTCAGAACCGCAGCGCGACGCTTCCAGGGAAAAGGGGAGGAGCGTCCGTTCGAGGGGACGGGATCGCTGCAAGCAATCAGGCGCCGCACACGTGCGGCATATGCGCATGGGGTCCGGCGACCGCATCGGTGTCGCTCGGCCCGAAAAAACAAACAGGAGTTGGACATGGCAACAGATGTACGCATCAAGCTGCTGGCCGCTGCGCTGGGCATGGCCGTCGCCGGCTCGGCGGCCGCCGTTACCACCCATCCGGCGATGGTGTCGCTCGGGCACGCCCCGGCGCTGCACAAGGGCGAAACCCTCATTGGGCCGCTCTCTTCCACGCAGCCGCTGCATGTCGAGGTGGCACTGAAACTGCGCAACCAGACACAGCTGCACAGCTTCATCGCGAGCGCGCATTCGTCCAGTCGGCTGGTCGCGCAGCGCACGATGTCAGCCCAGCAGTTCCGCGCCAACCACGCGCCGACGCAGGGCCAGGCCGACGCCGTCGCCGCCTACCTGCGCCAGGCCGGCTTCACCAACGTCAGGATCGCGCCGAATCGCCTGCTGGTCTCCGCCGACGGCACTGCCGACGTAGCTTCGGCGGCCTTCGGCACCCAGTTCGCCAAGGTGCGCGACAAGCATGGCCGCGCCGCCTTCATGAACACCAGCGAGCCCCGCGTGCCAGCATCGATCGCCGACAGCGTGCTGTCGGTGCTCGGCCTGCAGAACGTGCACTACGCGCACACGGTGGCGCACTACCAGCCCAACGGGCTGACGCCGCAGGCAATCACCGGCCACAACCCGACCGAGTTCGCCTCGATCTACGGTGGCGCCGGCGCGCCGACCGGCGCCGGGGTGACGGTCGGCATCATCACCCAGGGCAAGATCACCCAGACCATCACCGACCTCAATACCTTCACCTCGAACAACGGCCTGCCGACCGTCACCACGCAGACGATCAACACCAACGGCACCAGTTCCGACACCAGCGGCGTGGGCGAGTGGAACCTGGACAGCCAGGACATCGTCGGCATGGCCGGTGGCCAGGTCGGCAAGCTCGTTTTCTACAACATCCCGACGCTGTCCAACGCGAACCTCACCGCCGACATCAACAAGGCGGTCTCGGACAACACGGCCAAGGTCATCAACGTCTCGCTGGGCGAGTGTGAAACCGACGCCCAGGGCGACGGCTCCGCGGCCGCCCAGGACCAGGCCTTCGAGCAGGCGGTCGCGCAGGGCCAGACCTTCTCGATCTCGACCGGCGACAGCGGCGCCGACGAGTGCGGCAACGGCGGCACCACGCCGAGTTGGCCGGCGGCCTCGCAGTACGTGATCGCCGTGGCGGGCACCAAGCTCGATGCCTCCACCACGAGCTGGAACGGCGAGACCGTGTGGAACGAGCTGGCCGCCAACGAAGGCGCCACCGGCGGCAGCGAGAGCACCTTCGAGCCCAAGCCGAGCTGGCAGACGCTGTGGTCGGGCAGCCACCGCGGCGTAGCCGACGTCGCCTTCGACGGCGATCCGGAATCCGGTTCCAAGGTGATCGTCAACGGTTCGATCCAGCAGATCGGCGGCACCAGCCTGGCCGCGCCGCTGTTCGCCGGCTTCTGGTCGCGCGTGCTGGCGGCCAAGGGCACCGGCGTGGGCTTTGCCGGCCCGCTGGTGTACCAGCTGCCGGCCTCGGACTTCCATGACGTCATCTCGGGCAACAACGACGGCGAGACGGCCGGCGCGGGCTACGACCTGGCCAGCGGCCGCGGCAGCATCATCATGGCCAGCGCCATCAACGACATCGGTGGTGGCGGTGGCGGCACCAACAACCCGCCGGTCGCCAACTTCGGCGACATGGTCAGCGGCCTGGCCGTCAGCTTCACCGACAGCTCCACCGACAGCGACGGTTCGATCGCCTCGCGCTCGTGGAACTTCGGCGACGGCACCAGTTCCACGGCCACCAACCCCAGCCATACCTATGCGGCTGCGGGCACCTACAACGTCACCCTGACCGTGACCGACAATGACGGCGCCACCGACAGCACCAGCAAATCGGTGACCGTCAGCGGCGGCGGTGGCGGCAGCAGCCAGCTTCTGGGCAACACCGGTTTCGAGACGGGCTCGGCGGCGCCCTGGACGGCTTCGTCCGGCGTGATCGACAGCAGCAGTTCCGAGCCGGCGCACCAGGGTTCCTGGAAGGCCTGGATGGACGGCTACGGCAGCAGCCACACCGATACCGTCTCGCAGCAGGTGAGCATCCCCAGCGGCAAGACCTCGGCCACGCTGCAGTACTACCTGCACATCGACACCGCCGAGACCACCGGCTCGACCGCGTACGACAAGCTGACCGTGCAGGTGCTCAACAGCTCCGGCACCGTGCTGGGCACGTTGGCGACCTTCTCCAACCTCAACAAGGTTTCCGGCTACGCGGTACATACCGCCAGCCTGTCCAAGTACATCGGGCAGACGGTGACGATCCGCTTCCGGGGCGTGGAGGATTCCTCCCTGCAGACCTCGTTCGTGCTGGACGACGTGACCCTGACCGTGCAGTGACGTCAGACGCCGGGGCACGTTCATCCGCTGCCTCGGCATTTTTCGATGGTAATGACACGCCCGGCCAAACGCCGGGCGTTTTTTTGTCGAAAAAATCCGATGCCGTGGCCGCAGAGTTAATGCGCAAGAAATTACGCATATGCACGCGGTATTTACATCGATAAATGCCATGGATTACCTAATCACATTTTGAAAAATTCCTATTGACGGTCCCTTTCCCGGAGCCCATGGTCGGTCCGCTCCGTCGCAGGGAAGTCGACGAGGCGTCCTGTCGTGGCCCCGCCACCGAAGGTGATGACGGCGCCAGCTGCCGGACCGATACGCAACGCGCCTCCGCAGGGAATTCCAGGGGAGAAGGCGCCCGGCCCGACGGCACGCGGGATCGCTGGCCATCAAGAACCGGAACGGTCGCACCAGCGACTCACACGCATGAGGTCCGCACGGGCCGCATCGGGGCCGTGCGTCTTTGAAAATCGAAAGGGAGATTTGCCATGACCCGTGTATTCCGCCTCACCCTGCTGGCTGCCGCGCTTGCCGCGGCCACCGCCACCTCCGTCTGCGCCGCCGACGCCCAGGTCGCCATCGGGCACGCCCCGCGCCTGCACGCGGGCGAGCGCATCGTCGGACCGCTGGCGGCCTTGCAGCCCATGCACATCGAGGTCGCGCTGAAGCTGCGCAACCAGGCGCAATTGCAGAGCTTCATCCAGGCGGCGCGGTCGCCGAGCCTGCTGATCGCACAGCGTGCGATGAGCGCGCAGCAGTTCGTCGCCGACCACTCGCCCACGCAGGACCAGGCCAATGCCGTGGCGACCTACCTGCGCAAGGCCGGCTTCACGAACGTCCGTGTCGCCGCCAACCGGCTGCTGGTCTCAGCCGACGGCACCGCCGACGTGGCCACCGCCGCTTTCGGCACGCCGTTCGCGAAAGTGCGCGACCGGCAAGGCCGCGCGGCCTTCATGAACACCGGCGACGTGCGCATTCCCGCGTCGCTGCGCGGCAGCGTGCTCTCGGTCGTCGGCCTGCAGGACGTCCATCGGCCGCACACGTTGGTGAAGCTGCGCAGCAGCGGACTGAGCCCGCAATCGGTGACCGGCCACAACCCGGTCGACTTCTCGGCGATCTACGGCGGTGCCGGCGTGCAGAGCGCGGCGGGCGTGACGGTGGGAATCATCACCCAGGGCAAGATCACCCAGACCATCACCGACCTCAATACCTTCACCTCGAACAACGGGCTGCCGGCGGTCACCACGCAGACCATCAACACCAATGGCACCAGTTCGGATACCAGCGGCGTGGTCGAGTGGAACCTGGACAGCCAGGACATCGTCGGCGCCGCCGGCGGGCAGGTCGGCAAGATCATCTTCTACAACATTCCCACGCTGTCCAACGCCAACCTCACCGCCGACATCAACAAGATCGTGTCCGACAACCAGGCCAAGATCATCAACGTCTCGCTGGGCGAGTGCGAAACCTATACCCAGCAGGACGGCTCGGCCGCGGCGGACGACCAGGCCTTCCAGCAGGCGATCGCGCAGGGGCAGACCTTCTCGGTGTCCTCGGGTGATTCCGGCGCCGACGAATGCGGCGACGGCGGCACCACGCCCAGCCAGCCGGCCAGCTCGCCCTACGTGGTGGCGGTGGGTGGCACCACGCTCAACACGTCCGGCACCACCTGGAACGGCGAGACGGTATGGAGCGGCACCGGCGGCAGCCCGAGCACCTTCGAGCCGCAGCCGAGCTGGCAGAACGGGGTGGTGCCGGGCAGCACCCGCGGCGTGCCCGACATCGCCTTCGACGGCGATCCGAACAGCGGCGCTGTGATCGTGGTCAACGGCTCCAGCGAGCAGGTCGGCGGGACCAGCCTGTCGGCCCCGATCTTCGCCGGCGTGTGGGCGCGGATGCTGGCGATCAAGGGCACCGGCCTGGGCTTCGCGGCGCCACTGCTCTACCAGTTGCCCGCGTCGGACTTCCACGATGTCACCTCCGGCAACAATGGCGGCGAGAGCGCGAGCGCAGGCTGGGACTTCACCACCGGCCGCGGCAGCCTGATCATCGCCAACGTCGCCAACGACCTGGGTGGCGGCGGTGGCGGCAACACGCCGCCGGTCGCCGGCTTTGGCGATTCGATCAGCGGGCTGACGGTGAGTTTCACCGACAGCTCCAGCGACAGCGACGGCTCGATCGCCTCGCGCTCGTGGAACTTCGGCGACGGTGGCGGTTCGACGACCACCAACCCGAGCCACACCTATGCGGCAGGCGGGACCTACAACGTCACCCTGACAGTGACCGACAACGATGGCGCCAGCGACAGCGTCACGCACGCCGTAACGGTCAGCGGCGGCGGTGGCGGCGGCAGCCAGTTGCTGGGCAATACCGGCTTCGAGACCGGTTCGGCCGCGCCGTGGAACGCCACCAGCGGCGTCATCGACAGCAGCAGCGCGGAGCCGGCCCACCAGGGCTCGTGGAAGGCGTGGCTGGACGGGTACGGCCAGAGCCACACCGACCGCCTCACGCAGCAGGTCAGCATTCCGAGCGGCAAGAGCACGGCCACGCTGCAGTACTACCTGCACATCGACACCGCCGAGGGCGCCTCCACGCGCGCGTACGACAAGCTGA
Organism: Frateuria edaphi; assembly: GCF_021117405.1. Taxonomy (NCBI): domain Bacteria; kingdom Pseudomonadati; phylum Pseudomonadota; class Gammaproteobacteria; order Lysobacterales; family Rhodanobacteraceae; genus Frateuria; species Frateuria edaphi. Next base: position 817,803 of record NZ_CP088251.1, read on the forward strand.
AGGTGCAGGTGCTCAACAGCTCGGGCACCGTGCTCGCCACGCTGGCGACGTTCTCCAACCTCAACGCCGCTTCGGGCTATGTGGCGCATACGGCGAACCTGGCGCCGTACATAGGGCGGACCGTGAAGATCCGCTTCGTGGGGACGGAGGACTATTCGCTGCAGACATCGTTCGTGCTTGATGACGTGACGCTGACGGTGCAGTGACGCAAACGGCGAGGGGCCGCCTGGCGGCGGCCCCTCGTTCCACGTCCGGACGTTCGCTCAGGCCTGCTCGAAACGATTTGCGTCGCGGTTCTTGCGCACCTTGGCCGGATCCCACACGCGGCCGTTCATGGTGATGTAGACGCCATCCGGCAGCGTCTGCACGGCGGCCACGGCGCAGCCGATGTTGAACACCGCATCGGAACCCTGGAATCGCGCCGGGTTCAGCGCGCCCGTCAGCACGATCACCTTGCCCGGGATGGACGCGAGTTCTCGCGCGGTCTCGACCATGGTGTCGGTGCCGTGCGTGACCAGCACGTTCCGGTGCGGCTGCGCCTCGATGGTCGAGCGCACCAGCGCGCGGTCCTCGGCGCCCATGTGCAGGCTGTCCTTGCGCAGGATCGGGATCACGTCGAACGCGAACGCCACGCCGAGCTGGCCGAGGATCTCGCCGATCTGCGGCGCGCCGATCTTGTAGTCCGACTTGTCGTCGAAATAGATCTTGTCGATGGTGCCGCCGGTGGTGACGATGGTCAGGTGCTGCATGGTGGCTTCGAGGGCAGGTGGGGCGGGTAGTTTAGCGGCTCGTGGTGAGGCGGGCGGAAACCCATCACAACAACAACCGCGTATCGGCCAGGTTCGCCGTCGCCAACCGGTCCAGGCCGTGCGCCACGAACCGCCGCAGCGCTGCACCCGGGCGCATGTCGCAGCGTCCGCGGGCAAACGTGGACTGGCGGGCGAGCAGGGCGGCCGCGGCACAGCGGGCCAGCGTGAGCGCCAGCCCGCGGGCCGAGGCTTCCAGGTCTGCACGATCGTTGCGCGACGCCTGCAGTTGCCGCGACGCGGCCTGGAGGGCGGCATGGATCGGCGCCACGGCTTCGGGTTCATGGCAGCCGTCGACCCACCCGGCGATCGCGGTGCGCAGCGCGTCGAGGCCCTCGCCGAGCGCGCGCAGGCTGTCCAGCGCGAGCACGTTGGTGGTGCCTTCCCAGATTGCGTAGACCTGCGCGTCGCGCAACAGTTGCGGCAGGCCGGTGTCCTCGATGTAGCCGGCGCCACCGAAGCACTCCAGCGCCTCGGAGCAGAGCGCTACCGCGACCTTGCCGGTCCAGAGCTTCGCCAGCGGCGTGAGCAGGCGAAGCAGCGCAGTTTCGTGCGGCGCCGCGAGGTCCTGTTCGACGCGACCCAGCAACTGCACGACCTCGAAGGCCAGCACGAACGCGCCCTCGAACTCGGCGCGCATGTCCGCCAGCGTGCGTGCATGCAGGGGCTGCTCGATCAATGGACGGCCGAACGCCTCGCGGTGCGCCGCGTAGTCGCACGCCAGCGCCAGCGCGCGAGCCATGCTCGCGACCGCGCAGACCGCGTTCCAGGTGCGCGTTACGTTGAGCATCGGCGCCACCTGGCGCACGCCCTGGGCCAGTTCGCCCAGTGGCCAGGCGGGCAGGCCATCGAGGTGGATCTCGGCGGTCGGCAGCTCGCGGGTGCCGAGCTTGTCCTTCAGGCGGTCGACGACAAGCTCCGGTTTTCGCGCTGCGCCGTCCATCGTCTCGACGTAGAACAGGGCCAGGGCGGCAGTGCCGTCGCCGGCTCCTTCCGGGCGCGCGAGCGCGAGCGCGGCTTCGCCGACCACCGCCGAGCTGAACCACTTGCGTCCGTGCAGACGCCACTGGCCGGCTTCATCCCGTCGCGCGAGGGTGCCGGTGTGGCCCACGTCGGAGCCGCCGGCGGTCTCGGTCATCCATTGTCCGCTCAGCCAGAAGGTGGCTGGATCGCGGCTCAGGAAATGCGGCAGCGCGCGGTCGATCAGCGCCTGGTTGGCCGAAGCCTTGAGCGCCGCGATGGCGCCGTCGGTCATCGCCAGCGGGCAGGTGTAGAACTCGCTGGCCAGGTGGTAGAGGTAGACGCGCGCGAACTGTTCCAGTCGCGCGTGTTCGTGCGGCTCGTGGCCGGCGGCCAGGATCGCGTGACGAGTGGTCAGGCCGGGGCCTTCCTGCCAGGCCGCGGTCAGCTCGATGCGGTCCACGCGTTGGCCCCAGGCATCCCAGCGCGTGAGCACCGGCGTCCGTGACGTACTGCGGCGGGCCCGCTCCCAGGCGAGCTGGGCGTAATCGCCCAGGGCGTCGAGGTCGGCATCCAGCGCCGGGCGTCGTTGGGCAGGGATCACCCGGTCCAGCAAGGCCAGCAGCGTACGGTCGTTGCGGTAAGGGTGGACCAGCTGCGGCGCGGTCTGCAGGAAATCCATGGCGCGTTCCTGTTTGCAGGATACGCGCGAGTATAGGTGCCGGTTCGTGGGTGGGGCGCGAGGCCCCGCGACGTCGGCGTTACGCGCCTGCGCTCAGGGTGAGCGGTGGCATTCTGCCGAGGTGCGCTGAGCGTACGCGCAGATGGAAGCCGAGCGCTTGCCTCGTCCTCGTTTCAACCGGCAACGTCAGCTCAGCCTTGCGGCTTCCTGCGCTTCACGCCCGCCCCGAGCGCCACGATCAACAGGAGCGTCAGTCCGATCTCCGCGAGCGCCAGCCACTTTTCCGTTGGCGCGCTCCACGCCTCGGCCACGCCGTGGCAGAAATAGAACAGGCCGAGGATGCCCACCCACAGCAGCGCGCGACGCAGGTCCGGCAGCGCGGTGAGCGGCACCAGCAGTGGCACCACCGTGACTCCCAGGACCAGCCAGGTCGGCAGGTGTTCGGGGCGGCCGAGCCAGCCGTGCCACACCAGTTGCAACGCGATCAGCGCGAACCATGCGATTCGGCCGATGCGATAGGGCAGCGCGATCGGCGTGCTCATGCGGACGTCGCCAGCTTGCGTGCGGTTTCGCCCAATCGTCGCCCCAGCGCGCGGGCCAGTTCCCGCTCGTGCTCGCTGATCGCGTTGTCGCCCTTGGCGCCGGCAACATGGCTGGCGCCGTAGGGCGTGCCGCCGCTGCCGGTGGCGGTCAGCGCCGGCTCGGTATAGGGAATGCCCAGCAACAGCATGCCGTGGTGCAACAGCGGCAGGGCCATCGTCAGCAGAGTCGATTCCTGCCCCCCATGCATGGTGCCGGTGGAGGTGAACACCGCCGCGGGCTTGCCAGCGAGCGTACCGCTCGCCCACTCGGCGCCGGTGGTGTCCAGGAAATGCTTGAGCGGCGCGGCCATGTTGCCGAAGCGCGTGGGGCTGCCCAGCGCCAGGCCGGCGCACTCGGCCAGATCCGCGCGGCTGACGTAGGGCGCGCCCTCCTCGGGCACGGGTGGTTGCGCCGTCTCGGTGACTGGCGCGACCGGTGGCACCTGGCGCAGGCGCGCCTCCAGGCCGGCTTCTTCCACGCCGCGGGCGATCAGACGCGCAAGCTGGGCGGTGTGGCCGCTTCGGCTGTAGTAGAGGACCAGGATCGTCAGGCTCATGCGGGCTCGGTTGGGCGTTCGCGGGCGATCGGGTAGTGTAGCGGCCGCCTTCCGCTTGATGGTGCCGTCCATGGCCTGGCGTTTCGACCGCGACCGCGCGCTCAGCTTCAGCCGCTTCATCTGGCAGCGGTTCATCGACGACAAGTGCTTCGAGACCGCCGGCGCGCTGTCCTACACCACGCTGGTCTCGCTGGTGCCGCTGATGGTGGCGGTGCTGGCGATGCTGTCGGTGTTCCCGGTGTTCCAGAGCGCGCGCGACGTGCTGCTCACCTTCGTGTTCCAGAACTTCCTGCCTGCGACGGTGGCGAAGGTGCAGGCCACCCTGCAGACCTTCGCCGCCAACGCCAGTCAGCTGACCGGCATCAGCATCCTGGTGATGTTGTTCAGCGCGCTGTCGATGATGATCAGCATCGAGGACCGCCTGAACCGGATCTTCCGCGTGCACCAGGCGCGCAGCTGGAGCTCGCGCCTGCTGCTGTACTGGGCGGCGCTGACGCTCGGGCCGATCCTTGCGGTCGGCGGCATCGCGGTGACTTCGTACGTCACGGCCATGCCGCTGCTCGCCGGCGCCTACGCGCAACTGGGCCTGGGCCAGCGCCTGCTCGGCGTGCTGCCGTTCGTGGTGACCTTCATCACCCTGTGGCTGATGTACGCGGCGATCCCCAACTGCAAGGTGCGCCGCAGCGATGCGGCGATCGGCGCGCTGCTCGGCGCGGTGATGTTCGAGATCGCGCGCTGGGGCTTCACGCTGTTCGTCAGCAACGCGCAGAGCTACCAGCAGATCTACGGCGTGCTGGCGACCATCCCGATCTTCCTCTTGTGGATCTACCTGTCCTGGGTGATCGCGATCCTTGGCGCTTCGGTGGCCGCGTCGCTATCGGCGTACGAGTACCACGCGCCCGCGGCGACCCTTCAGGAAGGCGCCGAGTTCCTTGGCCTGATGGTGGTGCTGCGCCACTTCGTCGAGGCGCAACGCAAGGGCTGCAGCGTGGACCCGGCGACCGTGCGCCTGCAGGAGCCCTACCTGCGCAGCGCCAGCATCGCCACGTACTTCGACGACCTGCAGCGGGCCGACCTGATCCAGCGTGGCGAAGCCGGCGGCTGGCTGCTCAGTCGCAGCCTCGACAGCACCGACCTGCTGCGGGTGTATCGTCACACCAATTACCGTCTGCCGCTGCAGCCCGTCGACGAAGCGCGGGCCCTGGGCATCAACCTCCCGGCCGCGCTGATCGAACTGCTGGCCGAGGTCGCGCGGATGCTTGACGACACGCTTGGCCGACGGCTGGACCACACTTTTCCGCCGCCGCCGGAACCGGAGACCCCCGTCCCATGAAGCTCGCCCCGCTCGCCCTTGCCGCGTGCCTGCTCGCCGCCGCGATTCCCGTGCAGGCGGCCATGCCGGCGCGGCCGTCGCTGAAAGTGACCACCCTGGACGGCAAGCCGTTCGACCTGGCCGCGCAGCGCGGGCACTGGGTAATCGTGAACTTCTGGGCGACCTGGTGCGTGCCCTGCATCGAGGAGATGCCGGACATCTCGCAATTCGTCAGGACGCACGCCAACGTGCGTGCGATCGGGCTGGCTTACGAGGACAGCGACAAGGCGGACATCCAGGCCTTCCTCGCCAAACACCCGGTGAGCTACCCGATTGCCCAGGTCTCGCTGGACGATTCGCCGAAGGATTTCGACGAACCGCGCGGTTTGCCCACCACCTACCTGATCTCGCCGGATGGCCACGTGGCCAAGCGCTTCGTCGGTCCGGTGACCGGCCAGTCGCTGGACGCGGCGATCGGCCAGTGACATGGCGGCCGCGCGTTTCCTCGTCAGTGGTCGGGTGCAGGGCGTGTTCTATCGCGCGAGCACCCGCGGCCAGGCGCGGCAACTGGACCTGACCGGCCACGCCCGAAACCTGCCGGACGGCCGCGTCGAGGTGGTTGCGCATGGTTCGGCCGAGGCGCTGGACGCGCTGGAACGTTGGTTGTGGCAGGGCCCGCCGGCGGCGGAGGTGGAAGGCGTCGAGCGCGCGCAGCATGACGGTGAGGCGCCGCGTTCTTTCACGACGGGCTGAACCCGGCGGGTGGACCAAAAACCGACGATCAGAAATCCAGGTCGATCGGCGGTCGGCCGATGCGGTGGCGGGTGCCGATCGTCTGCACTACGCGGCGGAAGTCGGCGGCGAAACCGGCCATGTCGAACAGCGGCGACTGCGTGCGCAGGCCGGTCAGGTGCGTACGGATGGCGGCCAGGGCAGCGCGGTCGCGGCCCAGCTGCACGGCCATCGCCACGAAGGCGTCGGGATCGTCGGCCGCCAGCTCGGGCAGGTGGGCGTGGTGCAGCAGGCTCGCGGCGATGCGTCCGGCGAAGGTGTCGCCGGCGCAGGTGAGCAATGGGCAGCCGGCCCCCAACGCGTCGGCCGCGGTGGTGCGGGCGCCGCAGGGCAGGGTATCCAGGCAAAGGTCGACCAGCGCGTAGCGGGCGAGGTGGTCCGCGTGAGGCAGGTCGGTCAGGAAGACCAGCCGCCCCCGTGAAACGTCCAGGGTCGCGGCGGCGGCGCGCAGGCGTTCCTCCGTGCCGCCCGGTGCCGCGCGCAGCCACAACACGCTGCCCGGCACTTCGTGCAGTACCTGCATGAAGCGCGCGAAGGCATCCGGACCGATCGTGGCGGTGGCGTTGAAACAGGCGAACACCGTGCCTGTGTCCGGCAAGCCGCATTCGGCTCGCGTCGGTGGCGGCGTGGCGGTGTGGGTGCCGATGGGAAGAAAGCAGCGCGGCAGCGACAGCACTTTCTCGCTGTAGTCCCCTCGATGCGGCGCCGGCAGCACCACGGTGTCGGCGAGGATGTAGTCGATCCACGGGGCGCCGGCGGTGCCCGGCAGGGCCAGCCAGTTCACCTGCAACGGCGCGGGGCGCAAAGCCAGTATGTCGGCGTTGGTATGTTCGCCGTAGCCGGTTAGATCAAACAGCACCTCGATGCCTTGCGCATGGATGCGCTCGGCCGCCTGCGGGGGTGGCACGGTGTCGATGGCATGCAACGGGGCCGCCGCCACCAGCCGCTGGCGGGTTGGGCCGCCGTCATCGGCCGTCGTGGCGAACAGGTGCAGCTCCAGCCCGCCCAGCGCGGCCAGCGCCTCGACCAGGGCCGCCACCGTACGGCCGATCGGATGTTCGCCGAAACCGTCGGAGACCAGCCCGACGCGGATCGGCGCGTCTGGCGCGGGCCGCGGCAGGGCGAAGGCGAGCTTCTGTCGCAGGGGCGCAAGCTGTTGGTCGATCGCGCGGGTGAACGTTTCCATGGCCTTGCGCTGGAGTGCGCGGTCGAATGGCTCCAGCGGCAGCACGAAGGGCACGATGCCGGATCGACCGCTTTCCACCGCGTCGCGAAGGCGTGCGGTCAACGCTTCCTGCTCGCGCCAGTCGGCCAGACGTCGTCGCATGCAGGCAAGGCGGCTGAGTGCGGCGCCGGACTGCGGAGCCCGTTCCAGCGCGCGGGCGTAGGCGTCGGCGGCTGCGCTCAACTGGCCGGTTTCTTCCAGCATCCTTGCCGCCTGGAAGGCGAATCGCGGCTCGCGCGGCGTCAGTCGCTCGGCCTCCAGCCAGGCCTGGGCGGCTTCCGCGCTGCGGCCCAGGGCCTGTAGTGCGTGCCCGAGCAGGGCGTGGGCGGCATCCAGGCGGGGTGCCAGCTTCAACGCCTCGTGCACATGCGCCAGGGCCTTTGCGGTATCGCCCAGTTCCAGCTCGGCTTCGGCCAGGTTGAGGCGAAGGCCGGGGTGCTGCGGAGCCGCGCGCAGCGCCTGGGCAAAGGCATCGCGTGCTTCCTCGTGGCGAACGGCAACCATCAGCGCCACGCCCAGCACCTGCAGGATGACCGGATCGCCGGGCTTGCGCGCCAGCGCCGCGTGCAGGCGTTCGATGGCGGCCTCGGGCCGACCATCCTCCAGCGCGACGTTGGCCAGGTTGCACTGCACTTCGATGCTGTCCGGCGCCAGCTCGGCGGCGCGGTGCAACGCGCTCGTGCCGTCGTGGCGGCGCCCCAGCTGCAGCAGCGCGATGCCGTGCAGCCGGACCAGTTCGCCGGATAGCGGAAAGCTTCGGCGCGCCCGGGCGGCAACCTCTTCGGCATCCCTGCTGGCACCCTGGCGAAGCAGGTGCGCCAGGCGGTGCAGCGTGGCCTCGAGCTCGGCGCGCGCTCCCGTCACGAGGCGAGGCTCTTGAGCTCGTCGGCCTGGTGCTCGCGCGTGAGCGTGTCGACCAGCTCGTCCAGTTCACCGGCCAGCACTTCAGGCAGGCGGTACAGGGTGAGATTGACGCGGTGGTCGGTGATGCGGCCCTGCGGGAAGTTGTAGGTACGGATGCGCTGGCTGCGGTCGCCCGAGCCCACCTGCAGGCGACGCTCCTGCGCCTGTGCCGCGGCCTGCTTGCTCTGCGCCTCGTCGAGCAGGCGCGCCTTGAGCAACGACAGCGCACGGGCCCGGTTCTTGTGCTGGCTGCGCTCGTCCTGGCACTCGACCACGATGCCGCTGGGCAGGTGCGTGATGCGGATGGCGGAGTCGGTCTTGTTGACGTGCTGGCCGCCGGCGCCGGAGGCGCGGAAGGTGTCGGTCTTGAGGTCCGCCGGGTTGATCTCGATGTCCTCGATCTCGTCCATTTCCGGAAGGATCGCCACGGTCGCGGCCGAGGTGTGGATGCGCCCCTGCGACTCGGTTTCGGGCACGCGTTGCACGCGGTGCGTACCCGATTCGAACTTCAGCCGCGAGTAGGCGCCCTTGCCCTCGATGCGCGCGACGATCTCCTTGTAGCCGCCGTGTTCGCCGGGGCTTTCGCTCAATACTTCCACGTGCCAGCGGCGGCGTTCGGCGTAGCGCGCGTACATGCGGAACAGGTCGCCGGCGAACAGGGCCGCTTCGTCGCCGCCCGTGCCGGCGCGTACTTCCAGGAAAAGGTTGGCCTCGTCGCGCGGGTCCTTCGGCAGCAGCAGCATCTGCAACTCGCCGTCCAGTTCCGCGAGGCGCGTTTCCAGGCGTTCGACGTCGTCGGAGGCCATCTCGCGCAGCTCCGGGTCGGCCAGCATGGCGCGCGTCTCGGCCAGCTCGCGCTCCGCGCCGTCGTGTTCGCGCAGGGCGGCGGCGACCGGCTCGATCTGTGCGTACTCGCGCGACAGCTCACGAAAGCGGTTGGCGTCGGCGAGCACGTCCGGCTGCGCGAGCAGCAGGCCGATCTCCTCATGGCGTTCGGCCAGGGACTCGAGTTTGCGGCGGATCGATGGGGTCATGCCGATGCGTTTTCCAATAGGAGGAGCGCACACGAGTGCGCGACCGCGATGGAGCGATTATCGCCGGTCGAGCACGGGGTGCGCCCCTACCGTTTGTCGGTGGGCTCGTCGGTGGGTCCGTACAGCCGCCCGGCCGCGTGCAGCAGGTCCAGGTCGCCATTGAGCGCCGCCTCGCGCAGGCGTGCGCTGGGATGGTGCAGCAGCTTGTTGGTCAGTGTGTTGGCGAGGAACGCCAGCGCCTCGTCGGGTGACTTGCCGCGCGCCAGCATCGCCTGCGCCTTGACCAGAACCTCGTCGCGATAACGCTCGGCATGCTGGCGCAGGTCGATCGCCGGATTGCGCAGGGTCAGCGCGCGGCGCCAGGCCATGTAGTGGTCGACCTGCAGGTCGATGATGGTTTCGGCCTCGCGCGCCGCGGCCTCGCGGGAGCGGCGGTTCCCGTCGATGACCTGCTGCAGGTCATCGATTGCATAGAGATAGACGTCCTCCAGCGATGCGACGGCCGGGTCGATGTCGCGCGGCACCGCGATGTCGACCATGAACATCGGCTTGCGCCTGCGCGCCGCGACCGCGCGCTCGACCATCGGCCGGGTCACCACCGGTTGGCGGGCGGCGGTGGAGGAAATCACGATGTCGGCCTCGGCCAGGTGTTGCGGCAGATCGGCCAGCGCAATGGCGTAACCGCCGTAGCGGGTGGCCAGCTCCTGCGCGTTTTCCAGCGTGCGGTTGGCCACGATCAGGCGGCTGACCTGCTTGTCCACCAGGTGACGCGCGGCCAGCTCGATGGTGTCGCCGGCGCCGATCAGCAGCACGCAGGCCTGCTTCAGGTCGGTGAACACCTGCTCGGCCAGCCGCACAGCGGTAAAGGCCACCGAAACGGTATGCGCGCCGATGCGGGTGTCGGTGCGCACGCGCTTGGCGACGGCGAAGGTGTGCTGCAGCAGGCGGTCCAGCGGCGCGCCGAGCGCCCGCGCATCGCGCGCGAGCTGGTAGGCGTCCTTCACCTGGCCCAGGATCTGCGGCTCGCCCAGCACCATCGAGTCCAGTCCGGTGGCGACGCGGAACATGTGGCGTACCGCCGCGTCCTCGTCATGCCGGTAGAGGAACTCGTCCAGCTTGCCGGGGGTCAAGCGATGGTGGCGGTTGAGCCACGCCTGCGGCGCCTGCTCGGCACCCTCGGCCACGCCGACGTACAACTCGGTGCGGTTGCAGGTGGAGAGGATCAGCGCTTCTTCCACGCCCGGCTCGGCCCGCAGTTCGCGCAGCGCTTCGCCGGCGGCGTCCGCATCGAACGCCACCTGTTCGCGCAGGCTGACCGGCGCGGTGAGGTGATTGAGCCCGAGGGCGATCAGCGGCATGGCGTGGAATGCGAATTGACGACGGGGTATCCGCGGCGGCGTAGGCTAAGCTTTCGGTACCGGGGCGCGATCAGGTACGGGCCGGACGGACGATGGGATGAGGACTAGTGTGCTGAGCGTGAAGGGCAAGTTCAAGCAACTGCGGCATTTTGCGGGCATGGCCGGCTTCGCGCTGGGCCTGGCCGGCTGCGCCAGCCTGCCCGGCGGCAAGGCTCCAGCGCCCGCTTCCAGGCAGCCGCTGGACCGGCTCACCGTCGTCACGCCGGACGAGCAGCATGACCTGCTCGCGCAGCTGCTGGCCGGTGAAATGGCGCTGACGCGCAACGACCTCAAGGGTGCGTCGGCCCGCTACGCCCAGGCCATGGCGCTGTCGGACGATCCCAAGGTCGCCCAGCGGGCGGTGGAGCTGGCCCTTGCGGTGCGCGACACCCAAGCCACGCAGCAGGCGATCGACCGCTGGCAGGCGCTCGGCGCCGGCACTGCCGACCTGGCCCAGGCGCGCGCCGAACTGGCCCTGGCCACCGGCGACACCGCCGGCGCGCGCGAACAACTGGAGCGCCTGGTCGGCAGCGGCGATCCGCATGCCTGGCGTCGTTTCGGCCGCGCCCTGGTCGGCGCGCGCGACCCGGCGCAGGCAGCCCAGTTGCTCGAAACCTTGGCTACCCCCAACCGCCTGCCGGCCGATCCACAGGCCTGGCTGGCGATGAGCGAGCTGGGCGACAAGCTCGGCAGGCCCAAGTACGCCATGCAGATCGCCGATGCCGCGGTGGCCCGTTTCCACGACACCGAAACCTACGCCTGGGCGGCGCAGATGAAGTTCAAGGCCGGCGACAAGAAAGCGGCCACCGGACTGCTCAAGCAGGCGCTGGCCCGTTCGCCGGACAATGTGCGCCTTCGCCTGACCTACGCCAGCCTGCTCAGCCAGGGCGGCGATTACCAGGCCGCTGCAAAGCTGCTCGACAAGGGCCCGCAAAGCGCCGAAACCTACGCCCTGCGCGCCGGACTGGCCGCGCAGGCGCACGACAAGACGGCGCTGGCCAGGCTTTACCGCGACCTCAAGCAGGCGCCCGCCGGGGTTCGTGAAAGCAGCGCCTTCCTGCTCGGCCAGCTGGCCGAGATGCAGGACCGCAATGACGAGGCGCTGGACTGGTATGACCAGGTCGGCGACGACGATCCGCACGCGTTCGACGCCGACCTGCGCAGCGCGGTGATCCTGCACACGCAAGGCAAGGTGGACGACGCGCATGCGCTGATGGAACAACTGGAAACCGCCTACCTCGACCAGCCCGAGGAATTGCGCCGTGCCTGGCAGGCCGACGCCGAGCTGTACATGCGCGAGGGGCATTACGCACAGGCAGCAAAGGCGTACGACCACGCGCTGCAGGTGCTGCCGGACGATCCCGGCCTGCTGTACGGCCGCGGCCTGGCCTATGCGGAGGCGGGCAACATCGACCACGCGGTGGCCGACTTCCGCCACCTGCTCAAGCTCAAGCCGGACGATATCGACGCCAGCAACGCGCTGGGCTACACGCTGGCCGATGCCGGCCGCGACCTGCCCGAAGCCAAGCAGCTTATCGAGTCGGCTCGTGCAGCCAAGCCGCATGACCCGGCGATCGCCGATTCCTGGGGTTGGCTGCAGTACCGCCTGGGCCACCTCGACGAGGCAGCGCGCGCGCTGCGCCAAGCCTGGAGCGCCGCGAAGGACGCCGACGTGGGCGTCCACCTGGGCGAGGTGCTGTGGAAGCTGGGCAAGCGCCAGGACGCGAAGCACGTGTTCGACCAGGTACGCAAGATCGATCCGCGCAACGCCAACCTGCGCGACACCCTGCGGCGCCTGGAGCCATGAGGCGCCTCCTCTTTCCGGTCGCGGCAGCCGGCCTGCTGCTGGCCGCCTGCGCGCCGGTGCCGGTGCGCAAGCCGGCCGACGAGGCCGCCCTCGCCGCGCAGGCCGCGCGGGAAGGGCAACTGGCGCACGTCCACCAGTGGACGCTGGAAGGCAATCTTGCCGTTTCCGATGGCCACGATGGCGGCAGCGGCAGCCTGCGCTGGATGCAGGACGGCGAGCGCTACGACTTCGAGCTGCGCGCGCCGATCACCGGCAAGAGTTTCCGCCTCAGTGGCGGTCCTGGCGGCGCGCTGCTGGAAGGCATCGAAGGCGGTCCGCTGCGCGGCACTGACGCAGAGGCGCTGATGCGCAAGGCGCTGGGCTGGGAGGTGCCGCTGGACGACCTGCGCGCCTGGGTGCTGGGCCTGCGCGCGGCCGGCGCACCCGCGGAATTGCGCTTCGGCGAACACGACCTGCCGTCCCTGCTCACCCAGGATGGCTGGACGGTGGACTACCGCGCCTGGGACCAGGCCCACCAGCCGCCCTTGCCGCAGAAAGTGTTCGCCAGCCGTCCGCCCTACAAGGTCAAGCTGTCGATCGACAGCTTCCGGCTCGGCCCGGCGCCCTGCGCCGATTGCAGGCGCTGACGCCATGGCGGTGACCCTCGCACGCGCCGTGTCGGCGCAGGTGCCCGCGTTGTGCGCGATCGAGCGCGCGGCGGTGGAACTGTTCCGCGGTCATCGCGCGTGGCATGCGTACGCGGCCATGGCGATTCCGCCGGAATTGCTGGAAGTGGCGGTGACGCGTGGCCTGGTCTGGGTCGCGCTGGAGGAGGGCGCGCCGGTCGGCTTCGTGTGGCTGCAGGACGGCACGGCCGAGGGCGCCGTCGAAGTCGCCGAGATCGACGTGTTGCCCTCGCACGGTCGCCGCGGGATCGGCGCCGCACTGCTCGAACACGCCTGCGCCTGGGCACGGGCGGCCGGGTTTGCGCGCGTCGACCTGGGTACGCTGGCGGACGTGCCGTGGAATGCGCCGTTCTATGCGAAGCACGGCTTCGCAACGGTCGACAAGGCCGATCCGTCCTTCGCCCGAGCCCGCGAGCGGGATCGCGAGAACGGTTTCCCCGATGCCTTGCGCGTCTTCATGTCGCGCCCGCTTGGCGCGCCCGATCGCGAGGAGTGGACCGCCTGGCCCGCGCCGGCCAAGCTCAACCTGTTCCTGCGCATCGTCGGTCGCCGTGCGGACGGCTACCACGACCTGCAGACCGTCTTCCGCCTGCTCGACTGGGGCGACGAACTGCGCGTGCGGGTGCGTCGCGACAGCGCGATCGTGCGCGTGAACGACGTGCCTGGCGTGCCGTCGGACGCCGACCTGGTGGTGCGTGCCGCCCGCCTGCTGCAGGCGGAAGCCGGCGTGGCGCTGGGCGCCGAGATCGCCGTGGACAAGCGCATCCCGATGGGCGGCGGCCTCGGCGGTGGCAGTTCCGATGCGGCCACCGCACTGGTTTCGCTCAACCACCTGTGGGGCTGCGGCCTGGACGAGGACGCGCTGGCACGCCTGGCGCACCGGTTGGGCGCCGATGTGCCGGTGTTCGTGCGCGGCCGCTCGGCCTGGGCCGAGGGGGTGGGCGAGCGACTCACCCCCGTGGCGCTGCCGCGACGCTGGTACGTGGTGCTCGATCCGGGCGAACACGTGCCTACCGCGGCCCTGTTTCAAGCGTCTGAATTGACACGAAATGCACCGCCGGCGACAATTTCGTCCTTTGCTTCCGGCGAAACGGCGGAAAACGCGTTCGAGCCGGTCGTGCGCGCGCGACACCCCAGGGTGGCCGCGGCGCTGGACTGGCTCTCGCGCTTCGGTCGCGCCCGGCTTTCCGGCAGCGGCGGTTGCGTGTTCCTGGAAACCGCCTCGCTCGCGCAGGCGCGAAAGGTGGTGCGGCAGCGTCCTCCGGCGTTCGCGGCGCAACTGGCCGCGGGGGTGGAGGTTTCGCCCTTGCATCGCGCCTTGGCGCGCCACCGCGCGCGGGTCGCATCGCCGGGGCAGCCTTTGCGGGCTTGAAACAAACGACGGGCAGTCAGGACGACGGCCCGCCAAACGAAACACTGGGGCGTCGCCAAGCTGGTTAAGGCACGGGATTTTGATTCCCGCATGCGCAGGTTCGAATCCTGCCGCCCCAGCCATTCACGAATGGCTTTCTTCGAGGAAACACCGTGGACACGTCCACCCCGATGCTCTTCACCGGCAATGCCCACCGCACCCTCGCCGAGGACGTCGCGCAACGGCTTGGCGTGCCGCTGGGCAAGGCCCTGGTCGGCAAGTTCAGCGACGGCGAGGTGCAGATCGAGATCGAGGAGAACGTCCGCAAGCAGGAAGTGTTCGTGTTGCAGCCGACCGGCGCGCCGAGTGCGGAGAACCTGATCGAGATGCTCGCCCTGGTCGACGCGCTCAAGCGCGCCTCGGCCGCCACCGTTACCGCAGTGATGCCGTACTTCGGCTACGCCCGCCAGGATCGCCGTCCGCGCTCGGCGCGCGTGCCGATCACCGCCAAGATGGTCGCCACCTTGATCGGTACCGCCGGCGTCGACCGCGTGCTGACGGTCGACCTGCACGCCGACCAGATCCAGGGCTTCTTCGACGTCCCGGTGGACAACGTCTACGCCTCGCCGATCCTGCTGGCGGACATCTGGCGCAACCACTCGATGGACGACCTGATCGTGGTCAGCCCCGACGTCGGGGGCGTGGTGCGCGCCCGTGCGATCGCCAAGCGGCTGGACGACGCCGACCTGGCGATCATCGACAAGCGCCGCCCGAAGGCCAACGTCGCCACCGTGATGAACATCATCGGCGAGGTCGACGGCAAGACCTGCGTGCTGGTCGACGACATCGTCGACACCGCCGGAACCCTGTGCGCGGCCGCCGCGGCACTGAAGGAGCGCGGCGCGCGAAAGGTCGTCGCCTACTGCGTGCACCCGGTGCTCTCGGGGGCCGCGATCGGCAACATCGAGAACTCCCAGCTCGACCAGCTGGTGGTCACCAACACGTTGCCGCTGCGCCCCGAGGCGCAGGCTTGCGCCAAGATCCGCCAGCTCTCGGTCGCCGAGCTGCTGGCCGAGACGATCCGCCGCATCGCCTTCGGCGAGTCGGTGAGTTCGCTGTACGTGGATTGAAAAGCGGAAAGTCCGCCCGGGATGGGCGGGCCTGATTGTCGCGGCAAGATGCTGCGTGGAAGCAACGGACTTTCCTGGTCGCGGGGAAGTCGCTCGTCCGCCGCGAGGCGAACAAAACACAACCAAGGTAGTAAACGAACATGGCCCAGATTCATGAAATCAAGGCGCAGAACCGCAGTGACGAGGGGAAAGGTGCGAGCCGCCGCCTGCGTCACGCGGCGATGGTGCCTGCCGTCGTCTACGGTGGCACCCAGCCGCCGCAGAGCATCCAGATCGAGCACAACACCATCCTGCTTGCCGCCAAGAACGAGTGGTTCTTCTCCTCGATCCTCGACCTGAACGTCGACGGCAAGGTGCAGAAGGTGCTGGTGCGCGACTGGCAGAAGCATCCGTTCAAGCAGCAGATGCTGCACATGGACTTCCTGCGCGTGAACGAGAACGAAGCGGTCCGCGTGAACGTGCCGCTGCACTTCCTCAACCAGGAGAAGTCCCCGGCCGGCAAGACCTCCGGCGTGGTGATCTCGCACAACCTGACCGAAGTGGAAGTGTCGTGCCTGCCGGCGAACCTGCCGGAGTTCATCGAACTCGACCTGGCCGACCTGAAGCCGGGCGACATCGTCCACCTGTCGCAGATCAAGCTGCCCAAGGGCGTGAGCCTGCCGGCGCTGAACCTGGGCGCGGACCACGACATTGCCGTGGTCACCGCCAACACGGTGAAGGAAGAAGCCGAGCCGGCCGCCGAAGCCGCTGCGGCGCCGGAAGGCGAAGCCAAGCCTGCCGAGAAGAAGTAAGCCTGTCCGGGCCTCCCGTCCGCGGGAGGCCCGGCCATCGGCTTAAGGCATGGCTGGACTCAAGCTCATCGTCGGCCTGGGCAACCCCGGCGCCGAATACCTCAGGACCCGGCACAATGCCGGGTTCTGGTTTGTGGACGCGTTGGCTTCCGGCCAGGGCGAGCGTTTTGCCTTCGACGGCAAGCTGCACGGCGAGGCCTGCCGCGTGCGCATCGGCGGCGAGGGCGTGTGGCTGCTCAAGCCGTCCACTTTCATGAACAAGAGCGGCATCGCGGTCACCTCCGCGCTGCGCTACTACAAGATCCAGCCCGACGAGTGCCTGGTCGCACACGACGAACTGGATCTGCCGGCCGGCACCGTGCGGATGAAGTTCGACGGCGGCCACGGCGGCCAGAACGGCCTGCGCGACACGATCCACCATCTGGGCCACGGCAAGTTCCACCGCCTGCGCATCGGCATTGGCCATCCGGGCCACAAGGACAAGGTCACGCCCTGGGTACTCGGCAAGCCATCCGCGCAGGACGAGGATGCGATCCTCGATGGCATCGCCCGCGCGCTCGACGTGCTTCCACTGGCGGTCGGCGGGCAGTTCGACAAGGCGATGCAACAACTGCACACCGCGGGGGCAGGGAACGGCTAGCCGGAGCGTGAGCGCGCCCGTCGCGCCTTCCGGTTTTCCGACCCCGCCTCCAGGTTTCCCACATCAGTTTTCCGGAGTCCCACCATGGGCATCAAATGCGGCATCGTCGGCCTGCCCAACGTCGGCAAGTCCACCCTGTTCAATGCGCTGACCAAGGCCGGCATCGCCGCCGCCAACTTCCCGTTCTGCACGATCGAGCCGAACGTAGGCGTGGTGCCGGTACCCGATGAGCGCCTCAACGCGCTCTCGGCGATCGTCAATCCGCAGAAGGTGGTGCCGACCGCGGTCGAGTTCGTCGACATCGCCGGCCTGGTCGCTGGCGCGTCGAAGGGTGAGGGCCTGGGCAACAAGTTCCTGGCGCACATCCGCGAGGTCGATGCGATCGCCCACGTGGTGCGCTGTTTCGAGCACGGCGATATCGTGCACGTGGCCGGGAAGGTAGACCCGATCGCCGACATCGAGACGATCGACACCGAACTCGCGCTGGCCGACCTGGATTCGGTCGAGAAGGCGCTCAACCGCGCCGAACGCGCGGCCAAGGCCAACGACAAGGAGGCGCTGGCGAAGAAGCCTGTGCTGGCCAAGCTCGCCGCCGCGCTCAACGAAGGCAAGTCCGCCCGCAGCATCGGCCTGGACGAAGAGGAGAAGGCGCTGGTGCGCGATCTCTTCCTGCTCACCCTCAAGCCGCTGATGTACATCGCCAACGTGCGCGAGGACGGTTTCGAGAACAATCCGCACCTGGACGCCGTGCGCGCCCGCGCCGCCACCGAGGGCGCCGAGGTGGTGCCGGTGTGCGCGGCGATCGAGGAGGAAATGGCCCAGCTCGAAGACGCCGACCGCGACGAATTCCTCAAGGACCTCGGCCTGGACGAGCCGGGCCTCAACCGCGTGATCCGCGCGGGCTACAAGCTGCTCAACCTGCAGACCTACTTCACCGCGGGCGTGAAGGAAGTGCGCGCCTGGACGGTGAAGAAGGGCGCCACCGCGCCGCAGGCCGCCGGCGTGATCCACACCGACTTCGAGCGCGGCTTCATCCGCGCCGAGACCGTCTCCTACGACGACTTCATCCAGTACAAAGGCGAAGCCGGCGCCGCCTCGGCCGGCCGTCTGCGCAAGGAAGGCAAGGACTACGTCGTCAAGGATGGCGACGTGCTGCACTTCCTGTTCAACGTCTGAGTCCGGCTACTTGTGCGGGAGCAGCCAAGGGCGCTCCCGCGAACCGCGCGCGCTGCGCGCTTAAGTGCCGATTAAGCCCGCCAGCCGGAGCATCGCCTTGAAGGGCAACGTCGCCCGATTGGAGGCATCTGCATGAGCACGCATTGGCTGGCCAAACCCGCGCTGGCGATGGCGACCCTGCTGCTGGCGTCGACCGCAGCGCTGCCGATGGGCGCATCGGCGCACGACTGGCACGACCGAGGCTGGCACGGCCGCGGCCATTACGATCGCGGGTGGCATGACCGCGGCGGCTGGCACGACCGTGACCGCTACGACCGTGGCCACTGGAGCGGCGGTCGATGGGTGGCCGGGGCGATCGTCGCCGGCGCCGTGATCGGCCTGGTGGACGATGCGCTCAATCCGCCGCCGCGTGCGGTGGTTTACGAGCGTCCGGTCTATCGCCGCCCGGTGCGGGTGGTCTACGAGGAACCGGTCGTCACCCGCCGCGTGGTGGAGACGCGCACCGTTTACGTGGACCAGGCGCCATCCACCCGTTACGTGGGTTATGACGGCGACGGCGACTGACAAGCCGTTAGTTGAACAAAAAGGGCCCGGCCATGCCGGGCCTTTTTTTGCCCAAGGCATCATCCGGCAGGTGGCAATTCGGCCACGCTGCCATGGCGCGCCGCGTGCTGGCGCATCTGCTCGAATTTCGCCTTGTCGACCATCTCCACCGAGGAGATCGCGCAGGCCGGCTGGTCGCGGCCACTGACCGTTTCGCCGACCTGCCCGCAGATGCGGCCGTCGCCGACGGATTTGCCCGACTCGCTCGCACGCAGCAGGAAGCCCGGTGCGCCGATCCCCAGGCGTGGGCAGTCGGCGGCCAGGTGCACCACGTAGCGGTACGGGCCAGTGCGCACCAGCGCGGTGCGCGCATCCACGACGTGCCACTCGTTGATCTTGTCGGTCTGGATGCATTGCGCATAGGGCAACGCCTTGCCGGGCGCGCCGGCGGCAAATGCGGCGCAGTTTGCGGTGGCGAGCAACAGCAGGACGGGCGGGCGTTTCATGGCATCACCTCGCGAGGGGAAAGACACATGGGGAGCAGGCCCCTCCAGCATCGCGCGCCGGCATCGCCGGCGCCAGCATTGCCGTGTCAGGAACTTGCCATCGGCCGATCACACGTATTGAACGGGGGTTGCGCCATGCTTGGAAGATGCCTACGGTTCGATCCGCTCCGCGGTACCGCGGCACCGGCAACGCCCACGCACACCGCGAGTCCGATCCACGATGGAGCAGGCCATGACGCAGCTGAGCCCCCTCGCCGGCGACACTCTCGCGCAGCGCTACCGGCGGGTCCGCCAACAGACCCTGCAGCTCTGCGCGGGCCTCACGGCCGAAGACATGATGGTGCAGTCGATGCCCGACGCCAGCCCGGCGAAGTGGCACCTGGCCCACACCACATGGTTCTTCGAGCAGTTCGTGCTCGGGCGTGATCCGCATTACCGCCCGCGCGACCCGGCCTGGCATTACCTGTTCAATTCCTACTACCAGAGCGTCGGCCCGATGCACGCGCGGCCGCAACGAGGCCTGCTGTCGCGGCCTTCGCTGGACGAAGTGCTGGCGTATCGCCGCCACGTCGACGAGGCCCTGGGCGCGATGTTGTTGCGCGAGGACGAGAATGCGCCGACCGCGATCATCGAGCTCGGTCTGCAACATGAACAGCAGCACCAGGAATTGCTGCTCACCGACATCCTCCATGCGTTCTGGTGCAACCCGCTGCTGCCGTCGTACCTGCAGGCGGCGCCGCCCGCGTCCATGGCCCCGGTTTCCCTGCAGTTCCTGCCAGGACAGGAAGGCGTGGTCGCGATCGGCCATGCCGGCGACGACTTCGCCTTCGACAACGAAACCCCGCGGCACCGAACCCTGCTGGCGTCGCATGCGCTGGCCAACCGCCTGGTCACCAACGAGGAGTACGCCGCGTTCGTGCATGACGGCGGCTATCGCGAGCCGTCGTTGTGGCTGTCCGATGGTTGGGCCACCGTGCAGAACGAAGGATGGCAGCGGCCGATCTACTGGCGGCCGGACCTGGCGAGCGCGTTCTCGCTGGCCGGCGTGCAGGCACTGGACCCGGGCGCACCGGTCTGCCACCTGAGCTACTACGAAGCCGATGCGTTCGCCCGCTGGGCTGGCGCGCGACTGCCTACGGAAGCCGAATGGGAGGCCGCGGCCGCAACGCTGCCGGTCCAGGGCAATCTGCTCGATGGCGTGCCACGGCTTCCGCAACCGACCGGCGGCACGGGCCTGGCGCAGATGTACGGCGACGCCTGGGAGTGGACCGCATCGCCCTACGTGGCCTATCCCGGTTTCCGCCCCCTGCCGGGCGCGCTCGGCGAATACAACGGCAAGTTCATGTGCGGCCAGTGGGTGCTGCGTGGCGGTTCGTGCGCCACCCCAGCCGGCCACGTGCGCGCGAGCTACCGCAACTTCTTCCCCCCGCAGGCGCGCTGGCAGTTCGCCGGACTGCGCCTGGCCAAGGACCGATAAGATCTCAAGGAGCATTGCCCCGATGAACATCCGTGCCCTGGACATGCCCGCCGACGGACGGACCCCGCCCGCCGGTGGGCTGCTGGAGACCGTCCGCCGCGGGCTGCGTGCGCAGCCCAAGCGCCTGCCCTCGTGGCTGTTCTACGACGCGCAGGGTTCGGCGCTGTTCGAGCGCATCTGCGAGCAGCCGGAGTACTACCTGACCCGCTGCGAGACCGCCCTGATGCGCGAGCACGCCGCCAGCATCGCCGACACGCTGGGCATGGAGGTGCGGTTGGTCGAGTACGGCAGTGGCAGCGCGACCAAGACGCGCCTGCTGCTCGAGCACATGGCCGCGCCGGTGAGCTACGTTCCGGTGGAGATCTCGCCCGAACCGTTGCTGCAGAGCGTGCGGCGCCTGGGCGAACACTTTCCGCAGCTCCCGGTGCAACCGCTCTGCGCCGACTTCACCCGTCCGCTGCGCCTGCCGATCCCGCCGCGCGCGCCGCGACGCACGGTCGTCTATTTTCCCGGCTCGACCATCGGCAACTTCGACACGCGCGAGGCGATCGCCCTGTTGCGCAAGATGCGCACGGAGATGGGCGAGAACGGCGGCATCCTGATCGGTGCGGACCTGAAGAAAGACACGTCGCTGATCGAGGCGGCCTACAACGACGCCGCCGGCGTCACGGCGGAATTCACCCTCAACATGCTCGCGCGCCTGAACCGCGAGCTGGGCAGCGATTTCGACCTGGGCGCATTTCGCCACCGCGCGCACTACAACGCGTTGGCCGGCCGCATCGAAACCAGCCTGGTCAGCCAGCGCGAGCAGAAAGCGCGGGTGGGCCGCAGCCAGATCGCCTTCGGCAAGGACGAGGCGATCCGGGTGGAAGTCAGCTGCAAGTATTCGCTGGAGGATTTCGCCACGCTTGCGGGCAAGGCCGGGCTGGAGGTGCTGCGTGTGTGGCTGGACCCCGAAGGGATGTTCAGCGTGCAGTATCTGGTGCGCGCCGGCTCGGTCGCACGCTAGGCAGACCAACCATAGGTGGGCCAGCCCGCCACGCTCTTGCGGCTACTCGTGCCGATGGCCGCGTTGCCGCCTGGCGTCAACGCGTAGAATCGCGCTCCCATCCGTCAGCCCGAATCCGATGGCAGCCACCGTCGCCACCGCACCCGCGCCCCAGCTGGACGCCCTGTTCCTGCCCATTGCCAGCGGCGAGTTGCGCCTGCCCGACGACGGCCGGGTGCTTTTCCTGCGTGCCCGCGAGGGTTTGCCGTTACGCGCGTTCGCCACCCCGGCCTGGCTTTGCGCGCAGAGTTTCGGGCCCTTTGCCGACGAGCTTCGCCGGGCGGGCATGACCGTCGGCGAGCCGGCGCAGGACGACCGGTTCGCGCTGGTCCTCGTGCTGCCGCCGCGTCAGCGCGACGAGGCCCGCGCCCTGTTCGCCCGTGCGGCACGACACCTGCAGCCCGGTGGCGTCGTGCTGATGGCGGTGCCCAATGCCGAGGGCGCGAAATCGGCCGAAGCGGATGCCGTGCGGCTGTTCGGCGCGGTGCACAGCCTGTCCAAGCACAAGTGCCGGGTGTTCTGGGCGAGCGCCGGCGAGGCGGTGGATGCCGCACGGCTGGCCGAATGGGAAGCGTTCGACGTGCCACGCCGGATCGCCGGTGGTTATCTCAGCCGCCCCGGGCTGTTTGCCTGGGATCGCATCGACGCGGCCTCGGCGCTGCTTGCGGCACAGCTGCCGAACGACCTACACGGCCGTGTCGCCGATCTCGGTGCGGGCTATGGGTATCTCGCGGCGCAGGTGATCGCGCGCTGCCCTGGCGTCACCGCCATGGATCTGTACGAAGCCGAAGCCCGTGCACTGGAACCGGCCCGCATCAACCTCGCCGAGGCGATCGCTGCGAGCGGGCGACAAGTGGATGCGGAGGTGCACTGGCACGATGTCACCACCGGCCTGCTGCATCGCTACGATGCGATCGTGACCAATCCGCCGTTCCACCAGGGGCGCGCGGACCTGCCCGGGCTCGGCCGTGCCTTCATCGACGCGGCTGCCGATGCGCTGCTTCCGCACGGTCGACTGTGGATGGTCGCCAACCGGCACCTGCCGTACGAGGCCACGCTGGCTACACGCTTCGCCCACGTGCGCACGGTGGCCATGCAGGAGGGCTTCAAGGTGATCGAGGCGGTGCGTGCATGAAGCTGGTGCGCCTCATTGCCAACCTCGGCTACGGCAGCCGCAAGGAAGTGATGCAGCTGTTCCGGGAAGGGCGCGTTACCGATCCGGCGGGCGAGGTGCTCTACACCGACGACCGGGCCGAACACGCGGACATCCGCATCGACGGCGAACCGCTGGACCCTCCGGCCGGGCTGGTACTGCTGATGCACAAGCCGACCGGCTACACCTGCTCGCGCAAGGACGCCGGCCGGCTGGTCTACGACCTGCTGCCGCCGCGCTGGCGGCGCCGCGATCCGGCGCTGTCTACCGTCGGGCGGCTCGACCGCGACACGTCCGGGCTGTTGCTGCTCACCGACGATGGCGCGCTGCTGCACCGGATCATTTCGCCCAAGGCCAGCGTCGCCAAGGTTTACGAGGCCACGCTTGCCCGCGACCTGCGTGGCGACGAGGGGGAGGTGTTCGCCAGCGGCACGCTGATGCTGGAATCGGAAACCACGCCGCTCGCCCCGGCACAGCTGCAGCCGCTCGGGCCGCGCCGCGCCAGGCTGACAGTCACCGAGGGGCGCTATCACCAGGTGCGGCGCATGTTCGCCGCCGTGGGCAACCACGTGGACGCGCTCGAGCGTGTGGCGATCGGCCGGCTGACGCTCGACGGCCTGGCGCCGGGTGCGTGGCGCGCGCTGGCGGCGGAGGAGATCGCCGAGGCTTTCGAGCCGCCGTCGCTTCCGTAGGACCAGTTGGGCCCGCATGCGTTGCGGACCCAACGGCAGGAGCTTCTACAGGAGCTTCACCGGCGTGGGCACGGACGGGCCATACCATTTGCGCCGCTCGTCCCGGCAACCGGGACTGCCCATGGCGTACTTGCGGCAGATCGACGGGCGTTGCTCGTAGATCGTGCAGCGCGAGGTATTCGGATCGACCGCCGCGCACCAGCCGTCCTCGCCCTTGGCGAGCGTCGCAAGTCCGTGATCGTCGCGCGTGACCAGCCAGTCGGGCACGTCGTCCTCGGGCATCAAAACCACGGTCAGCCGGCAGCACACCGCATCGCAGGCCGTGCATTGCACGGAAGGGTCCACGCTCGTGGCGTAGCGATCGTCTTCGAAGTCGTCGTTCACGCGTCAGTATGGGGCCTCGGGCGATCCCGTGCGCTAAACATTCGTGTTGGCGAACGCACACTGCGCGAACGTTCCCTCGCGGACTTGCATGCGATCATCCCGCGATGCGCCTGGACTTCGACAATGCCTTCCTGCGCGATCTCGCGGGCGACCCCGAGCACGGGCCGCGCCTGCGCCAGGTCGAAGGGGCCGCCTGGTCGCACGTCCAGCCCACGCCCGTGCCCGCGCCGCGCGTGGTGGCCTGGTCGTCCGAGATGGCGGCGATACTGGGGTTGTCGAGGCACGACATCGAAAGTCCCGACTTCGCCAGCGTGTTCGGCGGCAATGCGCTGCTGGAAGGCATGCA
Source organism: Frateuria edaphi (assembly GCF_021117405.1). Lineage (NCBI taxonomy): Bacteria > Pseudomonadati > Pseudomonadota > Gammaproteobacteria > Lysobacterales > Rhodanobacteraceae > Frateuria > Frateuria edaphi. The sequence goes on from NZ_CP088251.1 coordinate 841,761, forward strand.
GCCGTGGGCCAGCAACTACGGCGGCCACCAGTTCGGCGTATGGGCTGGGCAACTGGGCGACGGTCGGGCGATTTCGCTGGGGGAGGCACTGGACGCGCGAGGTCGGCGCTGGGAGCTGCAACTGAAGGGCGCCGGCCCTACGCCGTACTCGCGTGGCGCGGACGGCCGCGCGGTGTTGCGTTCGTCGATCCGCGAGTTCCTCTGCAGCGAAGCGATGCACCACCTGGGCGTTCCCACCACGCGCGCACTGTGTCTGGTCGAGACCGGCGAGGCAGTGGTGCGCGACATGTTCTACGACGGCCATCCGCGTGAGGAGCCCGGTGCCATCGTCTGTCGCGCCGCGCCCTCGTTCATCCGTTTCGGCCACTTCGAACTGCCTTACGCGCGCAACGACGTGGCGCTGCTGCGCCAGCTGGTCGACTTCACCATCGGGCGTGATTTCCCGCACCTGCACGGGCAGGGCGAAGCGCTTTATGCGGACTGGTTCGGCGAAGCCTGCGAACGCACCGCGCGACTGATGGCGCAGTGGATGCGCGTCGGCTTCGTGCACGGCGTGATGAATACCGACAACATGTCGATCCTTGGCCTGACCATCGACTACGGCCCCTACGGCTGGATCGACGACTACGATCCGGAGTGGACGCCCAACACCACCGACGCGGCGCGTCGACGCTACCGCTTTGGCCAGCAGCCCAACGTGGCGTGGTGGAACCTCAGCCGGCTGGCCAGCGCGTTGTCGCCGCTGTTCGCCGATGTCGCGCCGCTGCAGGCGGGGCTCGATCGCTACGTCCGCACGTGGGGGGCCTCCGACCGCGCCAGCGCGGCGGCGAAACTCGGCCTTGCCACGGCCCGCGACGAAGACCTGGAACTGCGCGACGGCCTGCATGCCTGGATGCGCGAGGCCACGGCCGACATGACGCTCACCTGGCGCGCGCTGATCGAGCTGGATCCTGCCGCGCCCTCGCCGGACGTGCTGGCGGGCGTGTGCTACGACGAGAGCCGACGCCCGGCTACCGAGCCGGTGCTGCGCGACTGGCTGGAGCGGTACGCCGCGCGCCTGCGCGAGGATCCGTTGCCGGCGGAGCAGCGTCGCACCCGCATGCAGATGGCCAATCCCAGGTATGTGCTGCGCAACTACCTCGCCCAGGAGGCGATCGATCGCGCGGAGCAGGGCGACTATGCGCCGGTCCACGAGCTGCTGGACGTGATGCGCCACCCTTACGACGAGCAGCCCGGGCGCGAGCACTTTGCGCGCAAGCGTCCCGAATGGGCGAAACAGCGCGCCGGTTGCTCGATGCTCTCCTGCAGTTCCTAGATCGTCGGCGCAAGCGGCGCGCGCAGGTTTATTTATTGCAGCGCGTGGTCGATGAACTGGCGCAGTTGCGCGGCGTTGAGCGCACCCGCCTGACGGGCGATCTCGCGCCCGCCGCTGAACAGCGCTAGCGTGGGAATGCTGCGGATGCCGAATCGCTGCGACAACTGCGGCTGCGCGTCGGTATCGACCTTGGCCAGGCGCAGGCGCGGTTCGAACTGGCGCGCCGCCTCTGCGAACACCGGCGCGAAGCCGCGACACGGGCCGCACCAGGGTGCCCAGAAGTCGATCAGCACCGGAAGGTCGCCACGTCCGGTCACGGCATCGAAGTTGGCCGCCGTCAGCTCGAGCGGACGGCCCTCGAACAGGGCCTTCTTGCAACGGCCGCACACCGGCTGCTCGGCCAGGCGATCGGCAGGGACGCGGTTGAGCGCATCACAGTAAGGGCAGGGAACGTTCAACGGTGTGGACATGGCATGCTTCCGGGTGGCCTCGCACGGATATGGCGGCCGTCGCGGACGGTGCAAGCGATCCGGACAGCGGAACCGCGGCGAACCAGTTGCGCCAGATGTGGCCAAACGCGGAATTGACCGTCGCAAACTGTTGACACACCCGGGCCCGCTCGCGAAAATAGGCGTTCTTTGTTGGAGGGATACCCAAGCGGCCAACGGGGGCAGACTGTAAATCTGCTGGCTTACGCCTTCGGTGGTTCGAATCCACCTCCCTCCACCATCAGACGAGTTCCGCGCAGGACCTGGTGTCAAGCCGGGAGTTGTACCAGGCGGGAGTAGTTCAATGGTAGAACCTCAGCCTTCCAAGCTGATGGTGCGGGTTCGATTCCCGTCTCCCGCTCCATTGATCTCGTCTCCAAACGTTTTCGCTCATGTAGCTCAGTCGGTAGAGCACTTCCTTGGTAAGGAAGAGGTCACAGGTTCGATTCCTGTCATGAGCACCATCTCACGCGGCTGCCGCCGGTCGCTCCGGGCCTACGGCAGGTTTTCTTTTTTTTCATTGACTCCATCGGGGTTTAGCGCGCATGGCAAAGGGTAAATTCGAACGCACCAAGCCGCACGTGAACGTCGGCACGATCGGCCACGTGGACCACGGCAAGACGACGCTGACGGCGGCGCTGACCAAGGTCGGAGCCGAGCGCTTCGGTGGTGAATTCAAGGCCTACGACGCGATCGACGCGGCGCCGGAAGAGAAGGCGCGCGGCATCACGATCTCGACCGCGCACGTGGAATACGAGTCGCCGACCCGCCACTACGCGCACGTCGACTGCCCCGGTCACGCCGACTACGTCAAGAACATGATCACCGGTGCGGCGCAGATGGACGGCGCGATCCTGGTGTGCTCGGCCGCCGACGGCCCGATGCCGCAGACCCGCGAGCACATCCTGCTGTCGCGCCAGGTGGGCGTGCCCTACATCGTCGTGTTCCTGAACAAGGCCGACATGGTCGACGACGCCGAGCTGCTCGAGCTGGTCGAGATGGAAGTGCGCGAGCTGCTGTCCAAGTACGACTTCCCGGGCGACGACACCCCGATCATCAAGGGTTCGGCGCTGAAGGCGCTGGAAGGCGACCAGTCCGAAATCGGCGTGCCGGCGATCATCCAGCTGGTGGACGCGCTGGACAGCTACATCCCCGAGCCGGTGCGTGCGATCGACAAGCCGTTCCTGATGCCGGTCGAAGACGTGTTCTCGATCTCCGGCCGCGGCACCGTGGTGACCGGTCGTATCGAGCGCGGCATCATCAAGGTCGGCGACGAAGTGGAAGTGGTGGGCATCCGTGACACCCAGAAGACCACCGTCACCGGCGTGGAAATGTTCCGCAAGCTGCTGGACCAGGGTCAGGCGGGCGACAACGCCGGTCTGCTGCTGCGCGGCCTGAAGCGTGACGACGTCGAGCGTGGCCAGGTGCTGGCCAAGCCGGGCACGATCACCCCGCACACCGACTTCGAGGCCGAGGTCTATGTGCTGAGCAAGGACGAGGGTGGCCGTCATACCCCGTTCTTCAAGGGCTACCGTCCGCAGTTCTACTTCCGCACCACCGACGTGACCGGCGCGGTCACGCTGCCGGAGGGCGTGGAGATGGTCATGCCGGGCGACAACATCAAGATGGTGGTGAGCCTGATCCACCCGATCGCGATGGACGAAGGCCTGCGCTTCGCCATTCGCGAAGGCGGCCGTACCGTCGGCGCCGGCGTGGTGGCCAAGGTCATCAAGTAAGCTGCACATACGGAAACCGGGAGCCGGTATCGCACGGGCATTGCCTGTCGACGCCGGCTCCTGCTTCCGATCCGTTTTACCGATACGCCAGTAGCTCAATTGGCAGAGCAGCGGTCTCCAAAACCGCAGGTTGGGGGTTCGAGTCCCTCCTGGCGTGCCATCTTTCGAGGACCGATGACGGGTGCGGGTAGGCGTCGATGGGCCATCCGGCTTCGGCGACTCCTTCCACCGGTCACTGCGCAATGAATACCAAGGCAGAACAGCCCCGCGGCACGAGTGCGGCGGATATCGGCAAGCTGGTGCTGGCGGTGCTGGTGCTGGCGGCGGGCATCTTCGCCTATTCCTGGTTCGACAATACCGTCCCCGGCTCCGTGCGCCTGGCTGGCGTGCTGGTCGCGCTGGTCGCGGCGATGGCGATCGGTGCCTTCACCGGCCCGGGCCGCAAGGCGCGCAATTTCATCGCCGAGTCGCAGTTCGAGATGCGCAAGGTCGTCTGGCCGACGCGTGACGAGACCCTCAAGACCACGCTCGTCATCATTGCGGTCGTGATCGTGCTTTCGTTGCTGCTGGGCCTGATCGACCTGATTCTGAAGTCGGTCGTGCTGGACTGGCTGCTGAAACTCGGTTCGTAAGGAGTAGCCCATGTCCAAGCGTTGGTACGTCGTGCACGCCTACTCGGGCTTCGAGAACCAGGTCCGCAAGTCGCTGTCGGAGCGAATTGCGCGCGCTGGCATGGAAGAGAAGTTCGGCGAAGTGCTGGTGCCGACCGAGGAAGTGATCGAGATGCGCGGCGGGCAGAAGCGCCGCAGCGAGCGCAAGTTCTTCCCAGGCTACGTGCTGGTGCAGATCGAGACCGATACCGAGGGCAAGTCGCCCCGCATCGACGACGAGTGCTGGCACCTGGTCAAGGAGACGCCCAAGGTGATGGGCTTCATCGGCGGTACGGCCGACCGCCCGCTGCCGATCCGCGACAGCGAGGCCGACGCCATCCTCAGTCGCGTGCGCGAGGGCGTGGAAAAGCCCAAGCCCAAGGTGCTGTTCGAGCCGGGCGAGATGGTCCGTGTCACCGAAGGCCCGTTCAACGACTTCAACGGCGTGGTCGAGGAAGTCAACTACGAGAAGAGCCGCCTGCGCGTCGCGGTGCTGATCTTCGGTCGTTCGACCCCGGTCGAGCTCGAGTTCGGGCAGGTCGAAAAGGCTTGATGTCCTGCTCCTCTCCCCTCCGGGGAGAGGATCGAGGTGAGGGCCGGGGCTCGCGGGAAATCCCGGCAGAGCCACGCTTCAATCAACCTCTTCCGCAAGAGCTGCCCGCACTCCAGCTCTCTCTCCCTGGAGGGGAGGGTGAGCAGATCGGCCCGCTGGCCCGCCACTTGCTTAAAACTTGATCACTCCTTAAACTACGCGGTTCCACGCCGAAGTCTTTCGACTCGGCGTGTTCGTTTTTCGACGGCCTGCACGGAAAGCAGGCTCTCCACCGCCTGGAAGGCAAGCACGCGAGGAGCCGCGAGGCGCCAGCACTCGCAAGGAAAATCCCATGGCAAAGAAAGTCGTCGGTTACATCAAGCTGCAGGTCAAGGCCGGCCAGGCCAACCCGTCGCCGCCGGTGGGCCCCGCCCTCGGTCAGCGCGGCCTCAACATCATGGAATTCTGCAAGGCGTTCAACGCTGCCACGCAGAAGATGGAGCCGGGCCTGCCGATCCCCGTGATCATCACGGCCTACTCGGACCGCAGCTTCACCTTCATTACCAAGACCCCGCCCGCCACCGTGCTGATCAAGAAGGTCACCGGCGTCTCCAAGGGTTCGTCCAAGCCGAACACCGACAAGGTGGGCAAGATCACCCGCAAGCAGCTCGAAGACGTTGCGAAGCAGAAGGAGCCGGATCTGACGGCTGCGGATCTGGACGCTGCGGTGCGCACCATTGCCGGTAGCGCGCGCAGCATGGGCCTGGTGGTGGAGGGTTAAGACATGGCAAAGATCACCAAGCGTATGAAGGCCGCCCAGGCCGCTGTGCAGCCGGGCAAGGTCTACGGGCTGGAAGACGCCCTGAACATCATCAAGAAGAACGCTACCGCCAAGTTCGTGGAGTCGGTCGACGTGGCCGTGCGCCTCGGCATCGACGCCAAGAAGTCGGACCAGGGCGTGCGTGGTTCCTCGCTGCTGCCGCACGGCACCGGCAAGACCATCAAGGTCGCCGTGTTCTGCCCGGCGGGCGAGAAGGCCGAGGCCGCCAAGGCTGCCGGCGCCGATGCGGTCGGCATGGACGACCTGGCCGAGCGCATGCAGGCCGGTGACCTCGACTTCGGTCGCGTGATCGCCACGCCGGACGCCATGCGCGTGGTTGGCAAACTGGGCCAGCTGCTTGGCCCGCGCGGCCTGATGCCCAATCCGAAGGACGGCTCGGTCACCGCCGACGTGGTCACCGCGGTGAAGAACGCCAAGGCTGGCCAGGTGAAGTTCCGCAACGACAAGGCGGGCATCATCCACGCCACGATCGGCAAGGCCAACTTCGAGGCTGCGCAGCTTGCGGACAACCTCAACGCGCTGATCGCCGACCTGCTCAAGGCCAAGCCGGCCGCGGCCAAGGGCCAGTTCCTGCAGAAGGTTGCCCTGTCCAGCACGATGGGCGTGGGCGTGCCGGTGGACACCTCGTCGCTGAGCGCGGCCACCGCGAAGTAAGACAAGTTCAAGCCCTTCGCGCCCGGTCGGGCGCGGAGGCAAGTTTTTGAGGGCAGCCCCGGCTCCGGCCGGGGCAGCCGTCAAAGACCGCAGGCGTGATCGATGTGCGACGACGACGGGCAGGGAGCTCGTTGGTGGCAGGGAATCGCCGTCGCCGCTTTACCTCGATCGCTTAATCGGCCGCAAGGCCAGCCGGCGTAGATGGTGCTGCCCTTTTCTGGAATGTACGTTCTGGAAAGGCCATCACCCCGGGGCACGTCGTGTCCCCGACGTCATGGACGGCGTCGCTCAGGACCGCAAGCGGCAGGAGCCGTGAGCGGAGTTCCATGTGGAGGAGTGCAATGGCTCTCAATCTGTCCCAGAAGCAAGAAGTAGTCGCCGAGCTGGCAGACGTCGCCGCCAAGGCCCACTCCTTGGTCGCCGCCGAGTACGCGGGCACCACGGTCGAACAGATGACCGCGATGCGCAAGAAGGCCCGCGAGTCGGGCGTGTTCCTGAAGGTTGTCAAGAACACGCTGGTCTCCCGCGCCGTGGCCGGTACCGAGTTCGAGGTCGTCAAGGACGCCCTGACCGGTCCGCTGCTGTACGCGTTCTCGACCGAGGAACCCGGTGCCGCCGGGCGTCTGATCAAGGAATTTGCCAAGACCAACGACAAGCTCAAGCCGCGGCTCGTCTCGGTGGAGGGCAAGCTGCTGCCCGCCGAGCACGTCGACGTGCTGGCCTCGCTGCCGACCCGCGAGCAGGCGCTCGCGATGCTGGCTCGCGTGCTGGCCGAGCCGGCTTCGATGTTCGCCCGCGTGGTCAAGGCCGTGGCCGACAAGCAGGGTGGTGGCGAAGTCGCCGCCGAAGCCCCTGTCGAAGCCTGATTCGCCGACCTTTCCAAACGAAATTATTTCCAGAGGTAAAACAAAATGTCCCTGACCAACGAACAGATCGTTGACGCCGTCGCCGCCAAGTCGCTGATGGAAGTGATGGACCTGGTGAAGGCCATCGAAGAGAAGTTTGGCGTCACCGCCGCCGCCCCGGTCATGATGGCCGCCGGCCCGGCCGCCGCCGGCCCGGTTGCCGAGGAGCAGACCGAGTTCGACGTGATCCTGAAGTCCGCCGGCGACAAGAAGGTCGACGTGATCAAGGCTGTCCGCGCGATCACCGGCCTGGGCCTGAAGGAAGCGAAGGACCTGACCGAGGCCGGTGGCGTCGTGAAGGAAGCCGCTTCGAAGGAAGACGCTGCCAAGTTCAAGAAGGACCTGGAAGCTGCCGGCGCCACGGTCGAACTGAAGTAATCGGCGCCTTGCGCGCCGTCAGTTTGGCTTAGCGTCAAGCGAGCCTGGGGACGAAAGTCCCCGGGCTTTGCCCGTTACGGATGGCGGCTCGCCGCCATTTGCGGACCGAAGGATGGTTCGCCGCGAATCAGGCGCATGCGCCTGGTTGTCGGAGCCGGCCCGCTGGGCGGGCGAGTTCGAGAAGGGCAGGAGCCCTTTTTGAACACATGAGGCACGGACGCTCTGAGTTTGGGCATCCCGACTGCGGATTCGCGAGAGTCCTCAATCGTGATTCCCAATTTCAGTCTTCAACCATTTAGCCGGTGTGTGCACCACCGGCGCCACTGCGAACCGAGGCGTCACCCCATGACCTACTCGTTTACCGAGAAGAAGCGCATCCGCAAGGATTTCGGCAAGCGCCCGCCCGTGCTGGGCGTGCCCAACCTGCTGACCATCCAGACCGATTCCTACCGTGAGTTCCTGCAGGAGCACGTCGCGCCGAAGAAGCGCGAGGACAAGGGGCTGCACGCCGCGCTGAAGTCGGTGTTCCCGATTGCCAGCTATTCGGGCAACGCCGCCCTCGAATACGTGGACTATCGCCTGGGCGAGCCGGCGTTCGACGAGCGCGAATGCCGCAACCGCGGCATGACCTACGGCGCGCCGCTGCGCACCACCGTGCGCCTGGTGATCTACGACAAGGACAGCCCGGCTTCCAAGAAGGCCGTCAAGTACGTCAAGGAGCAGGAGGTCTACATGGGCGAGATCCCGCTCATGACCGACACCGGCACCTTCATCATCAACGGCACCGAGCGCGTCATCGTCTCGCAGCTGCACCGTTCGCCGGGCGTGTTCTTCGATCACGACCGCGGCAAGACGCACAGCTCGGGCAAGCTGCTGTTCTCCGCTCGCGTGATCCCTTACCGCGGATCCTGGCTGGACTTCGAGTTCGACCCGAAGGACGCGCTGTTCACCCGCATCGACCGTCGCCGCAAGCTGCCGGTGACGGTGCTGCTGCGCGCGCTCGGTTACAACAACGAGGAGATGCTGGGCATCTTCTTCGAGCACAACGTGTTCCACCTGGGCAAGAAGGGTGGCACCACGCTGGAACTGGTCGCCGAGCGCCTGCGCGGCGAAACGCTGACCTTCGACCTGATGATCGGCGACAAGGTGCTGGTGGAGGCTGGCAAGCGCATCACGGCGCGCCATGTTCGTCAGCTCGCGGCCGAGAAAATCACTGCGCTCGAAGTGCCGGACGATTACCTGATCGGCCGCATCGTCGCCATTGACATGGTCGATTCGAAGACCGGCGAGCTGCTGGCTTCGGCGAACGACGAGATCACCGCCGAGCAGCTGGAAGCATTCCGCAAGGCCGGCATCGAAACCGTGCCGACGCTGTACGTCAACGACCTGGATCGCGGCGCGTACATTTCGCACACCTTGCGCATCGACAACACCAAGACGCAGCTCGAGGCGCTGGTGGAGATCTATCGCATGATGCGCCCGGGCGAGCCGCCGACCAAGGACGCCGCGCAGAACCTGTTCTTCAACCTGTTCTTCACCTTCGACCGCTACGACCTGTCGGCGGTCGGCCGCATGAAGTTCAACCGCCGCGTGGGCCGCCAGGAGATCCTGGGCCCGGGCGTGCTGTACGACCACAAGTACTTCGCCGAGCGCAAGGAAGAGGCGGCGCAGACGCTGGTGCAGCAGCTGGGCGACCAGTCCGACGTGCTCGACGTGCTCAAGGTGCTGATCGACATCAAGAACGGCCACGGCACCGTGGACGACATCGACCACCTGGGCAACCGTCGCGTGCGTTCGGTCGGCGAGATGGCGGAGAACACCTTCCGCATCGGCCTGGTGCGCGTGGAGCGCGCCGTGCGCGAGCGCCTGTCGCTGGCCGAGTCCGAGGGCCTGACCCCGCAGGAACTGATCAACGCCAAGCCGGTCGCGGCGGCGGTGAAGGAGTTCTTCGGCTCCTCGCAGCTCTCGCAGTTCATGGACCAGAACAACCCGCTCTCGGAAGTGACGCACAAGCGCCGCGTCTCGGCCCTTGGCCCGGGCGGCCTGACCCGCGAGCGTGCCGGTTTCGAAGTGCGTGACGTGCACCCGACCCACTACGGTCGCGTCTGCACCATCGAGACCCCGGAAGGCCCGAACATCGGCCTGATCAACTCGCTGGCCGTGTACGCCCGCACCAACGCCTACGGCTTCCTCGAGACGCCGTACCGCAAGGTCGCCAATGGCAAGGTCACCAACACCGTCGACTACCTGTCGGCGATCGAGGAGGGCGACCACGTCATCGCGCAGGCGAACTCGCCGCTGGACAAGAACGGCGGCTTCATCGAGGACTTCGTGTCCTGCCGTTTTCGCGGCGAGTCCGAGCTGCGTCCGGCGGCCGAGGTCGACTACATGGACGTCTCGCCGATGCAGACCGTGTCGGTCGCGGCGGCGCTGGTGCCGTTCCTGGAGCACGATGACGCGAACCGCGCGCTGATGGGCGCGAACATGCAGCGCCAGGCCGTGCCGACGCTGCGCTCGCAGACCCCGCTGGTCGGTACCGGCATCGAGCGCGCCGTGGCGCGCGACTCGGGTGTCATCGTGTCCGCCAAGCGTGGCGGCGTGATCGACCAGGTCGACGCCGGCCGTATCGTCGTGCGCGTGAACGAGGAAGAGGTCGGCGACAACGACGCCGGCGTCGACATCTACACGCTGACCAAGTACACCCGCTCCAACCAGAACACCAACCTCAACCAGCGTCCGCTGGTGAACGTCGGTGACATCGTGGCGAAGGGCGATACGCTGGCGGACGGTTCGTCCACCGACCTGGGCGAGCTCGCGCTCGGCCAGAACATGCTGATCGCCTTCATGCCGTGGAACGGCTACAACTTCGAAGACTCGATCCTGCTCTCCGAGCGCGTCGTGCAGGAAGACCGCTACACCTCGATCCACATCGAGGAGCTGTCCTGCATCGCGCGCGACACCAAGCTGGGCGCCGAGGAAATCACCGCCGACATTCCGAACGTGGGCGAACAGGCGCTGGCGCGTCTGGACGAGAGCGGCATCGTCTACATCGGTGCCGAAGTCAAGGCCGGCGACATCATGGTCGGCAAGGTGACCCCGAAGGGCGAGAGCCAGCTGACTCCGGAAGAGAAGCTGCTGCGCGCGATCTTCGGCGAGAAGGCGTCCGACGTGAAGGACAGCTCGCTGCGCGTGCCGCCGGGCATGGACGGCACCGTCATCGACGTGCAGGTGTTCACCCGCGACGGCATCGAGAAGGACAAGCGCGCCAAGCAGATCGAGGAAATGGAGATCAAGCGGATCCGCAAGGATTTCGACGATCAGTTCCGCATCCTCGAGGGCGCGATCTACAACCGCATGCGTGCGCAGCTGGTCGGCCAGTCCGCGATGAGCGGCCCGGGTGGCCTCAAGCGCGGTGCGGAAATCACCGACGCCTACCTCGACGGCTTGAAGAAGGACGACTGGTTCAAGATCAACGTCAAGGACGAGAGCGTCACCGAGTTCCTCGAGCGCGCGGCCGACCAGGTCAAGCGCCACAAGGAGGAGTTCGACCGTCGCTTCAAGGAGAAGCAGGGCAAGATCACCCAGGGTGACGATCTCGCCCCGGGCGTGCTGAAGATGGTCAAGGTGTTCCTGGCCGTGAAGCGCCGCATCCAGCCGGGCGACAAGATGGCTGGTCGCCACGGCAACAAGGGCGTGGTGTCCAACGTCGTGCCCGTCGAGGACATGCCGTTCATGGCTAACGGCGAGCCGGTCGACATCGTGCTGAACCCGCTGGGCGTTCCTTCGCGTATGAACATCGGCCAGGTGCTGGAAATGCATCTGGGCTGGGCCGCCAAGGGCCTGGGCCGCAAGATCCAGCGCATGCTCGAGGCGCAGGAGAAGGTGACCAAGATCCGCGAGTTCCTGGACCAGATCTACAACAGCCACGCCGCCGGCGCGGTGCAGCACGTGGACCTGAAGACGCTGTCCGACCAGGAGATCCTGACCCTGGCGAACAACCTGCAGGAGGGCGTGCCGATGGCCACGCCGGTGTTCGACGGTGCCGAGGAAACCGAGATCAAGGCGATGCTGAAGCTGGCGGATCTGCCCACGTCGGGCCAGACCACGCTGTTCGACGGCCGCACCGGCGAGGCGTTCGATCGCCCGGTGACCGTCGGCTACATGCACTACCTGAAGCTCAACCACTTGGTCGACGACAAGATGCACGCGCGTTCGACGGGCCCGTACTCGCTGGTCACCCAGCAGCCGCTGGGCGGCAAGGCGCAGTTCGGCGGCCAGCGCTTCGGCGAAATGGAAGTCTGGGCGCTGGAAGCCTACGGCGCGGCCTACACCCTGCAGGAAATGCTGACGGTGAAGTCCGACGACGTGCAGGGCCGCAACCAGATGTACAAGAACATCGTCGACGGCAACCACGAGATGGCGGCCGGCATGCCGGAGTCCTTCAACGTGCTGGTGAAGGAAATCCGCTCGCTGGGCATCGACATCGACCTGGAAGAGGTGAAGTGATCGAAAGCGGCCCCGGCGCCTGGCGCCGGGCCGCTGACCATGCCTCAGCCCGCATCACGGACCTCTACCGAATTTGCTCCGACCGGAGACACCCATGAAAGACCTGCTCAACCTTTTCAACCAGCAGCGCACCACGCCCGACTTCGACGCGATCAAGATCGCGCTGGCGTCGCCCGAGCTGATCCGCTCGTGGTCGTACGGCGAGGTGAAAAAGCCCGAGACGATCAACTACCGCACCTTCAAGCCGGAGCGTGACGGCCTGTTCTGCGCTGCCATCTTCGGCCCGGTGAAGGACTACGAGTGCCTGTGCGGCAAGTACAAGCGCATGAAGCACCGCGGCGTGGTCTGCGAGAAGTGCGGCACGGAAGTGACGCTGGCCAAGGTGCGCCGCGAGCGCATGGGCCACATCGAGCTGGCCAGCCCGACCGCGCACATCTGGTTTCTCAAGTCGCTGCCTTCGCGCATCGGCCTGATGCTGGACATGACCCTGCGCGACATCGAGCGCATTCTCTACTTTGAGGCCTACGTGGTCATCGATCCGGGCCTGACCGCGCTGGAGAAAGGTCAGCTGCTCAGCGAGGACCAGTACCTCGAAGCCACCGAGGAACACGGTGACGAATTCGACGCCCGCATGGGCGCCGAGGCGGTTTACGAGCTCCTGAAGTCGATCGACCTGCAGGGCGAAGTCATCCGCCTGAAGGAAGAGATCGCCTCGACCAATTCCGAGACCAAGCTCAAGCGCCTCACCAAGCGCGTCAAGCTGATCGAGGCCTTCCTGGAATCGGGCAACAAGCCCGAGTGGATGGTGCTGACCGTGCTGCCGGTGCTGCCGCCGGACCTGCGTCCGCTGGTGCCGCTGGACGGTGGCCGCTTCGCGACCTCCGACCTCAACGACCTGTACCGCCGCGTCATCAACCGCAACAACCGCTTGAAGCGCCTGCTCGAGCTCAATGCGCCCGACATCATCGTGCGCAACGAGAAGCGCATGCTGCAGGAGTCGGTCGACGCGCTGCTGGACAACGGCCGTCGTGGCCGTGCCATCACCGGCACCAACAAGCGTGCGCTGAAGTCGCTCGCCGACATGATCAAGGGCAAGCAGGGCCGGTTCCGCCAGAACCTGCTCGGCAAGCGCGTGGACTACTCCGGCCGTTCCGTGATCGTGGTCGGCCCGACCCTGCGCCTGCACCAGTGCGGTTTGCCCAAGAAGATGGCGCTGGAGCTGTTCAAGCCGTTCATCTTCGCCAAGCTGCAGGCGCGTGGCGAAGCCACCACGATCAAGGCAGCCAAGAAGCTGGTCGAGCGCGAAGAGCCGATGGTGTGGGACATCCTCGAAGAGGTGATCCGCGAGCATCCGGTGCTGCTCAACCGCGCGCCGACCCTGCACCGCCTCGGCATCCAGGCGTTCGAGCCGAAGCTGATCGAAGGCAAGGCGATCCAGCTGCATCCGCTGGTGTGTACCGCCTTCAACGCCGACTTCGACGGCGACCAGATGGCCGTGCACGTGCCGCTCTCGATCGAGGCGCAGCTGGAAGCGCGCGCCCTGATGATGGCGACCAACAACATCCTGTCGCCCGCCAACGGCGAGCCGATCATCGTGCCGACCCAGGACGTGGTGCTGGGCCTGTACTACATGACCCGCGAGCTGGTGAATGCCAAGGGCACCGGCATGGTGTTCTCGGGCATCTCCGAGGTGCGTCGCGCCTATGAAAACCGTGCGGTGCAGCTGCATGCCAAGGTCAAGGTGCGCCTGAAGCAGGTCACCATCGCCGACAACGGCGAGCGCACCAGCAAGGTGGCGCTGGTCGACACCACCGTCGGTCGCGCGCTGCTGGCCGAGATCATGCCCGAGGGCCTGCCCTTCGAGCTGGCCAACACCGAGCTGACCAAGAAGAACATCTCGCGCCTGATCAACGCCTGCTACCGCCGCCTCGGCCTGAAGGAAACGGTGATCTTCGCGGACCAGCTGATGTATACCGGCTTCCGCTTCGCCACCCGCGCGGGCATCTCGATCGGTATCGATGACATGATCATCCCCGACGAGAAGAAGCCGATCCTGGAAGAGGCCGAGAAGGAAGTGGTCGAGATCCAGGAGCAGTACCAATCGGGCCTGGTCACCGCCGGCGAGCGCTACAACAAGGTGGTCGACATCTGGTCGCGCACCAACGAGCTGGTCGCCAAGGCGATGATCGACGGCATCGGTACCGAGAAGGTGACCGACGCCGAGGGCAAGACGGTCAACCAGAAGTCGATGAACTCGCTCTACATCATGGCCGACTCCGGCGCGCGCGGTAGCGTGGCGCAGATCCGCCAGCTGGCCGGCATGCGCGGCCTGATGGCGCGTCCGGACGGCTCGATCATCGAGACCCCGATCAAGGCCAATTTCCGCGAAGGCCTGAACGTGCTGCAGTACTTCAACTCGACCCACGGCGCCCGTAAGGGCCTGGCGGATACCGCGCTGAAGACCGCCAACTCCGGTTACCTGACCCGTCGTCTGGTCGACGTGGCGCAGGACGTGGTGGTGACCTCGCACGATTGCGGCACCGAGGACGGCGTGCTGATGCAGCCGATCGTCGAAGGCGGCGACGTTGTCGAGCCGTTGCGCGAGCGCGTGCTTGGCCGCGTGGTGGTCGAGGACGTCTACGGTCCGGGCAACGACGACGATGCGATCGTCACCCGCGACACGCTGCTGGACGAAGCGCTTGTCGAAAAGCTGGACAAGGCCGGCGTGCAGTCGATCAAGGTCCGTTCGCCGATCACCTGCGAAGCCAGCCACGGCGTGTGCGCCCTTTGCTACGGCCGCGACCTGGCCCGTGGCCACCTGGTGAACATGGGCGAGGCCGTGGGCGTGGTCGCCGCGCAGTCGATCGGCGAGCCCGGCACCCAGCTGACCATGCGTACCTTCCACATCGGTGGCGCGGCTTCCCGTGCCGCCGCGGTGGACAACGTCTCGGTCAAGACCACCGGCACGCTGAAGTTCAACAACCTGAAGACCGTGCAGCACGCGCAGGGCCATCTGGTGGCAGTGTCGCGTTCGGGCGAGGTGTCGGTGATCGACGCCAACGGCCGTGAGCGCGAGCGCTACAAGGTCCCCTACGGCGCCACCATCTCGGTCAAGGACGGCGCGGCGGTCAAGGCCGGCCAGACCGTCGCCAACTGGGATCCGCACACCCATCCGATCGTCTCGGAAGTGGCCGGTACCGTGCGCTTCATCGACTTCCTCGATGGCGTCACCGTGCAGAGCCAGACCGACGAGCTGACCGGCCTGGAGTCGGCCGTGGTGACCGATCCGAAGCGTCGCGGTACGGCGGCCAAGGATCTACGCCCGATCGTGCGCCTGGAAGATGCCAAGGGTCGCGAGCTCAAGCTGCCCGGTACCGACGTGCCGGCGCAGTACATGCTGCCGGCCGGTGCGATCGTTTCGATCCAGAACGGCGTGGAAGTGGGCGTGGGCGACGTGGTGGCCCGTATCCCGCAGGAAACCTCCAAGACCCGCGACATCACCGGTGGTCTGCCGCGCGTCGCCGACCTGTTCGAGGCACGCAAGCCGAAGGAGCCGGCGATCCTGGCCGAGCGCTCCGGCGTGGTCAGTTTCGGCAAGGACACCAAGGGCAAGCAGCGCCTGATCATCAAGGACGCCGACGGCAACGAGCACGAGGAGCTGATCCCCAAGTGGCGCCAGGTCATCGTGTTCGAAGGCGAGCACGTGGAGAAGGGCGAGACCGTCGTGGACGGCGAGCCCAATCCGCATGACATCCTGCGCCTGCTGGGCGTGGAGCCGCTGGCCGCGTACCTGGTCAAGGAAATCCAGGACGTCTATCGCCTGCAGGGCGTGAAGATCAACGACAAGCACATCGAAGCGATCATTCGCCAGATGCTGCGCAAGGTCGAGATCACCGAGCCGGGCGAGAGCCACTATCTGCGCGGCGAGCAGGTCGAGCGCGTGCGGATCAACGAGGAGAACGATCGCGCCGAGAGCAAGGGCGAGCGTCCGGCCGAGTACCAGTCGGTGCTGCTGGGCATCACCAAGGCATCGCTGGCGACCGAGTCGTTCATCTCGGCGGCTTCCTTCCAGGAAACCACCCGCGTGCTGACCGAGGCGGCCGTCCGCGGCACCCGCGATACCTTGCGGGGTCTCAAGGAAAATGTTATTGTCGGCCGTCTGATTCCGGCAGGTACGGGTCTGGCGTACCACGCGCAGCGTCGTCGCCAGGGCGGGTTGACCGCCTCGGAACTGGAAACCCTTTCCGGTTCCTCCTCCGCGGTGAGTTTCGCGGAAGCCACTGCCGGTAGCGATGAAGGTGCCGAGTAAGCCTTGAGGGGCTTTGCTCGCTGACATACGAAATGAGGTGCACGGATGCACCTCGTGTTCGGGTCACGGACGACAGGGTGTTTTCTTGCCTGGTGCAAGGCGCCCATGTTAAATTCCCGCTTCTTGGCAGACCGAGTTTCGGTCTGCCTTTATGTTTCTCAGGAAAAGCTTCGCATGACGACAGTCAACCAGCTGGTGCGCAAGAACCGCAGCCCGAAGACCTACAAGAGCGCTTCGCCGGCCCTGCAGAGCAGCCCGCAGCGCCGCGGCGTCTGCACGCGCGTGTACACGACCACCCCGAAGAAGCCGAACTCGGCGTTGCGCAAGGTCGCCAAGGTGCGCCTGACCAACGGTTACGAGGTCATCAGCTACATCGGCGGTGAAGGCCACAACCTGCAGGAGCATTCGGTCGTGCTGATCCGCGGCGGCCGTGTGAAGGACCTGCCGGGCGTGCGCTACCACACGGTGCGCGGCAGCCTCGACTGCGCCGGCGTGACCAAGCGTCGCCAGGCCCGCTCGAAGTACGGTGCCAAGCGCCCGAAGAAGTAACCGTCGGTCGTTCTGGCGGCTCTTTATTGAAGAGTGCAGTCATGGATGGCTGCTTTTTGAAGCGGACAGGGTGTTCGCGAAGATAATGAGATGCGGCCAAGACGGTCGCTTTCGGCGCGGACGGGACGGTCCGCAAGAAAACAACGGACTCCAAACATGTCGCGTAAAGGTTCCCATCCCGCCCGCCTGGTCCTGCCGGACCCCAAGCACGGCAGCCAGCTGATCGCCCGCTTCATCAACATGGTGATGAAGAGCGGCAAGAAGTCGGTCGCCGAGAGCATCGTCTACGGCGCGCTGACCCATCTGGGTGAAAAGAATGCCGAGCCGGTGGCTCTGGTCGAGAAGGCGCTGGGCAATGTCGCTCCGGCGGTCGAAGTGAAGTCCCGCCGTGTCGGTGGCGCGACCTATCAGGTGCCGGTCGAAGTGCGTCCGGGCCGGCGCATGGCGCTGGCGATGCGCTGGGTGATCGATGCCGCCCGCAAGCGTGGCGAAACCTCGATGCCGCGCAAGCTGGCCGCCGAGCTGCTGGAAGCCTCGGAAAACCGCGGCGGCGCCATCAAGAAGCGCGAAGAGACGCACCGCATGGCGGAAGCCAACAAGGCCTTCTCGCACTACCGCTGGTAAGCGGTTTGCCTTGCCGTCGCACGCGACGGCAAGGAGCCACTCCGCCGCTCGCGGCGGATTTCTCATAAATGCTGTGGCCCGGACGGCCGCAACGAATCGAGGGCAAGGTTGCCCTGCAATAGGTAAACATCCATGGCACGCACCACTCCCATCGAGCGCTACCGCAACTTCGGCATCATGGCCCACATCGATGCCGGCAAGACCACGACCACGGAGCGCATCCTGTTCTACACCGGCGTCAGTCACAAGATTGGCGAGGTGCATGACGGTGCGGCCACCATGGACTGGATGGAGCAGGAGCAGGAGCGCGGCATCACCATCACTTCCGCGGCCACCACGGCGTTCTGGAAGGGCATGGATCGTTCGCTGCCCGAGCACCGCTTCAACATCATCGACACCCCAGGGCACGTCGACTTCACCATCGAAGTCGAGCGTTCGCTCCGCGTGCTCGACGGCGCCGTGTTCGTGCTGTGCGCGGTCGGCGGCGTGCAGCCGCAGTCCGAGACCGTGTGGCGCCAGGCCAACAAGTACAAGGTGCCGCGCCTTGCATTCGTCAACAAGATGGATCGCACCGGCGCCAACTTCTACAAGGTCGTCGACCAGCTGAAAGCGCGCCTGGGTGCCAACCCGGTGCCGATGCAGGTGCCGATCGGCGCCGAGGAGAACTTCGACGGCGTGGTCGACCTTCTCAAGATGAAGGCGATCATCTGGGACATGGAATCCCAGGGCATGAAGTTCGAGTACCAGGACATCCCGGCCGATCTCGCGGACAAGGCCGCCGAGGCGCGCAGCTACATGGTCGAATCGGCTGCCGAGGCGTCCGAGGAGCTCATGAACAAGTACCTCGAGGGCGGCGAGCTCTCGGAGGCCGAGATCGTCGAGGGCCTGCGCCAGCGCACCCTGTCCAGCGAGATCATCCCGGTCTACTGCGGCACGGCGTTCAAGAACAAGGGCGTCCAGGCGATGCTCGACGCGGTGGTGAACCTGCTGCCGTCGCCCGCCGATCGCCCGCCGGTCACCGGCGTGGACGACGACGACAAGGATGCGACCCGCACGGCGGATGACAACGCACCGTTCTCCGCGCTTGCCTTCAAGATCATGACCGATCCGTTTGTCGGCTCGCTGACCTTCTTCCGTGTTTATTCGGGCACGTTGAATGCCGGCGACCAGGTCTACAACCCGGTCAAGTCGAAGAAGGAGCGCATCGGCCGCATCCTGCAGATGCACGCGAACGAGCGTCACGAACTGAAGGAAGTCCGTGCAGGCGACATCGCCGCCGCGGTCGGCCTGAAGGACGTGACGACCGGCGATACGCTGTGCGCGCAGGACCACATCATCACCCTGGAGCGGATGACGTTCCCGGAGCCGGTGATCTCGATGGCGGTCGAGCCGAAGACCAAGTCGGACCAGGAGAAGATGGGCATCGCGCTCGGTCGCCTGGCCGCGGAGGATCCGTCCTTCCGCGTGCGTACGGACGAAGAGTCGGGCCAGACGATTATTTCGGGCATGGGCGAGCTCCACCTGGACATCCTGGTGGACCGCATGAAGCGCGAGTTCAACGTCGAGGCCAATGTCGGCAAGCCGCAGGTGGCCTACCGCGAGACGATCCGCGCCTCGGACGTCAAGTCGGACTACAAGCATGCCAAGCAGTCGGGCGGCAAGGGTCAGTACGGTCACGTGGTGATCGAGCTGTCGCCGATGACCGAGGAAGAGCGCAAGAGCCCGGACGTCAAGGACGATTTCCTGTTCGTCAACGAGATCACCGGTGGCGTTATCCCGAAGGAATTCATTCCGTCGGTGGAAAAGGGTCTGCGCGAGACGATCACCAGCGGTCCGCTGGCCGGCTTCCCGGTGGTGGGCGTCAAGACGAAGCTTGTCTTCGGTTCGTACCACGACGTCGACTCGTCCGAAATGGCGTTCAAGCTTGCCGCGTCGATGGCGTTCAAGCAGGGCTTCGCCAAGGCGAACCCGGTCCTGCTGGAGCCGGTGATGAAGGTCGAAGTGGTCACGCCGGAGGAATACGTCGGCGACGTGATGGGCGACCTGAGCCGCCGTCGCGGCCTGTTGCAGGGCCAGGACGACACGCCCTCGGGCAAGACCATCAACGCGATGGTGCCGCTGGGCGAAATGTTCGGTTATGCGACCACCATCCGCTCGCTGACCCAGGGCCGCGCCACGTTCACGATGGAGTTCGATCACTACGCCGAGGCGCCGAACAACATCGCCGAGCAAGTCATCAAGAAGGCCTGATAAGGCTTTCCTCCTTCAATAACATCGTTCTTTCCTAGAGGTTTGAAGTCATGGCAAAGGGTAAATTCGAGCGCACCAAGCCGCACGTGAACGTCGGCACGATCGGCCACGTGGACCACGGCAAGACGACGCTGACGGCGGCGCTGACCAAGGTCGGAGCCGAGCGCTTCGGTGGTGAATTCAAGGCCTACGACGCGATCGACGCGGCGCCGGAAGAGAAGGCGCGCGGCATCACGATCTCGACCGCGCACGTGGAATACGAGTCGCCGACCCGCCACTACGCGCACGTCGACTGCCCCGGCCACGCCGACTACGTCAAGAACATGATCACCGGTGCGGCGCAGATGGACGGCGCGATCCTGGTGTGCTCGGCCGCCGACGGCCCGATGCCGCAGACGCGCGAGCACATCCTGCTGTCGCGCCAGGTGGGCGTGCCCTACATCGTCGTGTTCCTGAACAAGGCCGACATGGTCGACGACGCCGAGCTGCTCGAGCTGGTCGAGATGGAAGTGCGCGAGCTGCTGTCCAAGTACGACTTCCCGGGCGACGACACCCCGATCATCAAGGGTTCGGCGCTGAAGGCGCTGGAAGGCGACCAGTCCGAGATCGGCGTGCCGGCGATCATCCAGCTGGTGGACGCGCTGGACAGCTACATCCCCGAGCCGGTGCGTGCGATCGACAAGCCGTTCCTGATGCCGGTCGAAGACGTGTTCTCGATCTCCGGCCGCGGCACCGTGGTGACCGGTCGTATCGAGCGCGGCATCATCAAGGTCGGCGACGAAGTGGAAGTGGTGGGCATCCGTGACACCCAGAAGACCACCGTCACCGGCGTGGAAATGTTCCGCAAGCTGCTGGACCAGGGTCAGGCGGGCGACAACGCCGGTCTGCTGCTGCGCGGCCTGAAGCGTGACGACGTCGAGCGCGGCCAGGTGCTGGCCAAGCCGGGCACGATCACCCCGCACACCGACTTCGAGGCCGAGGTCTATGTGCTGAGCAAGGACGAGGGTGGCCGTCATACCCCGTTCTTCAAGGGCTACCGTCCGCAGTTCTACTTCCGCACCACCGACGTGACCGGCGCGGTCACGCTGCCGGAGGGCGTGGAGATGGTCATGCCGGGCGACAACATCAAGATGGTGGTGAGCCTGATCCACCCGATCGCGATGGACGAGGGCCTGCGCTTCGCCATCCGCGAAGGCGGCCGCACCGTCGGCGCCGGCGTGGTGGCCAAGGTCATCAAGTAAGACCCAGGCGGCGGCCCCAGGGCCGCCGCCTTTTCGCGGAGGTGCCTGAAACGTTGGCATCTGGCGCGTAATCACTGCTATACTTGTCAGCTGACGGCTCCGTTGTTGCCTGGAGCCGATACCGCGAAATGAGGTACAGGACGTACTTCGAGTTCGCAGGCCGGGACGGCCCTCGCAACGTGACCATGGGGCGCAGACGACGTTCTGTTGACCTTTGTGCGTTGTGCGATTTATAATTTTCTGTCTAGGCGAGCCGTTTGTGCTCGCCTAGCTTTTTCGCCCAGTGCGCCCAGGCGTGCGAGGCCGCTCCAGAAGGGTTGTGCGGGACGGTGAGAAGCCATCCCGGAACACAGTATTTGTTCTTTCGATAACAGGACACGGTTTTATGGCGAACCAGAAGATTCGCATCCGCCTCAAGGCGTTCGATCATCGACTGATCGACCGCTCGGCCAGCGAGATCGTCGAGACGGCCAAGCGCACCGGCGCTACGGTGCTCGGCCCCATCCCGCTCCCGACCAAGATCGAGCGCTATACCATCCTGGTTTCGCCGCACGTCGACAAGGACGCGCGCGACCAGTACGAGACCCGCACCCACAAGCGTGTGCTCGACATCGTCGACCCCAACGACAAGACCGTGGACGCGCTCATGAAGCTTGACCTCGCCGCTGGCGTGGACGTCCAGATCAAGCTCGGCTGAGCGATAGACAGGATACGAAGATGAGTATCGGACTGGTTGGCCGCAAGTGCGGCATGAGCCGGCTCTTCACTGAAGACGGACGCTCGATTCCGGTGACGCTGATTGAAGCGACCCCGAACCGCGTCACCCAGCTGAAGACCGAAGACAACGATGGTTACACCGCGATCCAGGTCACCGCGGGCGTCAAGCGCGCCTCGCTGCTGACCCAGCCGCTGAAGGGGCACTACGCCAGCGCGAAGGTCGAGCCGGGTCGTGGCCTGTGGGAGTTCCGCGTCGCTGCCGAAGACCTTGGCAAGTACAGCGTCGGTGCCGAGATCAAGGCGGACGAGATCTTCTCGGCCGGCCAGATCGTCGACGTCGCCGGCGTCTCGAAGGGCAAGGGCTTCCAGGGCACCATCAAGCGCCACAACTTCTCGATGGGCGATGCGACGCACGGTAACTCGCTGTCGCACCGCGCGCCAGGTTCGATCGGCCAGCGCCAGACGCCGGGCCGCGTGTTCCCGGGCAAGAAGATGGCCGGCCACATGGGTGCGGTCAACCGCACGCAGCAGGGTCTGGAAGTGGTCAAGGTCGACGCCGAGCGTCACCTGATCGCGGTCAAGGGCGCGGTGCCGGGCGCAACCGGCGGCGACGTCGTTATCCGCCCGACCACCAAGGGTTGAGGAGAGACGCCATGGAACTGAATGTCATTGGCGCCAAGCCGCTCAGCGTGTCCGAGGAGATCTTCGGCGCCGAGCTAAAGCAGGCCCTGATCCACCAGGTGGTGGTTGCGTACCAGGCCGGCGGTCGCGCCGGTACCAAGGCGCAGCTGTCGCGCGGTGAGATGTCGGGTACCACCAAGAAGTTCAAGAAGCAGAAGGGCGGCGGCGCCCGTCACGGCGACTACCGCGCCCCGATCTTTGTCGGCGGCGGTGTCACCTTCGCGGCCAAGCCCCGCAGCTTCGAGCAGAAGGTCAACCGCAAGGCGTACCGCGTCGCGATCCGTTCGATCCTTTCCGAGCTGAATCGTCAGGACCGCCTGAAGGTCGTCGACGGCTTCGGCATCGAAGAAGCAAAGACCAAGGCAATGGTCGCCAAGCTGGCCGAGCTGCAGGTCGGCGGTCGCGTGCTGCTGGTTTCCGAGGATGCCAACGAGGCGCTGTTCCTGGCCGCGCGCAACATCCCGTACTTGCACGTGGTGGACGTGATGGCGCTGAACCCGGTCAGCCTGGTCGGCTCCGACTATGTCGTGCTGACCGCCGAGGCCGTGAAGAAGATCGAGGAATGGCTGGCATGAGCAACGAACGCATTCTCAATACGCTGCGTGCGCCGCACATCTCCGAGAAGTCCGCGCGCCTGGCCGAGAACAACCAGTACGTATTCGTGGTCGCCCCCGAGGCGACCAAGGCCGACGTCCGCGCGGCGGTGGAGCAGATGTTCGACGTCAAGGTCGAGCAGGTGAACCTCGTCAACGCCAAGGGCAAGGTCAAGTCCTTCCGTTTCCGCACTGGCAATCGCCAGGGCAAGCGCAAGGCCTATGTCCGCCTCGCCGATGGCCAGTCCATCGACGTGTCGGCCAAGGCCTGAGCTCAAGGAGTTGAATTGAGATGGCACTGATCACTCACAAGCCGACCTCGCCGGGCCGCCGCGACTCCGTCAGCGTCCGCACCGAAGGCCTGCACAAGGGCGCGCCGTACGCGCCGTTGACCGAATCGCAGTCCAAGACGGGTGGCCGCAACCACTACGGTCGCATCACCACGCGTCACCGCGGTGGCGGTCACAAGCAGGCCTACCGCATCATCGATTTCAAGCGCGACAAGGAAGGCATTGCCGCCAAGGTCGAGCGCATCGAATACGATCCGAACCGCACCGCGCATATCGCGCTGCTGTGCTACGCCGATGGCGAGCGCCGCTACATCATCGCGCCGAAGGGTGTGGCGGTGGGTGACCGCCTGGTGTCCGGTTCCGACGCGCCGATCAAGGCCGGCAACAGCCTGCCGCTGCGCGCCATCCCGGTCGGTTCGACCATCCACTGCATCGAGATGAAGGCAGGCAAGGGCGCGCAGATCGCCCGCAGCGCCGGCGCCTCCGTGCAGCTGGTCGCCCGCGAGTCCGGCTACGCCACGCTGCGCTTGCGCTCCGGCGAAATGCGCCGCGTGCCGGTCGATTGCCGCGCCACCATCGGTGAAGTCGGCAATTCCGAGCACAGCCTGAAGAAGCTGGGCAAGGCCGGTGCCAAGCGCTGGAAGGGCATTCGCCCGACCGTGCGCGGCGTGGTGATGAACCCGGTCGACCATCCGCATGGCGGTGGTGAAGGCCGTACCTCCGGCGGCCGTCATCCGGTCAGCCCGTGGGGTACGCCGACCAAGGGCTACAAGACCCGCAACAACAAGCGCACGCAGCAGTTCATCGTGCGTCGTCGCAAGTAACAGGAAACGATCATGCCGCGCTCCCTAAAGAAAGGTCCGTTCATCGACCTGCACCTCGCAAAGAAGGTGGAAGCCGCCGTTTCCGCCAACAACAAGCGTCCGATCAAGACCTGGTCGCGCCGCTCGATGATCCTGCCCGAAATGGTGGGCCTGACCATCGCCATCCACAACGGTCGCCAGCACGTGCCGGTACTGATCAACGAGAACATGGTCGGGCACAAGCTCGGCGAGTTCGCGGTGACCCGTACTTTCAAGGGCCACGGCGGCGACAAGAAGGGCAAGTAAGATGAGCACCGAAGCCAAAGCGATCCTGCGCAGCGCCCGCATCTCGGCGCAGAAGGCACGCCTGGTGGCTGACCTGGTCCGCGGCATGCCCGTCGGCCGCGCCAGCGACGTGCTCCAGTTCACCAACAAGAAGGCCGCCCACCTTGTCCGCAAGGTGCTGCTCTCGGCCGTCGCCAACGCCGAGAACAACCTGGGCGCCGACGTCGACGAACTGAAGGTCTCGCGCATCTTCGTGGACGAAGGTCCGTCGATGAAGCGCATGTTTGCCCGCGCCAAGGGTCGCGGCTCTCGCATCCTGAAGCGCACCAGCCACATCACCGTGGTCGTCGGCGAGTAAAGAGGACAGAAGACGATGGGTCATAAAGTTCATCCCACCGGTATCCGCCTCGGCATCGCCAAGGACTGGAATTCGAAGTGGTACGCCAACAAGGGCGATTACGCCAAGTACCTCGCGGCTGACCTCAAGGTCCGCGAGATGCTGCGCAAGAAGCTGGCACAGGCTGGCATCTCCAAGATCCAGATCGAGCGTCCGGCCAAGACCGCCCGCGTGACGATCCACACCGCCCGCCCGGGCGTGGTGATCGGCAAGAAGGGTGAGGACATCGAGAAGCTGCGCAAGGAAGTCAGCGACATGATGGGCGTCCCGGCGCACATCAATGTCAACGAAGTGCGTAAGCCCGAACTCGACGCCCAGCTGGTGGCCGAGTCGATCGCCCAGCAGCTGGAGCGCCGCATCATGTTCCGGCGCGCCATGAAGCGCGCCGTCGGCAACGCGATGCGCCTGGGCGCCCTGGGTATCAAGATCAACGTGTCCGGCCGTCTGAACGGCGCCGAGATCGCCCGTTCCGA
Organism: Frateuria edaphi; assembly: GCF_021117405.1. NCBI lineage: Bacteria > Pseudomonadati > Pseudomonadota > Gammaproteobacteria > Lysobacterales > Rhodanobacteraceae > Frateuria > Frateuria edaphi. The sequence goes on from NZ_CP088251.1 coordinate 866,978, forward strand.
GTGGAGCCGAGAGGGCCGCGTGCCGCTGCACACCCTGCGTGCCGACATCGACTACGGTTTTGCCGAGGCGAAGACCACCTACGGCATCATCGGCATCAAGGTGTGGGTCTACAAGGGCGAGATCTTCGATCTGGCGGCAGCGTCGCAGGAGTCGAAGGACGAGCAGTCGCAGCCGCGCCGCGAAGGTGGCGAGGGTCGTCGTGAATCGCGTCGCGAGGGCGGTGAAGGCCGCCGCGAGCGGACGGCGAAGTAAGGAGAGTTGCCATGTTGCAACCGAAGCGAACCAAATACCGCAAGCAGTTCAAGGGCCGCAACGATGGCCTGGCCCAGTGCTCGAACCTCGTCAGCTTTGGCGAGTACGGCCTGAAGGCGACCACCCACGGCGCGCTGACCGCGCGCCAGATCGAGGCGGCCCGTCGTTGCATCACCCGTTTCGTCAAGCGTGGCGGCAAGTTGTGGATCCGCGTGTTCCCGGACAAGCCGATCACCAAGAAGCCCATCGAAGTGCGTATGGGTGCCGGCAAGGGCGGCGTCGAGTTCTGGGTCGCCCCGATCCAGCCGGGCCGCATGCTCTATGAAATCGAGGGCGTCGACGAGACCACGGCGCGCGAAGCGTTCCGTCTGGCCGCCGCCAAGCTCTCGGTGCAGACCCAATTCGTGACCCGGGCGGTGATGTGATGGCCACCAACGATCTGAACACCAAGTCGGCCGACGAGCTGAAGCAGCACCTGCTGGACCTGCGCAAGGAGCAGTTCAACCTGCGCATGCAGAAGGGTACCGGCCAGCTCAGCCAGCCGCACCAGCTGCGCCGCGTCCGGCGCGACATCGCCCGCACGAAGTTCGTGCTCGGCACGAAGAAGTAAGGGACCGCCGACATGAGCGACAACCAGAAGCAGGCGCGTACCCTCGAGGGTCGCGTCATCAGCAACAAGATGAACAAGACGGTCACCGTCCTGATCGAGCGCCAGGTGCAGCACGGCCTGCTGGGCAAGATCATCCGCCGGTCGACCAAGCTGCACGCGCAGGACGACATCGGTGCGAACGAGGGCGACCTGGTGCGCATCACCGAGTGCCGTCCGCTGTCCAAGACCAAGCATCACCGCGTGGTCGAAATCGTCACGCGCGCGGCCGTCTGAGGAGGGTGCAGACATGATCCAGATGCAGAGCACGCTTTCCGCGGCCGACAACAGCGGCGCCAAGGAACTGATGTGCATCAAGGTGCTCGGCGGTTCCCACCGTCGCTACGCCGCGATCGGTGACGTGATCAAGGTCACCGTGAAGGATGCGATTCCGCGCGGCAAGGTAAAGAAGGGCGAGGTCTACAACGCCGTGGTGGTGCGTACCGCCAAGGGCGTGCGCCGCGCCGATGGCTCGCTGATCCGTTTCGACGGCAATGCAGCGGTGCTCCTCAACAACAAGCTCGAGCCGATCGGCACCCGCATCTTCGGGCCGGTCACGCGTGAGCTGCGCGGCGAGAAGTTCATGAAGATCGTCTCCCTCGCGCCCGAAGTGCTTTGAGCGGAGATAAGAACCATGAACCGTATCCGCAAGGGTGATCAGGTCCTCGTGATCGCCGGCAAGAACAAGGGTCAGCGCGGTGACGTGCTGCGCGTGGATGGTGACCGCGTGTTCGTGTCCAACGCGAACATCGTCAAGCGCCACACGAAGCCGAACCCGCAGGCCAACCAGGCTGGCGGCATCGTCGAGCGCGAGGCTTCGATCCACATCTCCAATGTGCAGCCGTTCAACCCCGCCACGGGCAAGGGTGAGCGCGTGAGTGCCAAGACGCTCGAGGATGGGCGCAAGGTACGCGTGTTCCGCTCCAATGGCGAACAGCTGGACGTGTAAGGAACAAATGTCATGACGCGCCTTGAAAGTTTTTACAAAGAACAGGTCGTTCCGAAGCTCACCGAGCGGTTCGGCTACGAGAACGTGATGCAGGTTCCGCGCATCACCAAGATCACCCTGAACATGGGTGTGGGCGAGGCTGCCGGCAACAAGAAGATTCTTGAGAACGCCGTGGCCGACATGACGAAGATCGCCGGTCAGAAGCCGATCACGACCAAGGCGCGCGTTTCCGTGGCCTCGTTCAAGATCCGCGACGGCTGGCCGATCGGCTGCAAGGTCACCTTGCGTCGCGCCAACATGTGGGAATTCCTGGATCGCCTGATCAACATCTCGCTGCCGCGTACCCGCGACTTCCGCGGTGTGTCCGGTCGCGCCTTCGATGGCCGTGGCAACTACAACTTCGGCATCAAGGAACAGATCATCTTCCCGGAAATCGACTTCGACGCGATCGACGCGATGCGTGGCATGGATATTTCCATCACCACCACCGCCAAGACCGACGAAGAAGCCAAGGCGCTGCTGGAAGCCTTCAGCTTCCCGTTCCGCAACTGATCGCGCCGAACTTAAGAGCGAGAGAAACGCAATGGCAAAGACCTCGATGGTCAACCGCGACATCAAGCGGACCAAGCTCGTCAAGAAGTACGCCGCCAAGCGCGCCGAACTGAAGGCGATCGTGGTGAACCCGAACGCCTCGTACGACGAGAAGATGGACGCGCAGTCCAAGCTGCAGAAGCTGCCGCGCGACGCCAGCCCGGTGCGCCAGCGCAACCGTTGCGAGCTGTCCGGTCGCCCGCGCGGCGTGTACCGCAAGTTCGGCCTGGGCCGCAACAAGCTGCGCGAAGCGACCATGCGCGGCGACGTGCCCGGCCTGCGCAAGGCCAGCTGGTAAGTCTCCAGGCGGCGGGCGTCCTTGCGCTCGCCGCTCCGCAGGCAGCCGTCGCGGCTGCCCGGTGCATAAATCGCGCCGACGTTCGCTAAAAGTGGAAATAGCTGCTATAGTCGTCGGTCTGCGCAACGCAGGCTGGCTGCTTTTTGCCAGCTCACAATCTGATTGATTTCCGGTTTTATCGGATATCGGTGCACTCTGAAGGATGTTTTCATGAGCATGACTGATCCCATCGCCGATCTGTTTACGCGCATCCGCAATGCCCAGCTTTCGGGCAAGCAGGCCGTAAGCATGCCGTCGTCGAAGCTGAAGTTGGCGATCGCCAACCTCCTCAAGAACGAGGGCTACATCCTCGACGCCAAGTCTTCCGCCCAGGAAGGCAAGCCGGTGCTCGAGATCAAGCTCAAGTATTTCGAAGGCCGCCCGGCCATCGAGGCCATCTCCCGTGTTTCCCGCTCCGGCCTGCGCGTGTATCGCGGCAAGGACGAGCTGCCGAAGGTGCTCGGCGGCATGGGTATCTCGATCATTTCGACTTCCGCCGGTCTGATGACCGATGCACAGGCCCGCGCCAAGGGTCTGGGCGGCGAAGTCATCGGCCAAGTGGCGTAAGGAGTTTCCATGTCCCGCGTTGCCAAACAACCGATCAATCTGCCCAAGGGCGTGGAACTTAAGTCCGACGCCAGCGGCATTTCCGTCAAGGGCCCGAAGGGCACGCTGTCGATTCATGTCCTGCCGGGCGTGTCGGTGGCCGTCAATGACGGCGTCGCCAACATCACGCTCGCCGACGGCGCCGACGACAAGTTCGGCGGTACCGCGCGCGCCTTGCTGGCCAACATGGTCAAGGGCGTGTCCGACGGCTACGAGCGCAAGCTCGAGCTGGTCGGCGTGGGCTATCGCGCCTCGATGGCCGGCAAGGCGCTGAACCTCAGCCTGGGCTTTTCGCACCCGGTGGTGTTCAACGCGCCTGAAGGCATCACGCTCGAGACCCCGACGCAGACCGAGATCCTGATCAAGGGTACGGACAAGCAGCGCGTCGGCGAAGTTGCCGCCAAGATCCGTGGCTTCCGTCCGCCGGAACCCTACAAGGGCAAGGGCGTGCGCTATGCCGGCGAGAAGATCACCCTGAAGGAAGCCAAGAAGGCTTGAGTACGCTTTCCCTGCGTGTGGGAGCGGCCATCCATGGCCGCACTACTCACAAGAGCACTGCGTAACTACCGCCGATCCGCTTTCGAGGAACAGACAGATGAACAAGAACGAATCCCGCCTGCGTCGCGCCAAGTCCACGCGCGCCCACATCCGCAAGCTCGCCGTGGCCCGCCTGTCGGTCCATCGCACCGGTCAGCATCTTTACGCCCAGGTGTTCGACGCCTCCGGCGAAAAGGTCGTGGCGGCTGCCTCCACCGTGCAGAAGTCGGTGGCCGAGGGGCTGAAGGGCACCAAGAACCTGACCGCCGCCGCGGCGGTGGGCAAGGCCGTGGCCGAGCGTGCGCTCGCCGCGGGTATCGAGTCGGTCGCCTTTGACCGCTCCGGCTTCCGTTATCACGGTCGCATCCAGGCCCTGGCCGATGCGGCGCGCGAAGCGGGCCTGAAATTCTGAGGAACCGGGAGCGATTGCTCCTGGTCCCGTAGCGCCACACACAACAACAAGCGGCCAAGCCGCAAGCAAAAGTCCCGGATGGTCCGGGCACACGGAATAGAGAAATGTCTTCGAACGATCGCGAAAATTCGGACGGCCTGCTCGAGAAGCTGATTGCCGTCAACCGCGTGGCCAAGACCGTCAAGGGTGGCCGCCAGATGAGCTTCACTGCGCTGACCGTGGTCGGCGACGGCGAAGGCAAGGTCGGTTTCGGCTATGGCAAGGCGCGTGAAGTGCCGGTTGCCATCTCCAAGGCGATGGACCGTGCCCGCCGCAACATGGTGAGCATCGACCTGAACAACGGCACCCTGTGGTACGCCATCAAGGCCAACCACGGCGCGGCTCGCGTGTTCATGCAGCCGGCTGCCGAGGGTACCGGCGTGATCGCGGGCGGCGCCATGCGTGCCGTGCTGGAAGTGGTCGGCGTCAAGAACGTGCTGGCCAAGGCGGTCGGTTCGCGCAACCCGATCAATCTGGTGCGCGCCACCATCAAGGGCCTGCAGGCGATCGCCTCGCCGAAGCGCATCGCCGCCAAGCGTGGCAAGACCGTGGAAGAGGTGATGGGCAATGGCTAAGAACAACGACACCGCCGCCACCGTGCGCGTGCGCCTGGTCAAGGGCCTGCGCGGCGTGCAGGGGCGTCACCGTCTCAGCGTCAAGGCGCTGGGTCTGAACAAGCTCAATGATGTCCGTGAACTGAAGGACAGCCCGCAGGTGCGTGGCCTGATCAACACGGTCTATTACCTGGTCCGGGTCGAGGAGTAATCATCATGCGTCTCAACGACATCAAGCCGGCTGCCGGTGCGCGCAAGACGCGCCTGCGCGTCGGTCGCGGTATCGGTTCGGGCCTGGGCAAGACTGCCGGCCGCGGCCACAAGGGTCAGCACGCCCGCGCCGGCGGCACCCACAAGTTCGGCTTCGAAGGCGGCCAGATGCCGCTGCAGCGTCGCCTGCCCAAGGTCGGCTTCCGCTCGAAGAAGAAGGCCGAGAGCCAGGAGGTGTTCCTGTACCAGCTTGCCAACCTGAAGGCGGACGTGATCGACCCGATCGCGCTGCACCAGGCGGGTCTGGTCGACAGCAAGGCGAAGAAGATCAAGGTCGTCGCCAAGGGCGAAATCGGCCGCGCGGTCAAGCTCTCCGGCGTGCTCGCCACGGCCGGCGCCAAGGCGGCCATCGAGGCTGCCGGCGGCAGCGTGGAGTAAGACGGTGGCGCAAGCCCAGGGCAATGCGCTCGGCGCGCTCGGCAAGCTGACGGAACTCCGCCAGCGCATCTTCTTCGTGATCGGTGCGCTGGTCGTCTTTCGTCTCGGCTCGTTCATTCCGGTGCCGGGCGTCAATCCGGAAGCCATGACGCGCCTGATCCAGGGCGGCGGTGGCCTGCTGAACATGTTCAACATGTTCTCCGGCGGGTCGCTCCAGCGCTTCTCGGTGTTCGCGCTAGGCGTGGTGCCGTACATCTCCGCGTCGATCGTGGTGCAGATGATGGGTTCGGTGGTACCGAGCCTTCAGGCGCTGCGCAAAGAGGGCGAGGCGGGTCGTCGCACGATGACCATGTACACGCGCTTCGGTACGGTGGGTCTGTCCGCGTTCCAGGCATTCGGTATCGCCGCGGCGCTGCAGTCCCAGACGGCTGCGGGCGGTGCGCCGGTGGTCTATACCCCCGGTTTCGGCTTCATCCTGGCGTCGGTCGTCGGTCTCACGGCCGGTTCGATGTTCCTGATGTGGCTGGGCGAGCAGATCACCGAGCGCGGTATCGGCAACGGGATTTCGCTGCTGATCTTCGCCGGCATCGTGGCGGGTCTCCCCGGCGCGGTGTCCAGCACCCTGGGCATGGCCAGCAATGGCGAGTTGTCGGTGCTGCGCCTGATCATGGTGGTGGGTCTGGTGCTGGCGGTAACTGCCTTCGTGGTGTTCATGGAGCGCGCCCAGCGGCGCATCACCGTGAATTACGCAAGGCGGTCCGGTGGGCAGCGGGCGTACATGAACCAGACCTCGCACCTGCCGCTGAAGATCAACATGTCGGGCGTGATCCCGCCGATCTTCGCCTCGAGTCTGCTGATGTTTCCGGCGACCGCGGTGAGCTGGTTCGGTGCCGGTCACCAGTCGCGCTGGCTGCAGAGCCTGACCCAGGCGATCGCTCCGGGCCAGCCGCTGTACGAGATCGTCTACGCGGTACTGGTGATCGTGTTCGCCTTCTTCTATACGGCGATCGTCTTCAACTCGCAGGAAACGGCCGACAACCTCAAGCGGTCGGGTGCACTGATCCCGGGTATCCGTCCGGGCCGGGCCACCGGCGAGTACATCGACGGCGTGATGACCAGGCTGACGGGCGTGGGTGCGATCTACCTGGTGCTGGTGTGCCTGGTGCCCACGTTCATGCAGAACTACTGGCACGTTCCGTTCTATTTCGGCGGCACATCGCTGCTGATCATCGTGGTGGTGGTCATGGATTTTACCGCCCAGGTGCAGGCGCATCTGGTCAGCCATCAGTACGAAAGTCTGCTCAAGAAGGCCAACCTCCGCCGCAGCTAGTGGCTGCTGGGGCGGTGGAGGCGGGTCACGTCGGAAGGCGGGCGGCACAGCGCCGCAGGGCTTTCCTGTTAGGGTAATTCAGGTTAAAATTGCGCGTTTACCGCGCAAGAAACGCATCGGAGAAAGTACATCATGGCGCGCATCGCGGGTGTCAATTTGCCGGTCCAGAAGCATGTCTGGGTTGGCCTGCAGAGCATCTACGGCATCGGCCGCAGCCGGGCCAAGAAGGTCTGTGCGGATGCCGGGGTGGTTCCGACCACGCCGATCAAGTCCCTCAGCGAGGGCGAGGTGGAGAAGCTCCGCCACGAAATCGGCAAGTACGTTGTCGAGGGCGACCTCCGCCGTGAGGTGGGTATCGCCATCAAGCGCCTGATGGACCTGGGCACCTATCGTGGCCTGCGCCACCGTCGCGGCCTGCCGGTGCGCGGTCAGCGCACGCGTACCAATGCACGCACCCGCAAGGGTCCGCGTCGCGCGATCAAGAAGTAACGGATTCCAATTATGGCCAAGCCTGTCAAGACCAAGAAGAAGATCAAGCGCGTTGTCACGGATGCCGTGGCCCACGTGCAGGCCTCCTTCAACAACACCATCGTCACCATCACCGACCGCCAGGGCAACGCGCTGTCGTGGGCGACTGCCGGCGGCGCGGGTTTCCGCGGTTCGCGCAAGTCCACCCCGTTCGCTGCCCAGGTCGCTGCCGAGAAGGCTGGCCGCGCGGCCGGCGATTACGGCGTGAAGACCGTGGAAGTCCGAATCAAGGGCCCCGGCCCGGGCCGCGAGTCGGCCGTGCGTTCGCTGAACGCGCTGGGTTACAAGGTCCTGAACATCATCGATGTCACGCCGATCCCGCATAACGGCTGCCGTCCCCCCAAGAAGCGTCGAGTCTAAGGAGTAACCCATGGCCCGTTATCGTGGAGCTACCTGCAAGCTCGCCCGCCGCGAGGGTGCGGATCTCAGCCTGAAGAGCCCGGCGCGTGCGCTGGACTCCAAGTGCAAGCTTGAAAACAAGCCCGGCCAGCATGGCGCCAACAAGCGCATGCGCATGTCCGACTACGCCGTCCAGCTGCGCGAGAAGCAGAAGGTCAAGCGCATCTATGGCGTGCTCGAGCGCCAGTTCAGCAACTACTACACCAAGGCGTCGACCCTCAAGGGCAACACCGGTGAGAATCTGCTGCGCCTGCTCGAGAGCCGTCTGGACAACGTCGTCTACCGCATGGGCTTCGCGGTGACCCGCGCCCAGGCCCGCCAGCTCGTCGCCCACAAGGCAGTGCTGGTCAACGGCAAGAAGGTCAACATCCCTTCGTACCAGGTCAAGCCTGGCGACGAGGTTGCACTGACCGAGCGCGCCCGCAGCCAGCTGCGCGTGCAGGAAGCGGCGACCGTGTTCGACACCATGGACCTGCGTCCGATCTGGCTCGAAGTCGATGCCAAGAAGTTCACTGGCACCTTCAAGTCGATGCCCGACCGCGGCGATCTGCCGTCGGACATCAACGAAGCGCTGATCGTCGAGCTGTATTCGAAGTAATTACCGGAGCCCTGCATGGCAGTTTCGTCAACTAGTGTGCTGCGGCCTCGTGGCCTCAGCGTCGAGCAGCTCGGAGCCAACCGCGCCAAGGTGGTGGTGGAGCCGCTCGAGCGTGGCTTCGGCCACACCCTGGGCAACGCGCTGCGCCGCGTGCTGCTCTCGTCGATCCCGGGCAGCGCCATCATCGAAGTGGAGATCGATGGCGTGCTGCACGAGTACACCACCCTTGAAGGTCTGCAGGAGGACGTGATCGAAGTCCTGCTCAACCTCAAGGACGTGGCCATCCGTCAGCACTCCGGCGACGAGGTCACCCTGACCCTGTCGAAGAAGGGCAAAGGCGTGGTCACGGCCGGCGACATCGTCGTCGACCATACCGTGGAAATCGTCAATCCCGAACACGTGATCTGCCACCTGACCAAGGACATCGCGCTCAACATGCGCCTGAAGGTGCGTCGCGGCGTCGGCTACCAGCCGGCCAGCGCGCGCCAGCATCCGGACGACGAAGCGCGTCCGATCGGCCGCCTGCAGCTCGATGCCTCCTTCGCTCCGGTGCTGCGTGTGGCCTATGAGGTCGACGCGGCGCGCGTGGAACAGCGCACCAACCTCGACAAACTGGTGCTCGACATCGAGACCAACGGCACCATCGGTGCGGAAGACGCGGTCCGCAAGGCCGCCGAGATCCTCAACGACCAGCTGTCGGTGTTCGGCGATTTCTCGCGTCGCGAGAGCGCTTCGGACAAGGCGGAGAAGGGCGGTTTCGACCCGCTGCTGCTGCGCCCGATCGACGACCTGGAGCTGACCGTGCGTTCGGCCAACTGCCTCAAGGCCGAGAGCATCTACTACATCGGCGACCTGGTGCAGAAGACCGAAGTCGAGCTTCTCAAGACTCCCAACCTGGGCAAGAAGTCGCTCACCGAGATCAAGGACGTGCTCGGTTCGCGCGGTCTGGCTCTCGGCATGAAGTTGGAAAACTGGCCGCCGCCGGGCCTTTCGCACGGCATGCAGCTGGGTTGATGTTTGCGGCGGCGATCGCGAGATCGCCGCCGGCGTTTCAAGCTGGCGGGTTCCGACCGGTTCGTGCCAGTCCTTGTTGAGCGGTCGTTTTGACCGCCCGTTGTGGGACCTGCTTGGTCCCAAGCGGTCCTTGCGATCGCCAGAGCAATAGACGGCCATTCATGGTCGCACTTCTCACGAGAGCCTGTTCTCAAAGGGCTCGGAACAGCGGGCAACCGCGGAAAGCCGGACACAACCGCCGGTTTTTCATAACAACAGACTGAAGAGAGTTCTCACCATGCGCCACCAGAAATCGGGCCGCAAGCTCAATCGCACCAGCTCGCACCGCGAAGCCATGTTCAAGAACATGGCCGCCTCGCTGATCAAGCATGAGCTGATTCGCACCACCCTGCCCAAGGCCAAGGAACTGCGCCGCGTCGCCGAGCCGCTGATCACGCTGGCCAAGGCCGATGGCGTCGCCAACCGCCGCCTCGCCTTCTCGCGCCTGCGCGACAAGGAAGCCGTGGGCAAGCTGTTCGTCGAACTGGGCCCGCGCTACCGCGAGCGTCCCGGCGGCTACCTGCGCATTCTCAAGTGCGGCTTCCGCCCGGGCGACAATGCCCCGATGGCCTACGTGGAGCTGGTCGACCGCCCGCAGAACGCCACGGCGGCCGAGGCCGAGTAAGCCTCCTGATATTCGGGCGTCCAGACGTCCAAACACGAAACCCTGGCCGGGCAACCTGCCGGGGTTTTTTGTTTTTCGGGACCGCTTGCTGACAGCGCCCCGGCAAGCGGGTAATGTCGACTTTCCGCAACGCAACAATCCGCCATGAACCCTCTGCACTGGTCGTACCGCATCAGCTTCCTCTTGGGCTTCGTCGTCTGCGCGGCCCTGCTCGGCTTTGCGCTGTACACCGAGTACGCGTGGGGGCTTGTCCCCTGCCCGCTGTGCATCTTCCAGCGCATCGGCTTCCTGGTGATGGCAGTTTTCTTCCTGATCGGCGCACTGCACGCGCCGCGGCGGGGGCTGCGTTGGATGTACACCGCCGGTGTGTTGACGGGGGCCTTGTGGGGCATCGCCGTGGCGGGTCGGCATTTGTGGATCCAGTCGCTGCCGGCCGACCAGGTGCCTTCGTGCGGGCCACCGCTCGATTACATGTTCGACGCCTTCCCGTTCGCGCAGGTGCTGCGCATGGTGTTTACCGGCTCGGGCGAATGCGCCAAGGTCGAGCCTGTTCTCGGACTGCCGATGCCCGCCTGGACCCTGCTGTGGTTCGTGCTGTTGGCGATCCTCGCACTCGTCGCCACCGCGCGTCGCCGCAATAGCTGACCGGACATCCTCGTGAACAACCGACCGAACCGATTGGCCGAACTGCCCGCAGACTGGACACCGGCATCGTGGCAGCGACGCGTGGCATTGCAGCAGCCGCAATACCTGGATGCGGCGGAACTGGCGCGGGCCACGACGCAACTGGCCGCGCTGCCGCCCCTGGTGACTTCCTGGGAAGTGCTTGCGCTCAAGCAGGCCTTGGCCGAAGCGCAAGACGGCGAGCGGTTCCTGCTGCAAGGCGGCGACTGCGCCGAGAGTTTCGCAGACTGCACCAGTCCGGTGATTTCCAACCGGCTCAAGGTCTTGTTGCAGATGAGCCTGGTGCTCGTGCATGGGCTGAAGAAACCCGTGCTGCGCGTTGGCCGGTTCGCAGGCCAGTACGCCAAGCCGCGTTCGGCCGACACGGAGACGCGCGACGGCGTGACGCTCCCCAGTTTTCGCGGCGACGTGGTCAACGGTCCGGCCTTCACCGCCGAGGCGCGCCGCGCCGATCCGCAGCGATTGATCCAGGCCCATGCGCACTCCGCGTTGACCATGAACTTCGTGCGTGCCCTGATCGACGGCGGCTTTGCCGACCTGCATCATCCCGAATACTGGGATCTGGCCTGGGTCGAGCATTCACCGCTGGCCGCCGACTACCGGCGCATGGTCGCCGCCATCGGCGACTCGCTGCGCTTCATGGAAACCCTCGCCGGCCCCATTGCCAGCTTTTCGCGGGTGGATTTTTTCACCTCGCACGAGGCGCTGCTGCTGCACTACGAGCAAGCACTGACCCGCGAGGTGCCGCGCAATCCCGGCTGGTTCAACCTGTCCACGCACTTCCCCTGGATCGGCATGCGCACGGCTGCGCTGGACGGTGCGCACGTGGAGTACTTCCGCGGTATCCGCAACCCGGTCGCGGTGAAGGTCGGTCCTTCGGTCACCGCCGATCAGTTGCTACCGCTGATCGACGCGCTCAACCCGCACGACGAACCCGGACGGTTGACCCTGATCCATCGCATGGGCAACGCCGGCATCGCCCGTGCGCTGCCGCCGCTGCTGGAGGCGGTCAGGCGCGAGGGGCGGCGTGTGCTGTGGGTGGCCGATCCGATGCACGGCAATACCGAAAGCACTTCCAACGGCTACAAGACTCGCCGCTTCGACAATATCCGTGGCGAGCTTGACCAGGCATTCGACATCCATGCGGCGTCCGGCACGCGGCTGGGCGGTGTGCATCTGGAACTGACCGGTGAGGATGTCACCGAATGCATGGGCGGCGCGCGCGACCTGTCCGAGTCGGATCTCAAGCGCGCGTACAAGTCGATGGTCGATCCAAGGCTCAATTACGAGCAGTCGCTGGAGCTGGCCATGCTTATCGTGCGCAAGTCCGAGGGTGCCGGCGGCTGATGCCGGCCTGTCGCATGATTGCCCAGTCATCCCGCCCATGGAGGAAAGGGGGTTGACCGAAGGGCGTTGAGGTCCTTTCGTTCAATAAAGGGAAAAGCAAAAGGGAAAGCCCGCTCTTGCCCGGGCGCCTACGAGGAGCCTCGGCAGGCTGCGGACGGCCGACCAGCTCGCTCACGTCTACAGCGACTGTCGCGCTAGTGCAGCGTCAATCCCCACCGATCCGCCCGGGGCAGGCCGTGCCTCGCCGGATCGAGCGACAAGGCCACGAAACGCGCCCGACCGACGATCTCCCCGCGCGGCACGAAACCGAAGAACCGCGAGTCATAGCTGTCGTCGCGGTTGTCGCCCATGGCAAGGTAATGCCCCGCCGTCACGGTGACGGGGCCGTAGTTGCTGGCGGGGCTCGGCAGGTAGCGCGACAGCCGGACGAGATGGCCGGGTCCGTCCAGCGATTCCACCGCATAGCTGGCCGGTAGCGCCCGGTCCGCCGTGATGCCTGCCACGCGGGCGGGCTGGTAACGTGCTGCGTGCCCGTTGACGTAGAGCACGTTGCCGCGCAGCGCGACGGTATCGCCCGGCAGGCCGATCACGCGCTTGACCAGCCGCTCGCCGGTCGCGGCGGAGTCGATGATCACGATGTCTCCGCGCCGCGGGTCCGCCCGGTGCAGCAGGGAGACATGGGTGAACGGCAGCCGCAGGTCGTAGGCCATCCGGTCGACCACGATGCGGTCGCCGATGCGGATGGTCGGTTGCATCGAACCGGTGGGAACGGTGTTCCAGTCGGCCAGCGCGCTGCGGAACATCAGCATGCCGAGCAGGAAAAAGAAGAAGCCGCGGTTGCGCAGCAGGAAGCGCGAGAGGGCGTGCATGGCCATGTCCTTTGCCAGGGAGGCCGGTGTCAGACCACCACCGGGCCGGGCGGTTCCCTTAGCGGCAACATCCCTTTTGGGCCTGGACCGGCGGGCACGGCACGTCGCCCCAGGAGCAGAACACGCAGCAGTCGCCGGGCTTCGGCTTGAGCAAGGCACCGCAGCCGGGGCAGTCGTGGAAGAACAGGCAGGCGTCGGTCGGCATGGTTTCCACCGACCGATGCCCACAACGCGGGCAGGTCAACGTGCTTCGCAGGCGCGGCTGCACGGCGCTCAGGGCGAGCCCGCCACCGACTTGCCGCCCACCGTATCCAGGAAGCGCGGCGGCTGCCAGGCCCGGGCATGCTGCTCGAAGCCGTAGGCGATCGAGATCAGCGTGGGCTCGCTCCACCTGGCGCCGAACAACACGATGCCGATCGGCAGGTCGTGCGCGAATCCCGCTGGCACGGTGATGGATGGATAGCCCGCCACCGCCGCGGGCTGCGACGCGCCACCCACGGTCGGATCGCCGCTGACGATGTGGTCGCCGAGCACCGGGTCGGTGACGAAGGCCGGTCCCCAGGACGGTGCGAGCAGGGCGTCCAGGTGATCCTTGGTCAGCGCCGCGTCGATGCCCTCGGGCCCGGCCAGCCGTTTCGCCTTGGCCAGCGCATCGGTGTAGTTCTTATCGGTCAGCGGACCCTTGCCCTGCGCTTGTTCGAACAGTTCCTGGTCGAACCAGGGCATCTCCTGTTCGGCATGCGCCTTGTCGAACGCGATCAGGTCGGCCAGCGTCTTCACCTTGAGGTTCGGTCGCGTGGCGAGATAGGCGTTGATGTCGTGCTTGAACTCGTACAGCAGCACGGTCATTTCCGGTCCCCCCAGATCCGCCAGGTGGGGCACGGTTACCGGGTCCACGATGACCGCGCCCTGTGCCTTCATCAGCGCGATCGCCTGCTCGAGCACGCGATCGGCATTGGGCTCGGCGCCGGCGAGCTGGCGCACCACGCCGATGCGCTTGCCCTTGAGGCCGTTGGGGTCGAGGAAGCGGGTGTAGTCGGTGGCGTGCTTGTCGGCCTCGGCCGTGGCCGGATCGCGCGGATCGCTGCCCGCGATCACGCTCAGCAGCGCCGCGGCGTCGGCCACGCTGCGCGCCATCGGGCCGGCGGTGTCCTGGCTGTGCGCGATCGGCACGATGCCGCTGCGGCTGACCAGGCCCAGCGTCGGCTTGATGCCGACGATGCCGTTGCTGGCGGCCGGACAGATGATCGAGCCGTCCGTCTCGGTGCCGATCGCCACGGTCACCAGGCCCGCCGCCACCGCCGCGCCGGAACCGGCGCTGGAACCGCATGGGTTGCGATCGAGCACGTAGGGGTTCTTCGTCTGCCCGCCGCGACCGCTCCAGCCGCTGCTGGCGTGGTTGGAACGGAAGTTGGCCCACTCGCTCAGGTTGGTCTTGCCCAGCACCAGCGCGCCGGCCTTGCGCAGCCGCTCGACCAGTCCCGCGTCGCGGGGCGCCGGAGCGTCGGTGAGCGCCAGCGAGCCGGCGGTCGTGAGCATGCGATCGCCGGTGTCGATGTTGTCCTTGAGCAGCACCGGCACGCCGTACAGCGGCCCGCGCTTGGCCTTGGCGCGCCCGGCATCCAGCGCCGCGGCAAGCTTGAGCGCGTCCGGATTGGTTTCGATCACCGACCGCAGCGTGGGCCCGGCCTGGTCGAGCTGCGCGATGCGGTCGAGGAACTGCCGCGCCAGCGTACGGCTGTCGAGCGTGCCGGCGTCCATCTGCTGTTGCAATTGGTCGATCGAGGCGAAGGCCAGCGGTTGGGCCGGTTGGGCCGCCATCGCCGGGGCGGCGAGCAATAGGGCGATGAGCGGGGCAAGGCGGGCGGGCGAGGGTTTCACGGCGGCCTCCGGTGGGTCGGTGTGCAATGGCGCATGACGGTGCGGCATGGTGTCGCGCTGACGCAGCATATCCTTCCCGCGCGCCGGTCGCGCATCAGACGCTACCTATAATCCGACGCATGAGCCTGCTTTCCTCCGTGTGCCTGGCGCCGGCCATCCTGGTTGTCGCGCTGTTCGCCACCGTCGCCCGGGCCGCCGATGCCCCGACCGTGCCCGATACCCTCAAGCAGCGCATCGCCGCCTGCACCGCCTGTCATGGCGAACATGGCGAAGGTACGCCCGAGAGCGGCTTCTTCCCGCGCCTGGCCGGCAAGCCGGCTGGCTACCTGGCGCGGCAGATCCGCAATTTCCAGGATGGCCTGCGCAAGTACGCGCCGATGGAATACACGGTGCGCGGACTGACGCCCGAATACATGCACGAGATCGCCGTCTACTTCGCCGCGCAACAGGTGCCCTACCAGCCCTCGCCGCTGCCGCGCGTCACCGATGCGATCCTCGAGCGCGGCCAGGTGTTGGCGACCCAGGGCGATCCGGCGCGCAAGGTGCCGGCCTGTGCCGCCTGCCACGGCGAGCGCCTGACCGGCGTGGAACCGGATATTCCCGGGCTGGTCGGCCTCCCCTACGACTACATCAGCGCCCAATTGGGCGCGTGGCGCACCCACACCCGCGCGATGGTGGCCCCCGATTGCATGGCGGCCATCGCCAGCCGCCTGAGCGAGGCGGACATCACCGCGGTATCGGCCTGGCTGGCCAGCCATGAGGTGCCCGCCGACACCCATGCCCAGCCGGCCGGATCAGTGAAGCCTCCATTGGCCTGCGGTGTCCTGGGCACGAAGGATGCGAAGCGATGAAGTGGCTGTTGCGTGCGTTTTTCGCCTTGCTGGTGCTGGCCGTAGCCGTCCTGGCCTGGTGGTTGTCCGCGCGCCACCACGCCGCCTTGCCGCCCTCGCAGACCACTGCGGCCAGGTTGCAGGAACCTGCGTTGATCGCCCGCGGCGCGTACCTCGCGACGGTCGGCGACTGCGCGGCTTGCCACACCGCCCAAGGCGGCAAGCCATACGCCGGCGGGCGCGCGCTGCCCACCCCGTTCGGCGACGTTCCCGCACCCAACCTCACGCCCGACGATGCCACGGGACTGGGGCAGTGGTCGTTCGACGCGTTCTGGCGCGCGCTGCACGAAGGCATCGGGAGGGACGGCCACGCGCTTTATCCGGCCTTCCCTTACACCTCCTACACGCGGGTGAGCCGCGAGGACGCGTTCGCCCTGTTCGCCTACCTCAGGACCCTGCCGCCGGTACGCAACCATACGGCCGCGCCATCGCTGCGTTTTCCCTACGACCTGCGGGCGGGCCTGACCACCTGGCGCACGCTCTATTTCCGCCCCGGCGAATTCGTGCCAGACCCGAAGCAGTCGGCCGAATGGAATCGCGGCGCCTACCTGGTGCAGGGCCTGGGCCACTGCAACGAGTGCCACGTCGCGCGCGACAACCTCGGCGGCCTGCCCAGCAACGAGACGCTCACCGGCGGGCAGATTCCCGCGCAGAACTGGTACGCCCCGGATCTGAGTACCCATGCCCACGGTGGTCTTGAAGGCTGGGGTACGGACGACATCGTGACCTTGCTCAGGACCGGGCAGTCGCGCAAGGGAGCAGCCTTCGGTCCGATGGCCGACGTGGTCATGCAGAGCACGCAGCACATGCATGAAGAGGACCTGCGCGCCATCGCGGTTTACCTGCAGTCGCTGCCGCCGCGTCCCGCGCCCGCCAACAAGGGCAGCCAGGTCGACGCCACCGCGCTGCTCGACCGCGGCGCCGATGTGTATGGCCGACAGTGCGCCAGTTGCCATGGCAAGGACGGCCGGGGCGTGGCGGGCGTGTACCCGCCGCTGGCCGGCAACACCTCGGTGACCGAACCGACCGGCATCAATGCCATCCGCATCGTGCTGCTCGGTGGTTTCTCACCCACCACCGCCGCCCACCCGCGTCCCTACTCGATGCCCCCGTTCGCCCAGCGACTGAGCGACGGCGACGTGGCCTCGGTAGTCAGCTACATCCGCCACGCCTGGGACAACAATGCCGCTCCGGTGATGGAGCGTGACGTCGCCGCGTATCGACACACGCCTGTCGAATAACAAGCCGGCGGGGCTGTCGTAGGGCGGCCGCCGCGCGGGCTGCACGCTATCCGGCGGCCAGTCTTGCCAGTGCGCGCCAGGGCTCGAGGTCCCAGTGCCTGCGCGCCTGGCCCGAAGGCGAGGGCAGGGCAACCACGCGGGTTTGTCCGATCCGCTCGGGTTGCAATCCACAATCCCCGATCGGCCGGCCAAGCGCCGCGCGCGCGGCGGTCTTGCTGGTAAAGGCGAGCAGCCGCGGTTGGAAGCGTTCGATCTTGGCGAGCAGCGCGGGGACGTCGAACGCATCGCGCGGCAGATCGGCATCGTTGCCGCTGTGACGCTTGGCAAGGTCGGTGAGGCCGATGCCCAGGTCCAGCAATTGCGGGTACTCGGTCGGTCGGAGGCGACGCGGCGTGATGCCGGCCTCGAACAGCGCGCGCCAGAACAGATTGCCCGGGTGCGCGTAGTACGCGCCCTCGCGCGCCGAGCGCTCGCCGGCCGCGGTGCCGCAGAACACCAGCGCAAGGCCCGGACGCAGCAGGTCGGGCAGTACGTGCTGCTCAGCCGGTAGCTTCATCGAGCATGAAATCGGTGAACTGGAAACGCTCGTCACGCAACACCGACTCGCCGCGGCGCAGGCGCAGGTCGCGCGTGAAGAGCGGGCCGCCGTAGCTCAGCGTGTGGAATTCGCCGCGCTCGCCGCAGGGATCGACGCCAGCGGGCAGGCTGTCGAGCAGGGCGCCGTCGTAGGGGCGGCCGCAATACTCCGCCGCCAGCTGGTGCGTATCCACGCAGCAAAGCAGCGCGCGATGCCCTTGGCCCACGAAGCGGCGCGACAGCGCCTCGGTATCCTCGCCCCAGATCGGAAACACCGCTCGCCACTCGGCGCGCCCGAGCTGGCGCACGCGGTAGTCGCGCACGTCCTGCAGGAACAGGTCACCGAAGGCGCAGTGGCGAATGCCTGGCCAGCGCATGCGCGCCTCGGCGAGCGCGTGTTCGTGCGCCGCTTCGTAGGCCTCGTTGCTGCCGGGCCAGTCCATCTCCACTTCCAGCAGCGGCAGGCCCAGCGCATCGGCCTGCGCGAGCAGGATGTCGCGGCGCACGCCGTGCATGGCGATGCGCCCGTAGGTGCGATTGACGGTCGTCAACAGCGCGGCGACCTGCCACTGCGGATCGGCGCGCAGCCGCTCAAGGGCCATCAGGCAGTCCTTGCCGCCGCTCCATGCGAGAAGAATGGGAGTCGCAGTCATCGTCCTACTCTACGGCACGCCGAACTCCGCAGGTGGACTTCGGCTCATGCTGCCGGTGAGCGAAAAGCGGGTTAGTGATGTCCACAACTACGGTGTCAGGCTGGCCGTCTGAACGTTCCGCCTATGACCTGCCCACGCGGCGTGGACGCGCGGACGGGCAGGGTTGGGGGATGACGGAAAACCTGCTGGAGATATGGAACCACCAGCCCTGGGTCCGCCTGGGCGTGACGGTAGTCGTGGCCTTGCTGGTTGCGATCGTCGTCCACCGGCTGGTGCGTGCGTTGCTGTGGCGCTTCAGCGAGGGCCATCCGATGGCGCGCGAAATGCTCAGGCAGGCGCGTTCGCCGATGGGTTGGCTGGTTCCTTTGCTGGTGCTCGTGGTGGCGTTGCATACGCGACCGGAAGCGGATCAGTTGCGCGTGGCCGGAACCGCCGAACAGATCCTGGTGATCGCCCTGATCGCGGTGGCCACCTGGCTGGGCGTGCGCTGCATCAACGCGGTCGAGTTCTTCTTCTGCCGGCGCTTTCCGGTCAACACCGAGAACAACCTGCGCGCGCGGCGGGTGCTTACCCAGGCGCGCGTACTGGGACGCACGGGCTCGGTGTTGCTGATCCTCATCGGCCTGGCCGCCTGCCTGATGATGATCCCCGGCGTGCGCCAGATCGGCGCCAGCCTGCTGGCCTCGGCGGGCTTGGCGGGGCTGGCCGTAGGCCTGGCCGCCAAGCCCGTGCTGAGCAACCTGATCGCCGGCCTGCAGATCGCCATCACCCAGCCGATCCGGCTGGACGACGTGGTGATCATCGAAGGCGAGTGGGGCCGCATCGAGGAGATCACCGGCACCTACGTGGTGGTGCGCATCTGGGACGAGCGGCGGCTGGTGGTGCCGCTGAACTGGTTTATCGAAAACCCTTTCCAGAACTGGACGCGCACCAGTTCGCAGCTGATCGGCACCGTTTACCTGTGGCTGGACTACCGCGTGCCGCTGGAACCGCTGCGCGAGGAGGTCAGGCGCTTGTGCAAGGAAGCGACGCAGTGGGATGGGCGCGTCTGCGTGCTGCAGGTGACCGACACTACCGATCGCACGCTGCAGCTACGCATCCTCGCCAGTTCGGCCGACTCGGGCAGCAATTTCGATCTGCGCTGCCATGTGCGCGAGGGGATGATCGCGTTCGTCCAGCAGCACTATCCGGACAGCCTGCCGCGGATGCGCGCGGAGGTAGGAGAACCGCCGGGAGTGGTCGACCGGCCACGAGAACATCCGTAGGTGGGCTAGAGCCCACCGCCGCCCCGTGGAAAGCCCGGTGGGCCTACGAGCACCCTTCGATGCTCAGTTCAACGCCCATGCCAGCCGTGCATGCACCCGGCCGTCGCGGAGTTCGAAGCACAGCTCCATGCCGAGCGCTTCGGCCGCGGCGTGCGCGAGTGCCAGCCCCAGGCCCGCA
Organism: Frateuria edaphi; assembly: GCF_021117405.1. Lineage (NCBI taxonomy): Bacteria > Pseudomonadati > Pseudomonadota > Gammaproteobacteria > Lysobacterales > Rhodanobacteraceae > Frateuria > Frateuria edaphi. Next base: position 886,667 of record NZ_CP088251.1, read on the forward strand.
TGCCCGGCGTGTGGCGGCTGCTTGCGCCAGAAGCGTTGGCCGAAGCGCGCGAGGTCGGCCGGTTCCAGTTCGGGTGCGGCGTTGCTTATGCGCAGGCTCTCGGCATCCAGGTCGATCCGCACCGTATCGCCGGCCGGCGCATAGGCGCCGGCGTTGCCGAGCAGGTTTCCCAGCACGACCTCCAGCAACGCCGGATCGGTGTACAGGCTGGCCGGCGGCCTGCCTGACACGGACAGCGCAACGCCCCGTCCAGCCACATGCGCGCGCTGGCGCTGGAACTGACGCTCGAGCCAGGGCGCCAGTTCCAGCGGCTGGCGTTGCGGGTGCTCCAGGCCCGACTGCAGGCGGGTGAGCAACAACAGCGCGGCGACGGTCGCTTCCAGCTCCGCGCCGATCTTGCCGATCTCGCCAAGAATCTGCCCCAGCTCTCGCCCGCTCGGATAGCGCGCCTCCACCTCGGCCAGCGCGCGCAGTTCGGCCAGCCGCGTGCGCGTTTCGTGGGCCAGGCCGCTGGCGAACTGGCGCTCGCGGGCGAGGCCCTCGTCCATCCGCACCAGCACGTCGTTGAAGCGCGTCACCAGCGGGTCGAGCTCGCGCATGCCGCTGGCGGGCAATCGTTGTCCGGGGGCATGCGGGCCGATGTCGCGCATGCGCTCGACCAGCGCGCGCACCGGCTTGAGGCCCCGCCGCACGATCAGCGGCACGGCCGCCAGCGCGACCAGCAGCGCCAGCGCGGGACCCAGGGCGAGAATCCAGTCCAGCGTGGTCAGCAGGCGATCGAACGCGCGGCGGTCCTGCACGAAAAGCAACGCACAGCGGTGCGTGGGTGGTCGGGTGGAGGAGGGCTCCTGGAAGGCGAACATCACCGCACCCAGCCGTCCGGACCCGTGGTGAAGGTTGACGAAGCGCGGCGTGGCACCGGCGGCCGCAGGCCAGTCGCGAGGCATCGCCGGTGGCGGTGGCGTGCTGTGTTGGGAAGGCATGCCCTCGCAGCGCAACTCGTACCATTCGCCGTCGCTGCCCCCGAGCAGTCCCGCGGGCCCCTGCGGTTCGCCGGCCTCCTGCTCGATCTCCACCACCGTGGTAAGCGCCTGCGCCTGGGTCAGGAGATTCTCGCGGTAGCGGGTTTCCATCGCGTGGTCGATGCGCCAGTCCATCAGCAGCGCACCGCCGCCGAGCAGGGCCAGGCTGGTACCCACCAGCAGCAGGGTGATGCGTGCCGCGAGCGAGGGCGGTTTCACGGGATCAGGTAACCAGCGCCGCGGCGGGTTTCGATCAGGCCGGCCAGCCCGGCGGCATCGAGCTTGCGGCGCAGGCCGAACACCAGCACTTCGACACTGCGATCGGAGACGTCGGTATCGCTGCCGGCGGTGCGTTCGAGGATTTCCTGGCGCGTGAAGGCGCGCCCGCGGTGGCGCAGCAGCAAGCCCAGCACGGCGAATTCGCGCGGCGTGAGCGGCAGGGGCTGGCCATCCACGCTGGCGCGCTGGGCCAGCGGGTCCCACGCCAGCGCGCCCAGCGTCAGGACCACCGGTTGTGCCTGCAGCGGCCGGCGTGCCAGCGCGTGCAGGCGGGCGACCAGTTCGTCGAAGGCGAAGGGCTTGACCAGGTAATCGTCGGCACCGGCATTGAGCGCCTCGATGCGATCCCCCACCTGGTCACGCGCGGACAGTACAAGCACGCGCGGGCGCCGTCCGCCGGCGGGCAGGGTGCGCAGCACACCCAGGCCGTCCAGCCTCGGCAGCATCAGGTCCAGCACGACCAGGTCGTAGTCGTAGCCGGCCAGGAAGCCCTTGGCCTCGATACCGTCTGCCGCCGCGTCGACCGTGAAGCCGGCGCCCCGCAGGCCGTGCTGCAGGGTGCCGCGCAGGCGTTCGGAATCTTCCACCAGCAGGAGTTTCATGTGGGCGGAGTCTACCCAGTGGGCGGCCGTTGCGCCCGCCGGAAGGATGGCGGGGTTGGAGGCTGTCCCTCCGTCCCATGGGCAGGCGCATCGACAGTTTCATCGCCCACCCGCTATAAAGACACAGATCAACGGGGGTGGGTGTGAGCGAAGAGATCCTGATCAACGTGACGCCCCGTGAAACCCGGGTGGGCGTCGTCGAGAACGGCATGCTGCAGGAGGTGCACGTCGAGCGCGCCTCCCGGCGCGGCTATGTGGGCAACGTGTACAAGGGTCGCGTGCAGCGGGTGATGCCCGGCATGCAGGCGGTGTTCGTGGAAATCGGGCTGGAGCGCGCGGCGTTCCTGCACGCCTCGGATATCGTGCGCCCGCCGCTACCCGAGGGTGCCGAGGTGCATGGCAATGGCCACACGCCCTCGATCAGCGAGCTGGTGCACGAGGGCCAGGAGATCGTGGTGCAGGTGGTCAAGGACCCGATCGGCACCAAGGGTGCGCGCTTGTCCAGCCACTTGTCGATTCCTTCGCGCTACCTCGTGCTGCTGCCACATGCACGCACCCTGGGCATCTCAGCGCGTATCGAGGACGAGACCGAGCGTGCGCGCCTGAAGGACGTGCTCGGCGGGCTCATCGGCGAAAATCCGCTCGGTTACATCGTGCGGACCAACGCCGAAGGGCAGTCGGCCGAGTCGCTGGCCTTCGACGTGACCTACCTCAGCAAGGTCTGGCGCGTGGTGCAGGAGAACATCGCCAAGGCCAAGGTCGGCGAGCGCGTCTACGAGGAACTCTCGTTGCCGTTGCGCAGCCTGCGCGACATGCTCACCGACGACATCGAGAAGGTCCGCGTCGACTCGCGCGAGACGCACGAGAAAGTGGTCAAGTTCGTGCATAAGTTCATGCCCAGCCTGGACGACCGCATCGAACACTATGCCGGGGAGCGGCCGATCTTCGACCTCTATGGCGTGGAGGACGAGATCCAGCGCGCGATGAAAAAGGAAGTGCCGCTCAAATCCGGCGGCTACCTCATCGTCGACCAGACCGAGGCGATGACCACGATCGACGTCAACACCGGTGGCTACCTCGGCACGCGCAACCTGGAGGAGACGGTCTACCGCACCAACCTGGAGGCCGCCCAGGCGGCCGCGCGCCAACTGCGCCTTCGCAACCTCGGGGGCATCATCATCATCGACTTCATCGACATGAACGATGAGGAGCACAAGCGCCAGGTGATCCGCATGCTGGAGAAGGGCCTGGCGCGCGATCACGCCAAGACCACGGTCTATCCGATGTCGGCGCTGGGCCTGGTCGAGATGACCCGCAAGCGCACCACCGAAAGCCTGGAGCGCCAGCTGTGCGAACCGTGCCCGGCCTGCGGCGGGCGCGGCACCATCAAGACCGCCGAGACGGTCACCTACGAGATCTTCCGCGAGATCACCCGCGCAGTGCGCCAGTTCAACGCCGAGAAGCTGCTGGTGATGGCCAGCCCCAAGGTCGTCTCGCGCATCCTCGAAGAGGAATCGGCGGCGGTGGCCGAACTGGAGGAGTTCATCTCCAAGAGCATACGCTTCCAGCCGGAAGAGCATTACTCGCAGGAACAGTTCGATGTGGTCTTGCTGTAAGCGAAGGATTGCGCGCAACGCCCGCCGGGACGGAACGAGGTGAACGCGCGCTGGCGACAGCGCCTGCACCTGGCACTGCGCGCCCTCGGCTGGGGCGCCGGCATCGCGGTGATCACGCTGGCCGTGCTGGTCGCGCTGGCGCAATTGCTGCTGCCGCTGCTGGCGCGCCATCCGCAATGGGTCGCCGCCCAGCTCTCCGAGCGCCTGCATCGACCAGTGAGCTTCGCTTCGATGGAGGGCCATTGGCGCGGTTCCGGACCGCTGTTCGTGATGCGCGACGTCACCGTCGGCCCCGGCCCCGGCGGCGGCAGCCCGCTGCATCTGCCCGAGTCGGAACTCAAGATCGACTTCGGCAGCTGGCTGTTGCCTTCGCGGCACATGCTCGATCTGCGCGCGCGCGGATTGGAGCTGGACCTGAGCCACGACGCGCAGGGCCGTTGGCACGTCAACGGCATCGGCGGACCCGATGGCGGGGCGCGGCAGGACTTTTCGATGGGCCCCGTTTCGCTGGGCATCTGGCTGCGCGACCTGCGCTTGATCGTCACCGACGAGGCCAGCGGGCGTCGTTACGCCGTGCTTGCCGACCAGTTGCGGCTGAGCCGGCAAGGCAGCCGGGTTCGCTTTGGCGTGGTGCTGCAGCGCGAGGGTGCGAGCGGCCAGTGGCGTGGTGCCGGCAGCTTTCGCGAGGACGGCAGCGAGGGCCGGCTGTGGCTGGCCGGCGACCGGCTCGACCTGCGCACGCTGCTCGGCGACGTGGCGATGGACGGCTATGTGGCCAAAGCCGGTACCGGCCGCCTGGCCGCCTGGCTGGACTGGAAGGATCGCAAGGTCGTGCGCGCCACCTTGCGCCTGGACCTTGCCGGCCTTGCCGTCGAGGGGCCCGCGGGAACCGCGCGGGTGCCCGTCCTGCGCGGGATGGCTGGCATCAGCCAGAGCGCGGACGGTTACGAGGTTCGCTATGCCGCCGACAACGGCGGGGCACTCGCGCTGGCGCTGCACGAGCCGGAGAGCACGCCGAGCGTGAGCCTGGCGGCGCGTGATCTCGACCTCGCGCCGCTGCTGCCATGGCTGGCGCTCAAGCCCGGCCTGGCGACGTCGCTGGGGGCCTGGCTCGGTAGCGGACATCCGCATGGCTTGCTGAGGCGGGCCGCGCTGCAATGGTCGCGTGCAGGCGGCGTGCGGGATCTGCAGGTGTCGTTCTCGAATGCCGGCATCGACGCGATCGGCAAGTTGCCCGGCATCAGCCGCCTCGACGGCACGCTGCGCGGGGATGCGCAGGGCTTTGCGCTGGAACTCCCGGCGCAGGCCACCGTGGTGGACGCAACCCCAGGCTTCCGCAAGCCGTTCGCCCTGACGCGGCTGGCCACCACCGTAGCGGCCTGGCATGCCGACGGGGCGTGGCAGGTCGGCATCGACCCGCTGGCGTTCCAGGGCGAGGGCTTCGCCGGCAGCGCGCGCGGCACGATGGCGCTGCCCGACGATGGGCGCCGGCCCTTCCTCGATCTCTATGCGCACATCGACCAAGCACAGGTAGTGGCCGCCAAGTTGTTCTGGCCGGTCGGTTCCATGTCGCCGACCGCCATCGAATACCTGGACCGCGCACTGGTCGCGGGTACGGTGGACGCGGGCGACCTCATCGTGCGCGGCAGCCTGGCCGACTGGCCGTTCCGCCATAACGAAGGCCGCTTCGAGGCGCATGCGCGCATCAGCGGCCTCACCTTCGACTACGGCGAGGGCTGGCCGCTGGCCACGGGACTATCCGTGGACGCGAGCTTCGTCGGCAACGGCATGTTGGCCGAGGCCCAGGGTGGCGAGTCGCTCGGCATCAAGATCGATCGCGCGGTGGCGCTGATCCCCGAGTTCTCCGACACCACGGTCGATCTCAACGCACAGGGAAATGGCAGCGGCGCGGACCTGATCAAGTTCCTTCGGCAAAGCCCGATCGCGCGCGACCAGGCCGACACGCTGGCCAAGTTGCGCCTGGGCGGCAGCGGTGCGTTCGGCTTCCACCTGTCACTGCCGGTGAAGGACACCCGGGCGCTGCGACTGGATGGCAGCGCCCGGCTCACCGGCATGGACGTGGACGCGCCCGAGTGGAAGCTCAAACTGGACAAGCTGAATGGGCCGGTGAGCTTCGACGCCCACGGCGTGCACGCCGGTCCGCTCGCCGGCGGTTTCCGCGGCCAGCCCTCGTCGCTGGACCTGGCGATCGCCGATGCGACCGGCCAGCCGGACACGGTGCTCTCGGCGCGGCTCCAGGGGCGCTATGCCATCGCCGAACTGCTGCAGGGCTATCCGCAACTTGAATGGCTGGGCAAGGCCGCCCAAGGGCGCAGCGACTACACGATCGGCTTCGACATCGCCCACGGCAGTGGCGGTGAGTCGGTGCAGACGCTCAGCGCCGACAGCACGCTCGCCGGCACCACGCTGAAGCTTCCGGTGCCTCTGTCCAAGCCGGCCGATGCCGTGCTGCCGTTGCACCTGACCGTGGGCTTGCCGGTGGATAACGCCCGGCTGGACGTGGCGCTGGGCGACGTGATGCGCGCGCGCTTCCGCCTCCCCGCGGGCGACACCCAGCCGCTGGCCGCGGCGATCGCTTTCGGTACCGCCATGCCCGAGAGCCTGCCGGACCGGGGCCTGCGCATCCGTGGCCACGCCACGGCGCTCGACGTGTCCGGCTGGGTGCAGCATGCGGTGGCCGGCAGCAGCAGCGATGGCCCCGGTCTGGAGAGCATCGACGCCCAGGCCGACCGCGCGCTGGTGTTCGAGCACGATTTCCCGCAGATGCATATCAAGGCCATGCCCGGGACCGACGGGCTGGCGATCGACGTGGACAGTCCGGCGCTGGCCGGCCATGTGGACGTGCCCGCGGCCGACCTGCGCAAGCGCGGCATCACCGCACGCCTGCAACGCCTGTACTGGCCGCAGGCGGCGCCACCGCCCGCGGGCAAGCCCGCGAGCCCGGCCCGGGGCGCAGCGCAGCCAACACCTGCTGCCACGTCGCAACCCCCGGCCGAACCGTTGGCCGATCCGTCCGCCACGGGCATCGAGCCGGGGTCGCTGCCGCCGTTCCACCTATGGATTGGAGACCTGCGACTGGGCGCGGCCCGGCTTGGCGAGGCGCGGCTGGAGACCTGGCCAACCGCGCAGGGCATGCACATCGACCAGTTGCGCGCGCTGTCCAAGAGCGTACAGCTCAATGCCGGCGGCGACTGGAACGGCACTGCGCAGGCCAGCCACACGCAGATGCGCATCGACTTCGCGGCGCAGAACCTGGGCAGCATGCTGACCGCCTTCGGGTACGAAGGGCTGTTCAACGGCGGCAAGACGCATGCGGTGCTGGATGCGAGCTGGCCCGGAGCGCCCACGTCCTTCGCGCTGGCGAACATGACCGGCACGCTGGGCATCGACGTCAGCCACGGCCGCATTCCCGAGCTCGCTCCAGGCGTGGGACGGCTGTTCGGGCTGGTTTCAGTGGCCGAGTTGCCGCGACGCCTCACGCTCGATTTCGGCGACGTGTTCGGCAAGGGGCTGGCGTTCGATTCGATCAAGGGCGACTTCCGCTTCGCCGACGGCAACGCCACCACAGACAACCTGCAAATCCGCGGGCCCGCCGCGGACATCGACATTCGTGGCCGCACCGGCTTGCGCACGCGCGACTACGACCAGCAGGTCTACGTGCTGCCACACGTGGGCAACAGCTTGCCGGTGGTCGGCGCGGTGGTCGCCGGACCGGTTGGGGCCGCCGCCGGTTTCGCCGTGCAGGGGCTGCTCGGCAAGGGGCTGAACAAGGCCGCCAGCGCGCGCTACCACGTCACCGGGAGCTGGGAAAAGCCGGTGTTCACGCTGGTGGAGAAACACGAGGCGCAACCGGCGCCCGCCACTTCGGTGCCGGCACCGGCGGCAAGCGCGGGACGCTGAAACCAGTCGTTGCAAGGTCGGCCCCCTCCGCCCCGCCTGCCGTCACCTTCCACGCGTTCGCGGGGGAAGGTTCGGCAGCACGACGCGATGCGCCGAATCACGGAGGGTGCTCCAAAGGCGGGCAGGGTCGACTTTGCGGCGCGACTCGGCCTACTTCCGCCGAAACGGAAACAGCTGCTGCCGCACGAATCCGTCCGGCATGTAATCGCCCACCACGCCGTACTTCTCCGGAAACACTTTGGGCGACTTCACCGCCGTGCCGAAGAGGTGGTCGAGGAAGGCGTAATGCGCCGCATAGTTCCGGTCGATCGCCTCCTCGTCCGAAGCGTGGTGCCAGTGGTGGAAGTCGGGCGTCACCAGCAGGTACTTCAGCGGGCCCCACGGCAGGTGCACGTTGGCGTGGTTGAACACCGCCTGGAACCCGACGATGAGGATGTAGCCGTTCATCACCGCCTCGGAGAAGCCCAGGATGTACAGCGGTGCCAGCACGCACACGCGCGTGACGATCAATTCCAGCATGTGCTGGCGCGAGCCGGCCAGCCAGTCCATCGTCTTGACGCTGTGGTGCACGGCATGGAAGCGCCACAGGAATGGCACTTCGTGGTACGCGCGGTGCGTCCAGTACTGCGCGAGGTCCGCCACCAGCACGCACATCAGCAGTTGTGGCAGGAACGGGACATCCCGCACGGCCTGCTGGAAACCACTGCTGACCAGCCAGCCGAACAGATGGTGCAGCAGGAAGTTCACGCTCAGCAGCGCCAGCCCGACGATGAAATGGTTGACCGCAAAATGCTTCAGATCCGTCTGCCACTCGGCGCGGAACAGCGTCTGCCCCCTGTACAACGGAAACAGCTTCTCGATCACGACGAACACCAACGTGGAACCGAGCAGGTCCAGGATGAACCAGTCCAGCCCGATGTAGGGCGTGTGGTCGGGGAAGTTGCCCACTGGCACCCGCGAGCCGCCCAGCGCGGTGGCAGCGAGCACCAGGGCAAAGGCGACCAGGTTCAGGTTGCGCTGGCGCCCGAGCACCAGGTTGCCCAGCGACATGCCGCCGGCGACCAGCAGCGCCACCAGCAGCAGCTGGCGCAGCACGTCGATCGAGTACTGATGGCGCAGGTCCGGCGTGGTCAGGTACTGCGGGAAGTGGAAGGCCAGCACTGCCAGCAGGCTCAGGAAACCCAGCGACAAGGCCACCACGCTGCTGAGCTTGCCCACGCCCGGGCGCAGCGCGCCGTGACGTTGCAGGAGATCGTGGGTCTCGCCGATGGGCGCCTTCACGGCGCTGTCCAGCAGCCCGCGGGTGCGCCTGTGCCTGGTATCCCTGCTCATGATGTGGCCTCTCCATGGGTGACGTCGGCGCATGGTAGCGGCAGCCGCGCGCGACGTGCTTTAAAGGGCCCGGTACGACCCCATGTGGGATAGTCATCCCTTTCGCCCAAGGTTGCCGGCTCCATGGATTCACTCATTGCCCACGTAGAGAACAAGCTGCTGGCCCCCGGCGGCCTGGTTACCACCGACCTCGAGCGCGTGTTTGCGCAGCTGATGGGGCCGGACATCGACGCGGCGGACCTGTACTTCCAGCATTCGCGCAGCGAGTCGTGGTTGCTTGAGGAAGGCATCGTCAAGGACGGCAGCCATTCGATCGAACAAGGCGTAGGCGTACGCGCCATCAGTGGCGAGAAGACCGGTTTCGCATATTCCGACGAGATCGTGCTGCCGCAGTTGCTGGAGGCTTCCAAGGCCGCGCGCGCGATCGCCCAGGGCGGGCAGGGCGCCGGCAAGCCGCTGGCGCTCAACGGCGCGCGGTCGCTCTATCCGGCGCTGGACCCGGTCGAGAGCCTGCCCAATGCCGACAAGATCGCGCTGCTGCGCGAGGTGGACGCCTGGGCGCGCTCGCGCGATCCGCGCGTCAAGCAGGTGATCGTGAGTCTGGCCGCGACCATGGACACCGTGCTGGTGGCCGGCGCCGACGGTACCCTGGCGGCGGACGTGCGCCCGCTGGTGCGATTGAACGTGCAGGTGATCGCCGAAGCCAACGGCCGTCGCGAGCAGGGCAGCGGCGGCGGCGGGGGACGCTACGGCTATCGCGAGCTGATCGAGAACGGCCGCGCGCTGGCCTTCGCCGAAGAGGCGGTGCGCCAGGCGCTGGTCAACCTCGATTCGGTCGATGCCCCGGCCGGGCAGATGACCGTCGTGCTCGGCCCCGGCTGGCCCGGCGTGCTGCTGCACGAGGCGATCGGCCACGGCCTGGAGGGCGACTTCAACCGCAAGGGCAGCTCGGCGTTCGCCGGCCGCCTCGGCCAGCGCGTGGCCGCGCCCGGCGTCACCGTGGTCGACGACGGCACGCTGCCCAACCGTCGCGGCTCGCTCAGCGTGGACGACGAGGGCACGCCGACCGAATGCACGACGCTGATCGAGGACGGCATCCTGGTGGGCTACATGCAGGACAAGTTGAACGCGCGCCTGATGGGCATGAAGCCGACCGGCAACGGCCGACGCGAATCGTTCGCGCAGTTGCCGATGCCGCGCATGACCAACACCTACATGCGCGCCGGTTCGCACGATCCGGCCGAGATCATCGCCTCGGTGAAGCGCGGCCTTTACGCGGTCAACTTCGGCGGCGGGCAGGTCGATATCACCAGCGGCAAGTTCGTGTTCTCCGCCAGCGAGGCCTACCTGATCGAGGACGGCAAGATCACTGCCCCGGTCAAGGGCGCCACCCTGATCGGCGCCGGCCCGGAAGTGCTTACCCGCGTGTCCATGATCGGCAACGACCTCAAGCTCGACGAGGGCATCGGCGTGTGCGGGAAGGACGGCCAGAGCGTGCCGGTGGGTGTGGGCCAGCCGACGTTGAAAATCGACGGCATGACCGTGGGCGGCACCGCCGCCTGACGTACGATTACCCCTTCTCCAGAGAGAGGATTGGGTGAGGCCAGGCTTGCCGGAAGCAGAGCGGGGCCAAATCCAGCGCATAAAAAAACACCGGCGCGAGGCCGGTGTTTTTTTACTTCATTGCAGCCGTCGGATCAGATCGCCAGATCCTTTTCCTTCTTGCCGGCCTTCAGCGCATCGTTGAACCAGCGCGGGCGCTTGCCGCGGCCGGACCAGGTCTGTTCCGCATTGGCCGGGTTGCGATACTTCGGCGCCACCGTGCCGGTGCTGCGGCGGGCCTTGCGGGTGCCGCCGAAGATGTCTTCCATGTTGTAGCCCTCGGCCTTGACCATGGCATGGATCTTCTCGCGCAGCTTGGCGACCTTCTCCTTGCGCAGCTCGTTCTGGCGCACCTGCGCCTTGCTGATCAGTTCATTGAGCTGGTTGTGATTGAGGTTCTTGATGTCGACTGCCATGCGTGGGCTCCCGGATAAGTCTTCGATTATGTGTTTTCTGCCTCTCGTCATGAGAGCGGTGCTTCCTGTCGGAGGCATTCTCGCCCAATGACGGGGACGATTGCAAAACGGCCGATTATCCCGCGGGACGGAATAATGCGATCCACCGCATAAAAACCGCCCCGGTTCATTGCCAAACCCGGCGGCACGGTAATTCACCGTGCCGCCGGATCGCCACTTACTTTTACGCCAGCAATGTGAACAATTCGTCCTCGGTAATGGCGCGGTTTTCCGATTCCGAGCGTCGACGGTATTCGAGCGTACCGGCAGCCAGGCCCCGCTCGCTTACCACGACGCGGTGCGGAATGCCGATCAATTCCAAGTCGGCAAACATCTGGCCGGGGCGTAATCCACGGTCGTCCAGGACCGTTTCGATACCGCGTTCCTCGAGCTTGCGGTAGAGGGTTTCGGCAGCCGCGCGCACGTCGGGCAGGTTCTTCGGGTTGATGATGCAGACCGCTACCCGCCAGGGCGCCATGGTTTCCGGCCAGATAATGCCGGCCTCGTCGTGCGATTGCTCGATCGCGGCGGCCACGATGCGGCTCACGCCGATACCGTAACAACCCATCATCATCACCTGCGCCTTGCCCTGGTCGTCCAGTACCGTGGCACCCAGTGCCTGGGCGTATTTCTGGCCCAACTGGAAAATGTGGCCGACCTCGATGCCACGGGCCAGGCGCAGCGTGCCCTGACCGTCGGGGGAAGGATCGCCCTCGACCACCTGGCGGATGTCCTCTACGCGGGTAATACGCGCGTCGCGTTCCCAGTTGGCGCCGGTGTAATGGGTGCCGTCGGCATTGCCACCGCAGACGAAATCGGCCAGCACCGCGGCACTGCGGTCGACGATTACCGGGATCGTATCGGGCAGGCCGACCGGGCCGATGAAGCCGGGGCGCGTGCCGGTCGCGGCGAGAATCTCTTCTTCCGTGGCGAGCACCGGCTCATCCGGCAATTCGGCCAGTTTGCCGGCCTTGATCTCGTTGATCTCGTGGTCGCCGCGGAGGCAGAGCGCCACCAAGCCCTCGCGACCGCGGACCAGCAAGGTCTTGACGCACCGCTGGGGCGGGACGCCCAGGAAGGCGCTGACCTCGGCGATCGTCTTTTGCGTGGGCGTGTCTACGCGCTCGAGCGCTGCCTGCGCGGCAGGGCGCCCGACGGCGGGAGCCAGGGCTTCGGCCTTTTCGATATTGGCGGCGTAATCGGAGCCGTCGGAGAACGCGATCGCATCCTCACCGGAATCGGCGAGCACCTGGAATTCATGGCTGGCGTTGCCGCCGATCGCGCCGGTGTCCGCCTGTACGGCGCGGAACGAAAGGCCGAGCCGCTCGAAAACGCGCGAATAGGCCTGGTACATCACCTCGTAGGTGTCGCCCAGCGATTCGGGCGAGAGATGGAAGGAATAGGCATCCTTCATCAGGAATTCGCGCGCGCGCATCACGCCGAAGCGCGGGCGGATCTCGTCGCGGAACTTGGTCTGGATCTGATAGAAATTGACCGGCAGCTGTTTGTAGCTCTTCAGTTCGTTGCGGGCGAAGTCGGTAATGACTTCCTCGTGCGTGGGGCCGAAACAGAACTCCTGGTCCTTGCGATCCCGGATCTTCAACAGCTGGCCGCCGAACTTTTCCCAGCGGCCGGTCTCTTCCCACAACTCTTTGGGCTGTACCGCGGGCATCAGCAATTCGATCGCGCCGGCGCGGTTCATTTCCTCGCGAACCACGTTCTCGACCTTGCGCAGCACGCGCAGGCCCAGCGGCGTCCAGGTGTAGAGCCCGGAGGCGAGTTTGCGGATCATGCCGGCGCGCAGCATCAGCCGATGGCTGGCGACTTCGGCGTCGGCGGGTACTTCCTTGACGGTGGCCAGGTGGAATTGGCTGAGGCGCATGGCGGGTAATCCAGGGGCAAAGAGGCCGATTATACGTGGGCCATCCCCGGCTTACGCGTCAAAGACGCCGGTGCAGAGTCCTACTGGCTGCAGAACTGCTGGTACTGCTGTTCGGCCAGCGCGACCTGCTGGCTGCGCTGGGTCTCGTCCAGCGGCACCGACTTGCCATCCTGCTCGAGCACCACGCCTTCCTTGCCCTTGAGCAGGTCCAGGTTGGTCTTCAGCGAGGTGCACAGCTTGGCGCGATTTTCGGGCGTATTGGCCATCCCGCCGGTCCCTGCGGACGCAGCCTTGGCGGCAGTTGCAGGTGCGGTGGCGGCCGACGGCGCAGGCGCCGCGGGCTGTTCCATGCCATTGGTGTCGATGCGGTTGTACCGGGTACCCTGCGGCGGCGGGGTCTCGGAGTAGTGCACGGTGCCGTGGGAATCGGTCCACTTGTACACCTGCGCGGCGATCGCGGGCGCGAGCAGTAGCAACACGAGGGCGAAGGGCAGGCGGCGCATGGGATTCTCCGAGGGGCATGGGGCCCCGGCACTAGTTAACACTCCCAACGGCCGGACTCAAGCATGGCGGGGCCGTTGACGGGCGATGGTTTACACTCTCGCGCATTCCGTCACGGATCGTTGCATGAGCGAGAACACGCCAGTCCGAACGCCCCGCCATCGGGGCATTTACCTGTTGCCGAACCTGTTCACCACGGCGGCGATGTTCGCCGGCTACTACGCCGTGGTGGCGAGCATCGGCCATCGCTTCACCGAGGCCGCCATCGCCGTTTTCGTGGCCGCGGTGCTGGACGGCATGGACGGGCGCGTGGCGCGACTGACCGGTACGCAGAGCGAATTCGGCGTGCAATACGACTCGCTGTCGGACCTGGTCAGCTTCGGCTTGGCGCCGTCGCTGGTGATGTACAACTGGTCGCTGTCCTCGCTGCGCGACTACGGGCTGGTCTGGGGCAAGATCGGCTGGGCCGCGGCGTTCCTCTATGCCGCTTGTGGCGCACTGCGCCTGGCGCGCTTCAACACCCAGGTCGGAGTGATCGACAAGCGCTACTTCCAGGGATTGGCCAGCCCGGCGGCGGCGGCGGTGTGCATGTCGTTCGTGTGGACCATGGAGAAGTTCCAGGTTCCCGGCCCGAGCCTGTGCTTCCTCACCCTGGCCATGGCGGTGGTCGTCGGCTTGCTGATGGTCAGCCGCTTCCGCTACTACAGCTTCAAGTCGCTGCCGATGGGCGAACGTGATCGCGTGCCGTTCCTTTGGGTGCTGGTGGCGGTGCTGGTCCTGGTGCCTTTCCTGATCGATCCGCCGCGGGTGCTGTTCGTGGTGTTCACGCTGTACCTGCTGTCCGGCCCAGTGGTGACGCTGTGGGGCCGCGCGGCCCATCGCCGGCGGACCCGTCGCGCCAGGCCATGAGCCCGGCGCCGGCCAGCCGCGGACCCGTCTCGCGCCGCACGAGGGTCTTGCGCGTGCTCGGCGTGACGCCATGGGTGCGCCGCGCGACCGCGGAAGCGCAGACGGCCGAGCCCAACGAGGCGCTTGCGGAGCCCATGGCGCCACCAGCTTCCTGCGTGGTGCTGTTGCCGGACGGTTGCGTCGCGCGTGAGCTGGACCTGCTTGGCCGCGCCTTGGCCGCCTATGGTCCCGGGCTTGCGCGCGCCGGGCGGATCACGGTCAGGGATGGGCGGCCCACCGCCACGGTGCCGCCAGTGCGCGCCTACCTCGTGTTCGGCCAGGCGCAGGCGCACGCGCTGGGGCGTGAGCTGCCCGCAGCTGTGATGAACCAGGCGCAGATCGTGCTGGCCGACGAGCCGCACGAGGTGCTCGTCAACGGTGCCGGCAAGCGCAGGCTGTGGACCGCGCTGCGCCAACTGCGGCGTGCGCTGGCGGGAGGTGCGTAATGGTCGCGGTGGCACGTCCGCGCATCGAGATCCGTGCGATGCGGCGCGAGGACGTGGCCGCGGTCAGTGCGCTCGAAAGCGCGTCCTACGATTTCCCCTGGTCGTCCGGCATTTTCAGTGACTGCCTGAAGGCCGGGCATCCGTGCTGGGTGTTGTGTTGCGAGGGCGACGTGGCCGGCTACGGAATCCTCTCGGTGGCCGCCGGCGAAGCGCACGTGCTCAACCTTTGCATCGGCCCTGCCTGGCGCGGCCGCGGCCTGGGCCGGCACCTGCTCGGCCGGTTGCTCGACGTGGCGCGCTGGAGCGGCGCCGAGCGGGTGTTCCTGGAGGTACGCCCGTCCAACCCGGTGGCGCAGGAACTCTACGCCTCGGTCGGCTTCAAGGAGATCGGCCGGCGCCCGCGTTATTACCCGGCCAAGTGCGGGCGCGAGGATGCGATCGTGATGGCGCTGGATCGGGAGTCGGCGTCCCTGTAGGAGCGCACCCCTGCGCGCGACCGGATCATCCCGCACAGGTGTACTCCACACATCCGGCTCAGCCCAGCTTGCGCGCCTGTTCCCTCAGCGCTTCGAGCTGCGTGCCCCAGTCCACGATCCGCTGGCGCTCCTGCGTCACCACCTCGGCCGGTGCGTTGGCCACGAAGTTGGCGTTGCCCAGCTTGCCCTCGCACTTCCTGATCTCGCCCTCGATGCGCGCGATCTCCTTGGCCAGGCGCGCCTTTTCGGCGGTGAGGTCGATCAACCCCGCCAGCGGGATCAGCACGCGCAGGCTGCCGACCACCGCCGCGGCCGACGCCGGCTCGTCGGCACCCGGTTCGATCCACTGCGGCGCCTCGGTGCGTGCAAGGAAAGCGATCTGCGCGGCGAACTTGGCCGTGCGCGAGCGGTCGGCCGCGTCGCCGTCGGCCAGCAGCAGCGGAATGGTCTTGCCCGGCGCGATGTTCATTTCCGAGCGGATGCGGCGGATGCCCGAGAGCACCGCCTTGAACCATTCGATCTCTGCGCTGGCGGTGGTGTCATTCCCTGCGAGCTTGTGAACCTCGGGCCACGGCCGCTCCATGATGCTGGATGCGCCGATGCCCAGCCGCGGAGCCACCGACTGCCAGATTTCCTCGGTGATGAACGGAATCACCGGATGCAGCGCGCGCAGCACGGCTTCCAGCACCCCCAGCAGCGTGTGGCGAGTGGAGGCGGCGGCCTGCGCGTCGTCGCCGTTGAGCGCCGGCTTGGACAGCTCCAGGAACCAGTCGCAGTACTCGTTCCAGACGAACTCGTAGATCGCCTGCGCCAACAGGTCGAACCGGTAAGTGGCGAAGTGTTCCTCCACTTCGGTCAACGTCTGCTTGAGCCGCGTCAGGATCCAGCGCTCCGCCTCGGTGGCCGGCCAGCCTGCGGGTGCCGGAATCTCCCCCTCGGGCAGGTTTATCAACACGAACCGTGCCGCGTTCCACAACTTGTTGCAGAACGCCTTGTAGCCTTCGGCGCGCTTGATGTCGAAGTTGATCGTGCGGCTGTAGCTGGCCAGCGCCGCGAACGTGAAACGCAGCGCATCGGTGCCGATCGAGGGGATGCCCTGCGGGTAATCCTTGCGGATGCGCTTCTCCACCTTCTCCCGCACCTGCGGGATCAGCAGCGAGCGCGTGGACTTCTCCACCAGCGGTTCCAGCTCGATGCCGTCGATCAGGTCCAGCGGGTCGAGCGTGTTGCCCTTGGACTTGGACATCTTCTGGCCCTCGGCGTCGCGCACGATGGCGTTGATGTAGACCTCGCGGAAGGGCACTTGCTTCGTGAAGTACAGGGTCGCCATCACCATGCGCGCGACCCAGAAGAAAATGATGTCGAAGCCGGTGACCAGCACCGCGCTGGGCAGGAACAGCTTGTCCTGCTCCCAGTTGGCGACGATCTCGCCGCGCTCGTTCCTGACCGGCCCCTGCATCGGCCAGCCGAGCGTGGAGAAGGGCCACAACGCGGAGGAGAACCAGGTGTCGAGCACGTCCTCGTCCTGGCGAAGTCCACCCACCGGCGGGGCGGTGGCGTGACGACGGGCATCGGCCTCGTCCTCGCCGACGAAGATGTTGCCCGCCTCGTCGTACCACGCGGGAATGCGATGGCCCCACCAGAGCTGGCGGCTGATGCACCAGTCCTGGATGTTGTCCAGCCACTGCGTGTAGGTGGTGGTCCAGTTCTCCGGCACGAAGCGGATGTCACCCGAACGGACCGCTTCGAGCGCCGGCTCGGTGATCGCCGTGCGGCCACCCGGGCGGCCATCGGCCAGCACCTCGGAGGTGAGATCGACGAACCACTGGTCGGTCAGCATCGGTTCGATCACCGCGTCCGAGCGCTGGCTGACCGGCACCTGCAGCTTGTGGGGTTTGCTCTCGACCAGCAGGCCCGCGGCTTCCAGGTCGGCCAGCACCGCCTTGCGCGCCTCGTACCGGTCCAGACCGCGATATTTCTCCGGCGCGTTCTCGTTGACCCTGGCGTCGAGCGTGAAGATGTTGATCGGCGCCAGCTTGTGCCGCTGGCCGATCGCGTAGTCGTTGAAGTCGTGAGCCGGGGTGATCTTCACGCAGCCGGTGCCGAAATCGCGATCGACGTAGTCGTCGGCGATGACCGGAATCTGCCGGCCGGAAAGCGGCAGGTGCAGCATCGAGCCGATCAGGTGCGCGTAACGCTCGTCCTCGGGGTGCACCGCCACCGCGACGTCGCCCAGCATGGTTTCCGGGCGCGTCGTGGCGACCACCACGGAGCCGGCGCCATCGGCGGTCATGTAGCGGATCGACCACATGTGGCCGTCGCGCTCGACGTTGTTGACCTCCAGGTCCGACACCGCCGTGCCCAGCGCCGGGTCCCAGTTCACCAGGCGGTTGCCGCGGTAGATCAGGCCGTCGCGGTACCACTGCACGAACACCTTGCGCACCGCGGCCGAGAGACCCTCGTCCATGGTGAAGCGCTCGCGCGACCAGTCGGCGGCCACGCCCAGGCGGCGCATCTGGTTGGTGATGGTGGAACCGGATTCCTCCTTCCACTGCCACACGCGCTCGATGAAGGGCTCGCGGCCCAGGTCATGCCGTGACTTGCCCTCGGCGGCGAGCTGGTTCTCCACGATCTTCTGCGTGGCGATGCCGGCGTGGTCGGTGCCCACCTGCCACAGCGTGTTCATGCCGCGCATGCGCTGGTAGCGGATCAGCATGTCCATCACGGTCTGCTGGAACGCGTGGCCCATGTGCAGCGTGCCGGTCACGTTCGGCGGCGGCAGCAGGATGCAGTAGGGCTCGCCGTGGCCGGCGGGTTTGAACGCCCCGCGCTCTTCCCAATGGGCATACCACTTCGATTCGATCTGGCCGGGTTCGAAACTCTTGTCCATCGGGGGCTCGCGATGCGCACCGTGCGGCGCGCGCGTCAGGGAAGGTGAGCCGGTGATTGTACGGGGCGCGCGTGATCGCCCCAAGCAGACCGTCCGCCGGCCAGTCTCACGCAGACAGCCGAAAGGCCCCGGCTCGTGACGAGCCAGGGCTCCGGATGGGCCAGATCACGGCCGAAGCTAGGCCACGAAGGCGTCGGCCAGCGACGCCGCGTGTACAGGAGGCACGGCCTGCTGTTGCTCGTGCTGCTCCACCTGTACGCGCGTCAGGCGGGTCACGACCAGCAGGAACAGCGCCGCGGCGCACAGGTTCAGGCCCTGCCCACCGATCAGCAGCAACTGCTGGGTATGCAGCCCATCGAACGTGTGCTCGGGCTTCAGGTACTGCGTGACGAACCAGTAGGACAGGTTGCCGGCGATCCAGAAGACCCACCACAGGCGAAGCAGCGACGGCGTGCCGAGCTTCTGCCAGCGCGTCGGTGCCTGGGAACCCAGCCAGATCTGCGTCATCGCGCGCAACGGCCGCACCAGGTTCATGACCGGGACCGCGTACCAGCCAACTGCCCAACCGGGCGAGTCGTCCAGGCCCCTGGCCCCAAGCGCACGGACATTGCAGGCCATCCGGTACACCCAGCAGCCGGCCCAAATGTAGCAGGCCAGCATGAGCACCAGTTGCAGGCGGAACAGGTTCAGTTGCAGCCAGCCGGCCCCCGCCAGCTTGTCCTGCAGTGTCGCGGTGATCCCGCTGTCGATGCCCTGCTGGAGCAGCTGCAGCCCGTAGGCCATGACGCCGAGGACCGCCAGCGTCAGCAGGACGAAGGCCCCGATCACGCCCCGGACCCCATTGCCGAGTGAGTTCGGAGAGCGAAAGACGTATTGCCCCGATGGCGCCGAAGATTGGCTCGTGACCGAGCCTGGCGTGCTGAAAGGATTGACTCGCGACATAACGGCACCCCCATGCCTTTTTGCCGACCGGCCAGTCGCCGGCGGCCCCACTATGCGCCTGAGGTATGGACAGGGCAAGCGGGGGTATGGTAGGTGGGCGCTTCCCGCTAGAGCAGCTCGATCCCGAAGCGTCGCACCGCCAGCGCGAACAGGCCGAAGCACGCCACCGTGATGACGGCGCAGGCGAGCAGGGTGAACCAGAAGCCCAGCCGCGGCAGCAGGGCCGGGAAGACCAGGAACATCGGCAGCGTCGGCAGCACGTACCAGAAGGTGTACCAGGCGTGGTTGGCGATCTTCTGCGGTGACTGGTGTTCCACGTAAAGCCAGACCAGCGCCAGGATCGTCACCATCGGCAGTGCGCCGAGCAGGCCGCCCAGCCGGTCGCTGCGCTTGGCGGCCTCCGACACCAGCACCACCACGGCGGCGGTAACCAGGTACTTGGTGATCAGCCAGGCCACGTCAGCGCTCGCGCAGCCGGCGGCCGTAGGCGTGCACCTCGTCGACCAGCACCTTGACGTGATCGGGTTCCACCTCGGGCGTGATGCCATGGCCAAGGTTGAAGACATGGCCGGGATGGTTGCCGTAGCTGTCCATCACGGCGCGTGCCTCGCGGCGGATCACCTCGGGATTGGAACGCAGCACGGCGGGGTCGAGGTTGCCCTGCAGGGCGACCTTGCCCGCCACGGCGCGGCGGGCGTCGGCTAGATCGATGGTCCAGTCCACGCCCAGCGCGTCGCAGCCGGTGCCCGACATCTCGGCCAGGTGCAGGCTGGCGCCCTTGGAGAACAGGATCACCGGCAGGTCGCGGGCCTGCGGGTCGGCCTTCAACGCGGCGACCACCTCGCTCATGTAGCGCAGCGAGAACTCGCGAAACGGCGCGGGACCGAGCAGGCCGCCCCAGGTGTCGAACACCATCAGCGCCTGCGCGCCCGCGGCGGCCTGCGCCGCCAGGTAGCTGGCGACCGCGCGCGCCAGCGTGGCGAGCAGCTGGTGGGCGAGCTTCGGTTCGTTCCAGCACATCGCCTTGAGCGTGGCGAAGTCGCGCGAGCCGTGGCCTTCGACCATGTAGCAGGCCAGCGTCCACGGACTCCCGGAGAACCCGATCAGCGGCACCCGCCCGCCGAGTTCACGGCGGATCAGGTGCACCGCATCCATCACGTAGCGCAGCTCGCCGTCCATGTCGGGCACCGCCAGCCGCGCGATGTCGGCGGCGCTGCGCACGGCGCGTGCGAACTGCGGTCCCTCGCCCTGTGCGAAGGACAGGCCCAGACCCATCGCGTCGGGGATGGTGAGGATGTCCGAGAACAGGATCGCCGCGTCGAGCTCGAAACGCTCCAGCGGCTGCAATGTCACCTCGCAGGCGAACTCGGGGTTCTGCGCCAGGCCCATGAAGCTGCCGGCGCGCTCGCGCGTGGCGCGGTACTCGGGCAGGTAGCGGCCGGCCTGGCGCATCACCCAGATCGGCGTGGTGTCGGTGGGCTCGCGGCGCAGGGCGCGCAGGAAGCGATCGTTCTTGAGCGGAGCGTTCATGTCAGCGTCCGTGCGGGCCATCCAGGCCCTGGGCGAACATCACGCGGAAGCCACGCTTCAGCTGCGCATCGCGCGCCTTCTCGAACGCCGCGATGGCCGCGTCGCGTTCGAGGAACTGCTCGCGCTTGAGCGTGGCCTTGCCGCCCTGCGTGCCGCTTTCGCGGTACAGCGTCCAGCCGCCGAGCAGATCCTGCTCGAGCACGATCTGCACGTAGCGCGGCGCCTCGGCCGAAGCGGGCATGGTTTGCAGGTAGAGGCGCATGGTGTCCGTGATGGTGCGGCAAGGGTGCCGCAAGGCGCACATTCTAGAGGGCCGTCGCGATGCTGGCGAGGCGCGGGACCGCGCGCCCTGAGGATTGGCTTCAACCCGCCATCGTGGCTTGCGAAAACGGCGGTGGGCCGAAGCCCACCCTACGGCACGATCGACCGGCCGGATGATGCGTGTCCGGAGGTGGCCTCAGCCAATGTCGCCAACACGACGGTTTCGTCGGTGCCCGCCACGATCCCGGCCTTGCCGATTCCACGCCAGAGGATCAGCCGCAGCGTACCGGCGGTGTTCTTCTTGTCCAGCCGCATCAGTTCGAGCAGCTGTTCCGGCGACATGCCGGGCGGCAACGCGACCGACAAGCCGAGGCGCTCGAGCAGGCGCTGCAGGCGTGCGGTATCGGCGGCATCGCTCATGCCCAGCCGCTCGGACAGGCGTGCGGCCAGCACCATGCCGATGGCGACCGCTTCCCCGTGCAGCAGGGTGGTGTAATGGCCGGCCGTTTCCAGCGCGTGGCCGAAGGTGTGGCCGAAATTGAGCAGGGCGCGCTCGCCCTGTTCGGTTTCGTCGCGCGCGACCACGCCGGCCTTGAAGCGGACCTTGCACGCGATCGCCTCGACCAGCGTGGCGGTATGGCGTCGTGCGAGCGCCTCGGCGTTGGCTTCGAGCCACGCGAAGAACGCCACGTCACCGATCGCCGCGCCCTTCACCACCTCGGCCAGCCCGGCGCGGTATTCGCGGTCGGGCAGGGTTGCCAGGGTGTCGATGTCGGCGATCACCGCACGTGGCTGGTGAAAGGCACCGACGAGGTTCTTGCCGGCCGGCAGGTTCACGCCGGTCTTGCCGCCGACCGAGGAGTCGACCATCGCCAGCAGGGTCGTCGGCATCTGGATGAAGTCGATGCCGCGCATCCAGCAAGCCGCGGCGAAGCCCGCCAGGTCGCCGACCACGCCCCCACCCAGCGCGACGATGCAGGCGTCGCGCGTGGCGCCCAGCGTGGCGAGCGCCTCCAGTGCGCGGCCCACGTTGCCGAAGTTCTTGTGGGCCTCGCCGTCGTCGAGCAGGAAGCTGGACCAGTGCAGCCCATCGAGGCCTCGCGCGACCCGCTCGAGATAAAGTGGCGCCACGGTGGTGTTGCTGATCACGAGGACATGGCGCCCGCGCAGGCGCGCGCGCCAGCGGGCGGGGTCGTCCAGCAGGCCGCGACCGATCCACACCGGGTAGCACCGGGCACCGAGCGCCACGTCGATCGTTTGCACGTCAGTGTCGTTCATGCGGCCTGCTGCCGTTGCCAGTGCTGTTCGAGCAGGGCGAGGCAACGCTCGCTCGCCGCCGCCACGCCTTCGTGTTCGCCGGGCAGGCGCAGGTCGGCGATCTCGCGGTAAAGCGATCCGCGGGACTGTGCCATCGCCTCCAGCTTGCCGCGGCGATCCTCGCCCGCCAGCAGCGGGCGCTTGGTATCGCGGGCCAGGCGTTCGAGTTGCTGTTCGACCGTAGTGTCGAGCCACAGCACGAAACCGCGTTCGGCCAGGCGCCGGCGATTGACCGGATCCAGCACCGCGCCGGCACCGGTGGCCAGCAGCACACCGGCACGTGCGCTGAGCGCATCGAGCAGCGCGCCCTCGCGCTGGCGGAAGCCCGCCTCGCCCTCGATCTCGAACACGCAGCGCACGTCCACGCCGCAATGGCGTTCGATCTCCTGGTCGAGATCGAGGAACGGCAGGCCATAATGCGCGGCGAGGCGTCGACCGATCGACGTCTTGCCGGCACCGGTCGGGCCGATCAGGAACAGGTTGCACGAGGGGTTCATGCGCGCATGCTAGCAACCACGGGCGAACGCGTCTTGCTGGCCGGCTGCGGCGATGTGGGGCAGCGCGCGGCGCGGCTGCTGCGCGCGCAGGGGCACGAGATTTATGCGCTGCGCCGGCGTCCCCCGGCGGACAGCGACGACGGCATCCGCTGGCTTTCCGGCGACCTGACCGCGCCCGCCACGCTTGGAAAGCTACCCGACGGAATCACGCGCCTGGCTTACCTGCCCGCGCCGGGCGCGCGCGAGCGGGCGGCGTACGAGGCGGTGTTCCTCCATGGCTTGCGCGGATTGCTGGATCGCCTGGATAAGAGCCGACTGGCGCGCATCGTGTTCGTCTCCTCCAGCGCCGTCTACGGCGAGCGGGAAGGCCGCTGGGTCGACGAGGACACGCCACCGGCTCCGCCCGGTTTCAACGGCGCCGTGCTGCTCGAAGCCGAGCGTTGGCTGGCGACGCAGGCACTGCCAGCGACGGTGCTGCGACTGGCCGGGCTTTACGGACCCGGGCGCCTGCAGCTGATCGAGCGGCTGCTCGCCGGTCAGGCAGCCGTGCCTCGTGGGGCACCGCATTGGGCGAACCGGATCCATGTCGACGACGCCGCTACGGCGATCGTGCATCTGCTGCAATTGTCCGATCCACGCCCGCTCTACCTTGGCGTGGATGACACGCCGCTCCCTCTGCACGTGTTGTACGACCACCTGGCGTCACTCGTCGGTGCGCCCCCGCCCCCAGAGGGACCGGGACCGGCGGGCGTGGGCAGCAAGCGGCTCGGCAATGCACGGTTGAGGGCCAGCGGCTGGGCGCCCGGGTGGCCGGATGCGCGCGACGGCTACGCCGGGGTGCTGCGCGAGGAACGATAGAGCCCGCTTCTGAGGCGACTAGGAAGAGCTTTGCCCACAAGCGGGCTCGTGCAGAGCGGTGGCGTGCTCAGGCGTGGGCCAGGCCGGTGACGTGCCGGTCCTCGTCGTACTCGACCATGCTGTCGGCCAGCGCAGGCAACGTGGCCAGCGCGTGGCGGCTAAGGCGCTCGAAGTGCGCCAGGAAGCGGACCATCGCCTCGGCATCCATCGCCAGTGGTGCCTTGCGCGCGAGCAGGGCCTCCTCCTGTTCGCCGCGCCAGCGGCGCACCACGTCCCAACTGGGCGCCTGCAGCACGATCAGCGCATCGAGCTTGCGCCACAGCGGCTGGTAGGCGCGCAACTGCTTGTTCACCCAATGTCGCCAGCGGCAGTCCGGGTCGTCGTCGCGCTCGAGCGCGTTGACCGGTGTTTCCAGCGCCGCCTGCAGTTGCGGGCGCAGGCCCAGCGCCCAGCCTTCAAGGATCACCAGCTTCGGTGGCCGCGTCACCTTGGGCCAGCGCGAGGGCGGCACGCGGGTGTCGCGGCCCTTGTCGAAGCGCGGCCAGGTGACCGGCAGTTTCTCCGATGCCTGCGGCAGCGCCGCCAGCACCGAGAGCAGCAGTTCGATCTCGTGCGTCCCGGGCACGCCGCGGGTGCGCAGCAACGGATGCACTTCGCGCGCCAGGGCCTCGCGCTCGCTGCGCGGATAATAGAAGTCGTCCAGCGTGAGCACGTCGGTGGCCCAGCCGCGGGTTTCGGCGCCGGCCTTCATCACCCGCGCGAGGGTGCTCTTGCCGCTGCCCTGCAGGCCCGACAGCCCCAGGATGTAGGGGCGGCGTGAACGCGCGATGCGCCCGGCATAGTGGTCGAGCAGGTGGCCGGCGAGGGCGACGTTCTGCGTGCTAGCATCGTTGGTCATCCGCGCATGATGGCGCGGCGCCGCCACGATGCAAGAGTCATGCTCAAACGCGAGATCCTGGATACCTTCCGCGGCCTGCTGGACGAGGCCACCACCGGCGGCGACCCCGAACCCACTGCGATGAACCTGGCGACCGCCGACGCGGCCGGCCGGGTCAGCTCGCGCGTCGTGCTGCTGAAGGGCGCCGACGAGCGGGGTTTCCGCTTCTTCACGAACTACGAAAGCGACAAGGGCGTGCAGTTGGACGCGCATCCGCAGGTTGCGCTTTGCTTCCACTGGAAGCAGCTGCGCCAGGGCGTGCAGGTTCGCGTGGAGGGCGCGGCGCGCAAGCTGCTGGCGGAGGAGTCCGACGCCTATTTCGCCAGCCGTGCGCGCGGCAGCCAGATTGGCGCGTGGGCGTCGCTGCAGTCGCAGACGCTGCCGGACCGCGACACCTTCGAGCAGCGCATGGCGCGGTGCGAGAAGGAATACGAGGGCCGCGACGTGCCGCGCCCGCCGCACTGGGGCGGCTTCGTGGTAGAGCCGGACATGGTCGAGTTCTGGTACGGCGCGCAGTTCCGGCTGCACGAGCGCGTGCGCTGGAGCCGCCACGGGCAGACCTGGACCAACCGGCTGCTCTACCCGTGAGCCACGCCCAGCCCGCGCCGCACGTCGCCCAGAACGGTTTCGTCGTGCACACGCGCGAGCGTGGCTTCTGCGATATCACCAGCAAGGTGGCCGAGGCGATCGCCGCCAGTCACGTGCAGACCGGCATCGCCAACGTCTTTACCCTGCACACCAGCTGCTCGCTGCTGATTTGCGAGAACGCCGATCCGACCGTGCGCGCGGACCTGGAACGCTGGTTCGCGCGCGCCGTGCGTGATGGCGATCCCCTGTTCGAACACGACGCCGAAGGGCCGGACGACATGCCGGCCCACGTCCGCGCGATCCTCACCGGCGTGAGCCTCACCGTGCCGGTCCATGGCGGCAAGCCGCAGTTGGGGACGTGGCAGGGCATCTACCTGTGGGAACACCGCCGCGAGCCGCACCAGCGCAGGGTTTCGGTGACCGTGCTGGGGCACTGATGGACGGTTTTCCGCAACGCATCGTCTGCCTCACCGAAGAACCGACCGAAGTGCTCTATGCGCTGGGCGAGGCGCACCGCATCGTCGGCATCTCCGGTTTCACCGTGCGGCCGCCGCGGGCCCGCAAGGAAAAGCCCAAGGTTTCGGCGTTCACCAGCGCGAAGATCGGCGAGATCCTGAAACTGGAGCCGGACCTGGCGATCGGTTTTTCCGACATCCAGGCGGACATCGCGCGTGATCTGATCAAGGCTGGCGTGGAGGTATGGATCAGCAACCATCGCAGCGTGGAAGGCATCCTGGCCTACATCCGCCGGTTGGGGGCCATGGTCGGCGCCTACGAGAAGGCCGAGGCGTATGCGCGGTGCGCGGAAGCGCACATCGCCGAAGTCCGCGTGGCGGCCGCGCAGCTGCCGCGGCGGCCGAAGGTGTATTTCGAGGAATGGGACGAGCCGATCATCACCGGCATCCGCTGGGTGGCCGAACTGATCGGTATCGCCGGCGGCGAGGACGCCTTTCCCGAGCTGGCGCGCGAGTCGCTGGCAAAACAGCGCATCCTGGCCGATGGCGCGGAGGTCGTGCGCCGCGCGCCGGACATCATCATGGGTTCGTGGTGCGGCAAGCGCTTCCGCCCGGAGAAGGTGGCGGCGCGCCCGGGCTGGGACGCCATTCCGGCGGTACGCGCCGGCGAGCTGCATGAGGTCAAGTCGCCCATCATCCTGCAGCCGGGGCCGGCCGCGTTGTTCGATGGGCTGGACGAACTGCACCGCATCATTGCGGCCTGGGCGAACCGACGCCTGTAGGAGCGCCCCTGGGCGCGACCGGATGCCCGCAGGCGCGCACAGGTACGCGCCTGCTAAGTGAGGCGGCTAAAACCCGCGCGCCAGCTGGTTACCCCAGTCGAAAAGCGGCGCCGCGACGAGGATGCGCGCGAGCAGCAGGACGATCATCACCACGGCCGGCGAGAAGTCGAGCATGCCCACCACGAGCTTGCCGCGCAGCGGCTTCAGCAGCGGGTCGACGATGCCCTCCACCAGCCGCAGTACGGGGTGGTAGGTGTCCACGGCGAACATGCTGAGCAGCGACCAGCCGAACACCAGCACCAGGTAGAACAGCAGCACGAAGTCGAGCAGGTCGGCCAGTGCCAGCACCAGCAGCCCGGTCAGATGCGGCAATGTCCCGACCAACGCGAACAGCACCACGCGCTTGACCAGCATCACCAGGTAGCACACCAGCAGCGCGGCCAGGTTGAGCCGGCGCCAGTTGGGCAGCACGCGCCGGATCGGTGCCAGTACCGGATTGGTGTAGCGATAGACGAACTGGCTGATCGGGTTGCGGAAGTCGGCGCGCCCGGCCTCGGCCAGCAGCCGCAGCACGAACAGCGTGGCCACGACATCGAAGGCGATCTCCAGCAGCAGCGAAAACGCGTTCAGCAGGTAGATCACGGGCGTGACTCCTTGGCGTCCAGTTCGGCGGCCAGTTCGGCCCCGCGTCGGGTCGCGGCGGCCACGGCATGGGCTGCGATGCGCGGCAGGCCGTCGGCGGCAAAGCTTTCCAGCGCAGCCTGGGTGGTGCCGTTGGGCGAAGTGACCCGCCGGCGCAGCTCGCCCGGGGCCTCGCCGCTCTCGACCAGCATGCGGCCGGCGCCCAGGCAGGTCTGCGCGGCCAGCGCCCGCGCGGTCTCGCGCGGGAGGCCCTGTGCCGTCGCGGCGTCCTCCAGCGCTTCGACCAGCGCGAAGAAGTAGGCCGGCCCCGAGCCGGATAATCCGGTGACGGTATCCATCAGCGCTTCGTCGTCGATCCAGCGGGTCAGCCCCACCGCGTCCAGGATGTGCTGCGCCTGCGCCTTCTGCGGCGGGCTGACCCGGGCGTTGGCGCACAGGCCGGTGGCGCCGGCGCCGATCAGGGCGGGCGTGTTGGGCATGCAGCGCACGATCGGCAGATGTGCGCCGAACCAGCGCTCGAGCTGGTCGAGCCGCACGCCGGCGGCGATGGAAATCACCAGCGGGCGCTGGCGTTGCAGCACATCGCGCAGCTCGGCCTGCAGCGCCGGCATGATCTGCGGCTTGACCGCCAGGAGCAGGATGTCGGCGTCCTCGGCGGCCAGCCGGTTTTCGGCGAAGGTCGCCACACCGAACTCGCGGGCGAGTGCTTCGCGCGCCTGCGCCTGCGGTTCGGCCACGCGGATGGACGAAGCCGCAGCGCCCGTCTTGAGCAGGCCGCCGATCAGGCTGCGGGCCATGTTTCCGCCGCCGATGAAGGCAAGTCGTGTCATGCCGGTCCCTTGGGTTGTGGGGCCCGATACCTTAACCCGAAGCGGCCGGCGGGCGGGTGACACGGCCGGCCCAACCCCTGCAGGAGCGCAGCCGTGCGCGACCACCATGTCCGGTCCAGCGAAGGGTAGGGCGTTCCGGCAGGGGACAAGGGAACTGGCGGGAAGCCATCGCAGTTTCCGCATCCGAAGCCGCCAACCCACTGGTCGCAAAGCCATTCGCGCGAGTAGTATCGGCTCGTTGCGAGGGGGTTGTCGGATGGCCGGCTCGAAGGCGACGGGGCGCGTGCGCGAGCGCGCGACCGGGCGGTCCCCTGCGCAGTACCGCTATTCATCCAGACGAACGTTTTAAGGGGAAACGCCCGATGGACATCGCCGAACTGTTGGCCTTTTCGGTCAAGAACAAGGCCTCGGACCTGCATCTTTCGGCCGGCCTGCCGCCGATGATCCGCGTGGACGGCGACGTGCGTCGCATCAACATCCCGCCGCTGGAGCACAAGCAGGTCCATTCGCTGATCTACGACATCATGTCGGACAAGCAGCGGCGCGACTACGAAGAGTTCTACGAGACCGACTTCTCGTTCGAGATTCCCGGCCTGGCGCGCTTCCGCGTCAACGCGTTCAACCAGAACCGCGGCGCCGGCGCGGTGTTCCGCACGATTCCATCCGAAGTGCTGACCCTGGAAGACCTCGGCGCGCCGCGCATCTTCCGCGAGCTGATCGAACAGCCGCAGGGGCTGATCCTGGTCACCGGCCCGACCGGTTCGGGCAAGTCGACCACGCTGGCGGCGATGGTCGACCACATCAACAAGAACGAATACGGGCACATGCTCACGGTCGAAGATCCGATCGAGTTCGTGCATACCTCGCAGAAGTGCCTGGTCAACCAGCGCGAGGTGCATCGCGACACCCACGGCTTCAACGAGGCGTTGCGCTCGGCGCTGCGCGAAGATCCCGACTACATCCTGGTCGGCGAGTTGCGCGACCTGGAAACCATCCGCCTGGCGCTGACCGCCGCGGAAACCGGTCACCTGGTGTTCGGCACCCTGCACACCAGCTCGGCGGCCAAGACCATCGACCGCATCATCGACGTGTTCCCGGCCGGCGAGAAGCCGATGGTGCGCTCGATGCTCTCCGAATCGTTGCGCGCGGTGATTTCCCAGACGCTGCTCAAGAAGGTCGGCGGCGGGCGAATCGCGGCGCACGAGATCATGGTCGCGGTCCCTGCGATCCGCAACCTGATCCGCGAGGACAAGGTCGCGCAGATGTACTCGGCGATCCAGACCGGCCAGCAGTACGGCATGCAGACGCTGGACCAGATCCTGCAGGATCTCGTCAAGCGCGGCCTGGTCGCGCGGCAGGAAGCCATCGGGTATGCCAAGAACAAGGACATTTTCAAGTAAGGAACGGCGCCGCGCCTTCCTGCTGTTTCACCCCGGATCCGTCTCCCGGAGGAGACCACCATGAGCGATTTCGACTTCACCTCCTTCCTCAAGCTGATGGTGCACAAGAAGGCATCGGACCTGTTCGTCACCGCCGGCGTGGCGCCGTCGATGAAGCTGCAGGGCCGCGTCGTGCCGATCACGCAGAGCCCGCTGTCCGTGCAGCAGGCGCGCGACATGGTGCTCAACATCATGACGCCGGCGCAGCGCGAGGAGTTCGAGAAGACCCACGAGTGCCAGTTCGCGATCTCAGCGCAGGGCGTGGGCCGCTTCCGCGTGTCGTGCTTCTACCAGCGCAACTGCGTGGGAATGGTGCTGCGCCGGATCGAGTCGAAGATCCCGACCTTCGAGGAGCTCACGCTGCCGCCGGTGCTCAAGACGCTGTCGATGACCAAGCGCGGCATCATCATCTTCGTCGGCGCCACCGGTTCGGGTAAGTCGACCTCGCTGGCCGCGATGGTGGGTTACCGCAACCAGAATTCGACCGGCCACATCATCACGATCGAAGACCCGATCGAGTACGTGCACAAGCACGAGGGCTGCATCATTACCCAGCGCGAGCTCGGCATCGACACCGACAGCTGGGACAACGCGCTGAAGAACACCCTGCGCCAGGCGCCCGACGTGATCCTGATCGGCGAGGTGCGTACCCGCGAGACGATGGAGTACGCGATCAACTTCTCCGAGACCGGACACCTGTGCCTGTGCACGCTGCATGCGAACAACGCCAACCAGGCGATCGACCGCATCCTGCATTTCTTCCCCGAAGACCGGCGCCAGCAGTTGTTCATGGACCTGTCGCTGAACCTCAAGGGCATCGTGGCGCAGCAGCTGATCCCCACGCCCGACGGCAAGGCGCGGCGCGTGGCAGTCGAGGTGCTGCTGGGCACGCCGCTGGTGCAGGACTACATCCGCCAGGGCGAGATCCACAAGATCAAGGAAGTGATGAAGGACTCGGTCAACCTCGGCATGCGCACGTTCGACCAGAGCCTGGTCGAGCTCTATCACGCCGGCGAGATCAGCTACGAGGACGCACTTCGCCACGCCGACAGCTCCAACGAGGTGCGCTTGCGCATCAAGCTGGCCCAGGGCGGCGATGCGCACACCTTGTCCCAGGGTCTGGAAGGCGTAGAGCTGGAAGATACCCGCGACAACAGCCAGTTCGGCGGCGGCATGCTCCGGCGCTGAGAGGCGTCGCGAATCACCATCATCCGCTCGCGCCGGGCACTGGCGCGCAACACCGAAGTCGAAATCCTCCTGGTACGCGGAAGCTCGACGGATAAAAAAAGGAGCCCCGGGGGCTCCTTTTTTTTATTGCCCGATTGGCGCCGGGCGGGGGTGGGTTACGGAGAATCCGCACCTGCGGTCACGGTCAGGCCGGTGGCATCGACGCTCTTGACGCCCTTGACGTTGTGCGCGACCTGGATGGCGCGGTTCTTGTCCATGTTGCTGGCGACCGTACCGGTCAGCCGCACCATGCCGTCATGGGTGTCCACAGAGATCTTGCTGGCGGGGATCTCGGAGGTGGTGGCGAATTCGGACTTCACCTTGGTGGTGATCCAGGCATCGTCCACCTTGCCCGGCACGGTCTGGTCGCTCGATTGCATGCTGCCGCTGGACTGCGCGTCGGCGTCCTGGGCGAGGGCCTGCGCGAACGGCACGGCGGCCAACGCAGCGGTCAGGCCGGCGGCGATGAAGGCTCGATGGAACGCGGAATGGGTACGCATGGCACTCTCCTTGGGTGAATGTCGCAACACGATGCGTTTGCACCGCGGGAGTCATCGCAACAGGGCTCCCGTGAACAAGTTGTGCGTCAGCCGGTTCGCCGTTCAGTGGCAATTACCGTTGTGAACGGCTGGCTGAAAGGAAGGTTCGGACGGCGCGAAAGGAGGGTGAGCGGCCTGTTGCGCGCTCGCGTCACGTGCATGCATGGAAGCAGCACCCAAAAAAACGGGGCACCCTTGGAGGCGCCCCGTCTGGCAAGCCTTTGGCGCTCGCTTACTTGAGCGTGGTCTGGCCGCTGATCACCAGGCCGTTGCCATCGACGTGGGCTTCGGCATCCATCGATTCGATGCGCGCCGCCTGGGCGCGCATGGCTGCGAACTGCGCCTTGGTGCGCGCCTCGGTGGCGGCCTTGTCGGCCGGGTCTTCCGTGCCGGCCGACTCATCCTTGCTCAGCGCCGCTGCCGCGGAAGCCAGGCTGTCGGCCTTCTGCTGCATCAGGTTGACCCAGTCCAGGTACATCTGGCCGTTGAGGTGCATGCGCAGCATCTGGCCGGCGTCGCCGATCGGTGCCTTGAGCGCGTCGGCAAGCTTGCCATCCTCGCCCGCGCCCATGCCGAGCCCGAGGCTCTTCGCGCCCATCGCCAGCCACGCCGGCTGGCCGAACATGTTGGCGAGGTTAGGCGGCAACGCCACCGGCTTCCCGTCGGCCGTGAGCTTCAGCTGTGCCAGTGCGGGGGTCATCATCTGGCCCATCGCCAGCAGGCCGGCCGGATTGCTGGTACCAAGCACCAGTCGGCCGGTGAACTGCGGCATGGCATTGGCCTGGCCGGGTGTGAAGCTGTCCAGTGAGAGGCCCAGTCCGAGCAGATCGCCGAAAGGCGGGATGGCCGCCTTCTGCATGTTCTGACCCAGCTTGGCGAAGGTGTCGTTGAGGTCGGTCAGGGCGGGGCAGGTGAAAGGCTTCGCTGCCACCGCGTCGGCCTGGGCGCCCCAGAAAGCGCGCATCTGCGCGACCGGCAGGGCCAGGAAGAATTCGAACGGCGAGGTGGCCTGCGTCGTGCCGAGTCCCGGCAACTCCACTTTCAGGCCGCTGAAGGCCTGGGTGATGTCGCTGGCCAGCGAGACGTCCCAACGCATGTCCTGGTGCTTGGCTTCGAGCCGGGTGTAGCCGAAGCTCAGTTGCGGCACGCGGCTGGCGATGCGCGTGGCATCGACCTGGCAGCTGGGCGGGATCTGCAACTGGTTGGCGACCGGCTCGCCCGTCTTGGCCGACTCGGCCTGCGCGCGGGCCTTGAGCAGGGCGTTGAACAACGGGTCCTTGCCGCTGGCGGCGAGTGGCAGGGCGCGGGTCAGGTCGAGCTCGCCCACCGCCCACTGCTCGTAGCCCCGGGCCTTGGCCAGCTTGGCGAGACGGCCGTCATCCTGAAGGTTCCTGGCCGGGCGATCCAGGCCCAGCGCCTGGCGCAGCAGCGGCTGGGCAGCGTCCGCGGGCAGGATCGCTGCGACAGCCTGCTTGCCGACCACGGCCAGGATGAGCTGGGTGCCCGTGGCGACCGAGACGTGGCGGCGGTAGCTCTGCTTGTCGACGCTGGCGACGTCGAACTTCTTGCCGTACGCGGATTCCAGGCGACCGACGAACGCTTCGAACGCGTCAGTGTCGCTGAGCTGGAAACGCAGCACCGGCGCCAGGCCCAGGCCATAAAGCGCGGAGTAGCCCTTGAGGTCCAGTCCGGCGCCCTGCGAGAACGATTCGACCGTCTTGCCGTCCAGCTCCTTGGCGAAGGCGCGCAGCAGGTTGGCCGTGTCGGCGTCCTTGGCGGCCATCTCGTCGGCGGCGGCGCGCAGCTGGGCCACTTCCGCCGGCATCTGGGCATCGGCCTGGGCGAACAGGGCGGCGCGGGTGTCGTCGTCCAGCACGTCCAGGTTGGCCACCACGTAGGGCGTGTCCGCGGGGGCGAAGGCCAGCGGGGCGTCCTTGTCCTTGTGTCCACACGCCGCCAGCAACAGGCCAGCCAAAGCCAGCGCGAGAGTGCGCTTCGTCGATCGCATGATTCGGTTCCCTGAAAAAGAAAAAGAGGCGCGGCCATTATGCCGCGCCCCCGAGGCGAACCGCCTGTGCCTGCAGTTGGGGCTTTAAGCCCGCGATCAGCGGGCGAGCAGCTCGCCCAGCACCGCCATGCGGACGAACACGCCGTTGCCGACCTGCTCGAGGATCTTCGACTGCGCGCCGTCGGCAACGTCCGAGGCGATTTCCACGCCGCGGTTGATCGGGCCCGGATGCATCACCAGGCAGCCCTTGGCCGCCAACCCGAGGCGGCGGGTATCCAGGCCGTAGCGGGCGAAGTACGCCGCCTCGTCGGGAAGTTCGGTGGCGCTCATGCGCTCCTTCTGCAGGCGCAGCATGATCGCCGCATCGGCGCCGGCGATCGCCTCGTCGAAATCCTCGACGAATACGCAGCGGGGAAATTCCTCCTGCGACGGCATCAGCGGCGCGGGGCCGCACAGGCGAATCTCCCGCACTCCCATCGCGGTGAGCGCATGCACGTCCGAGCGCGCCACGCGCGAGTGCTTGATGTCGCCGCAGATCACCACCGCCAGGTTCTCGAAATCCGGGCGGTGCTCGCGGATGGTCATCACGTCGAGCAGGCCTTGGGTGGGATGCGCGCGGTTGCCGTCACCGGCGTTGATCACCGATACGCCGCTCATCGCGTGGCGCACCAGCTCCTCGGGCGTTCCGGAGGCTTTGTGGCGCACCACGATGGCGTCCAGGTGCATTGCCTCGAGCGTGTGCAGCGTGTCGAACAACTCTTCGCCCTTGCTGGTGGAGGAGAAGCCGATGTCGAAATTGATCACGTCCGCGCCCAGCCGGCGAGCGGCCAGTTCGAACGACGTACGCGTGCGCGTGGACGGTTCGAAGAACAAATTGAGCACGGTTCGCCCGTTGAGCAGGTCGAGCTTGCGGGTGCCGTGGGCACAGGCGTCGCGCATCGACAGCGCGCGATCGAGCAGGCGCTCGATGCAGGCGCGGGGCAGGTTTTCCAGCGTGGTCAAGTGGCGCAGGCGAGGGCTCATGGCGGGCGGTTCGAAGGCGCGGGAAGGGATGAACATGCGATGGCCAGGCTCAAGCTAGTGGGAGGCGGTTGCTGCGGCAAGCCAGCGTTCGAGGATCACCGCGGCGGCTTCCGCATCGATATTGGCCGCGTCGCTGCGGCGCTTCGTGCCGGCGGCACGCGCCTGCGCGAAGCGCTGCGCGGCTTCCTGCGAGCTGTGCTGTTCGTCCACCAGGGCGACCGGCGCCCGGTAGCGCTCGCGCAAGTGTTCGGCGAAACGGCGGGCCAGCCGGGTGGCCGGCTGCACGGTGCCGTCCAGCGCAAGCGGCAGGCCCACGACTAGTGTGTCCGGCTGCCATTGCTTATGCAGCACGTCCAATTGCGCCCAGTCCGGGCCGCTGTCGCGAACGGGTATGACAGCCAGGGCGCGGGCGCTTGCGGTGATGGTGTTGCCGATGGCCACGCCGATCAGCTTGTTGCCGACGTCGAAACCCAGCACGCAGCTCATGCGTGCTCGACCGTGTCGTCGATCGCCCGCCAGCCGGTCACGCGTGGCCCGCGTAGCCGGGAAGCTGCAGCGGATCGACACCGACCAGGCCGGCGGCCGCGCTCCAGCGTTCTTCCAGCGGGGTGTGGAACATCACCCGCTCGTTCGCTTCTGCGGTGAGCCAGCTGTTGTCTTTCAGTTCCTGCTCGAGCTGGCCGGCGCTCCAGCCCGCGTAGCCCAGCGCCATCAATGCATCCTGCGGTCCTTCGCCGGCCGCCATGGCAACCAGGATGTCGCGCGAGGTGGTCACCGACCATTCGGCGTTGATGCGATAGCTCGATTCCCAGTGGCCGTGCTCGCGGTGCAGCACGAACCCGCGCTCCTGCTGCACCGGACCGCCGATCAGCACCGGCCGGTCGGCCAGCTCCAGGTCGCTGCAGTCGAGCTTGAGCTGCGCCAGCACGTCGCCGAGCCGGTATTCGGAAAGCCGGTTGACCAGCAGGCCCACGGCACCGTCCTCGTCGTGCTGGCACAGGAAAGCCACGCTGCGCGAAAACGGCGGCTCGGCCAGGCTCGGCATGGCGATCAGGAAATGTCCGGCGAGGGTCTGCGGGTTGGGGACGGCGCTCATGCGGCCATTGTAATGCGGGGGAGGGCATTCGTTGTAACGCGCGCGATGTGAAGCGCCTGCGTTGGGTGAACCCTCGATCCCGCCTGCCGCGGCTCAACGATGGC
Source organism: Frateuria edaphi (assembly GCF_021117405.1). Classification (NCBI taxonomy): domain Bacteria; kingdom Pseudomonadati; phylum Pseudomonadota; class Gammaproteobacteria; order Lysobacterales; family Rhodanobacteraceae; genus Frateuria; species Frateuria edaphi. The sequence continues at coordinate 921,714 of NZ_CP088251.1, forward strand.
GCAGCGTGTCGTCGGCGCCGAACTCCCACACCCGGTCGATGTAGAGAATGGTGGTGCCCTGCTTGTCCTGCGGCCATGGCGGGAACGGTGCCGAGAGATGCACGATGCGCTTGGCCGCGTTGTCCAGCACCGGTGATCCCGAACTGCGGATGACCTGAATCTCGGCGATGGTGCCGTCGCGATTCAGCCCTACGCTGACCTCGAGATCGCCGTGGATGTGCTGGCGCCGGGCCTCGTCGGGATAGTTGAGGTTGCCGATGCGCTCGACACGCTTGAACCAGCCGTGGAGATAGGCCGCATACATGCCTTCGGCGGTATTGGCCGAGAGGAATTTCTTCACCGGGCGCTTGGCGTAACGCTTGACCTTGCGGTCCCGCTCGGCGGTCAGCCTGGCCGCTTCCTGCCGGAGCCGTTCGAGGTCGGACGGCTGTTCGGTTTCAGGCCGCGCCGTGTCGGCCGTGTCGCTCGCCACTTTGTGCCTGCTGTTTCCGATCGTCGTGACCAAACGGTCCGGGGTGGCGTTCTGGGCCTGGAGGTGCTGCTCTTGCAGTGGCAGGGGGGCGCCACCGTTGTTCGGTACCGGCAGCAGGCCGGACAGCCGCTCGGTGGGACGGCCGACCTCGTCGCTGTTGCCGCCGCCGCGGTTGTTGGCCTGCGCCAGGAAGTCGGCCTTGTCCGGCGCATCGCGGTTGGCGACGTCGACCAGGGTCACGTCCAGCGTCGGCAGGCTCGGCCTGGGCTTGACGAAATGAAACGTCAACCCGAGCACCAGCACGCCGTGCAGCAGCAGGGAGAACAGCAAGGTCGCCCCGATCGGATCAGGGGTGTCGGGACGGCGGACGGTGGCACTCACGCGGGGACGTTCTCGATCGCGTCGAACAGCAATCCAGCGATATTAAGCCCGAACTGCGCGTCCAGTTCGCGCGCACACGTCGGGGATGTGACGTTGATCTCGGTGAGGTAGTCGCCGATCACGTCCAGACCCACGAAACGCAGGCCGCGGCGACGCAATTCGGGCGCAACCTGGGCCGCGATCCAGCGGTCGCGTTCGCTGAGCGGCACGCCCACGCCGCGGCCACCGGCGGCGAGGTTGCCGCGGAACTCGTCGCCCTGGGGGATGCGCGCCAGTGCGTAAGGCACCGGTTCGCCATCGACAAGCAGGATACGCTTGTCTCCCGCGCTGATCGCCGGGATGAACTTCTGCGCGATGGTGAAATGCCGGCCTTCGCCGTGCATGCCCCCGGCCAGCAGCGTTTCGAGCATCGAGTTGAGGTTGCTGTCGCCGGCCCTGACCCGGAAGATTCCGCGCCCGCCCATGCCGTCCAGCGGCTTGAGCACCACCTCGCCGTGTTCGGTGACGAAACGGCGCAGCTCGCTGGCGTCGCGCGAAACCAGCGTGGGCGCGATGCATTGGGGGAACTGCAGGGTGAACAGCTTCTCGTTGCAGTCGCGCAGGGCCTGCGGATTGTTCACCACCTGCACGCCCGAGCGCTGGGCCGCGTCCAGCACCATGGTGTCGTAGATGAACTGCGCATCGACCGGTGGGTCTTTGCGCATGAGCACCACGTCCATCTCGCTCAGGTCGCGCCAATGGCGCTCGCCCAGCGTGTACCAGCCGGACGGGTCGTCCCGCACCGACAACGGCGCCAGGCGGGCGAACGGGACGCCATCGCGCAACCCGAGGTCACCCTGTTCCATGTAATGCAGCGCATGGCCGCGGCGTTGCGCCTCCAGCAGCATGGCGAAGCTGGTGTCCTTGGCGACCTTGATGGTGCTGATCGGATCCATCAGCACGGCGACCGAAAGCGGCATGAAAAATGCTCCGTGGCAGGAAGATGCGCAGCCGGGGATGGGCAAGTGGCATGCGCGGCAGGTCAGGATGGTGGCCGAGGGGGCGCAATGCGGCAAGTTCTGACGCGTTCGCTCAAGAACTGACGCGTTTGCCGATACAACCCATCAGCCGGCTCCACGCCTTGATTTTTGCTTGACGCCGCTTGTGACAGGCGGTAAACAGCAACGCAATGAATGCGTTGCCGGCAACCGGAACGCAACCACAGAACAAGTTGCGGTTTTTTATGCACACTGGTCGGCATCCGCCCGGCCCGTGTGCCTTACCTGAGCCTCGGGCGGGCAGCAGGGGGGTTGAGTGAACTTGAATACGAGCGATAACGGCTTGTCCGGTCTGAAGGTCATGGTGATCGATGACTCCAAGACCATCCGGCGAACGGCCGAAACCTTGCTCAAGAAGGAAGGCTGCGAGGTGCTCACGGCCGTCGATGGCTTCGAGGCGCTGGCGAAGATCTCCGACCAGAAGCCGGCCATCATCTTCGTCGACATCATGATGCCGCGGCTGGACGGCTACCAGACCTGCGCGCTGATCAAGAACAACCCGCAGTTCCGCGCCACGCCGGTGATCATGCTGAGTTCGAAGGACGGCCTGTTCGACAAGGCCCGCGGCCGCATCGTCGGCGCCGAGCAATACCTGACCAAGCCGTTCACCCGCGACGAACTGCTTGGCGCCATCCATCGTCACGTCAGCACGGTTTGAAAAGCCACTGACTGCAGCGTCTTATAGGGGAGACCTGTGGCAAAGATTCTCATCATCGACGACTCACCGACCGACGTGCGCGTGTTCACCACGCTGCTCGAGAAGGCCGGCTACGCGGTCGCCGCCGTCAGTACCGCCGAGGAAGGCATCGAGCGCGTCCGCGCCGAGCTGCCGGACCTGGTCATCATGGACGTCATCATGCCCGGCATGAACGGCTTCCAGGCCACCCGCACGCTCACGCGCGACCCGGTCACCTCGAACGTGCCGATCGTGATGATCACCACCAAGTCGATGGAAACCGACCGCGTCTGGGGCCTGCGCCAGGGCGCGCGCGCGTTCATCACCAAGCCGGTCAACGAGAAGGAACTGCTGACCTGCATCAATGACCTGTTGCCGAGCGCGGCATGAACGAGAGCGCGAACCTCACGCCGTTCGAGATCCTGGCCCGCTACGAGCGCCTGTCGCTGGCGCACGCCCAGGACGTGCAGG